>CAYORF010000208.1:0-1606 GCA_964406305.1 uncultured Anaerolineales bacterium | reverse complement strand
CTCCAGTACGGGGACGAAGAAAAACAACGGAACTTTACTCCGAAGGGCGTTTCCCGTTTATCCACCAAGGGAATGCAGGTCTTGAAATACCTGATCAAAAAGAAGGGCACCCTGGTTTCCAAGGAAGAGCTCTTTACCAGGATCTGGAAAACGTCTTATGTCGAGGACATGAATACCCTGTACACGTATATGGCCAATCTGAGAAGGGCAATAAAGCATTTTGGTACCTTTACTACAAAACTAATAACAACGAAATAAACCAAATATTAATTATCGATTCAGATAAAAAAGTTCAGAAAGAACCCTGGTAAATAAATTAAAATCAGTGAACAAAGATAAGGAATGGTTACAAAGCGTTCGAGGAGAGGGGTATGTTTTTGAGCCGTGAATCTACAAAACCAAATAGATCTTTGTTAAATAAGAAGATCAAAACCCTACTTTTAGTGATCGCATTAATATTATTGACCTCCTGTGCGAGACCTTCTGCAGATCTGTCTGAAACAGCGCTAGGTCCTTCGCCTTCAATCACCGGAAGTCCCACTATAACGCCATCGCCCCCTCCTGTCCCGACAAGCACTGTTGCCGTTCCAACTCCGGGCGCAGCTGAGTTCAATGTTTCAGTGGATCAAGATTACTCGGCAGGCATTGTGGTCATCACCCAATACTATACATACCTGGGAAACGGCATACCTGAAAAAGCCTATCAATTATTAAGCGCCGCTGGCCAGAAACCCCGTAGTCTCGAAGATTATATTGAGACGTCGCGACTATTCTTTAAAGATGTAGAGATCATCAGTATAGTGCCATATCCTGTAGATGTGGCCGAACAGGGGGGTAGGATCCCAACGGATCCAGAAGACCGAAAAAGGTTTACTGTTTATATCAGGGCTTGGGGAGAAGGACCGATGTCTGGATCTAGAATGAGCGGTGATCTCCAGATGCTCTTTTTAGCCCTGGTAGAGGAGGGGGGTACCTGGAAGATCGATACATTTGGCACCTCTCCTCTGAACAAGTACCCTGATTTACATCCTGGTCTGATTTATGTGATTGATAACGATATCTACGAGAACAGCGACGTCGGTTGGGAACTCGGCATCTGGGAAGCCATTGATGTCATGCAGCAAGCGCTTGAAGAATATCATCCCGAATGGGCTCTTTATTCATATAAAGATTCTTCAAGTGAAGAACGGAATGTCGCCTATTACCTGTGGAATCATAGCAATGCCCAGTTCGTCATAGTTAATCCTAGAGTGCTGATGGTGACAGCAGGAATAACTCTAGATTGGCAAATTCCTGTGGATAAAGACCTGGGCTTTGCTATAACCGAAATTGGTGTGGCTTTAACGCAGCATTATCGGGATTTTCGATTTGATGAATCTCTTCAAGAGTTATATCCCATGGTCGAGAGCCCTGCCAGTTATGCTTTGTATGCTTATTTTAACTACGACCTGGAAAAACTCAGGCTTTGGATGGATGAATACGACTTGATGTTTGGAGCACTACAACCCCGCATTGATCCGCCGAGTCAACCTTAGAGCTCAGGTGGAGCGGGGGTTACTAGAATGTAAAAGTGATGAGGGCGTGGCAGGCATGGTACCCTGTGGTT
>CAYORF010000207.1:0-1621 GCA_964406305.1 uncultured Anaerolineales bacterium | reverse complement strand
ACGTAAGTCGCGCTTCACATTATTGAAAAAGATTGATCAGCGCACAGCTGCGGCTACTAAAATGGCAATCATTCAGATGTTGACACCTTACAAGGCTAAGACCCTGACCATTACCTGTGATAACGGGAAAGAATTTGCGGATCACCAGGAGTTTGCCGAAGAGCTGGATGCTGATGTATACTTTGCTCATGCCTACTCCTCTTGGGAAAGGGGATCAAATGAAAATTCAAATGGGCTATCCCGGCAGTATTTCCAGAAAGGAAGTGATTTCTCAAAGATCACAGATCAAAAAACAATATTTGTAGAAAAAAGACTTAATACCAGGCCAAGAAAATGTCTGGATATGAGAACACCTGAAATGGTGTTTTTCGAACTAAGTGATGTTGCACTTGTAACTTGAATCCAAGAATAATGACCCACAAAAACTAACAAAGAAACGATTTTATGAAATTTATTTTCTGGCTTTGCCTGAGTTTAATTGCCTATACTTACCTGATTTATCCAGGATTGATTTTTATTCTCGCCAGGTTATTTCCAAAACAACCAGTTCTTGCTCAAAATGATTACCCAAGTTTAACGATGGTTATCTCTGCCTATAATGAAGAGCAGGTTCTGGAGCGGAAGATCAAAAATTGCCTGGCTATCGATTACCCCCGGGATAAAATCAGCTTTGTATTTGGCTCTGATGGTTCAACAGATAGTACCAACCAAATTCTGGAAACGATAGATAACCCCCAAATACGGTCCAGAATATTTTCCGAGAGAGAAGGCAAGAGCAGTGTACTCAATAAACTTATCCCTGAAATTGAAGATCAGCTGATTCTATTTTCCGATGCAAATACTACTTATCATCCGGATGCTGTCAAGCTGCTCGTTCGCCATTTTTCAGTTCCGTCTGTGGGCGGTATCTGCGGCAGGCTTAAGTTAGTAAATCCTGGTGGCACCCCGGGAGGAGAAGGGGAGGGGCTGTACTGGCGTTTTGAGAATATGATAAAAAAATCAGAGGGGACGATAAAGTCTGTGATCAGCGCTAACGGGGCTATAGTTGCTGTGCGAAAGGAACTGATCGATCCTTTACCTACTGAAGTGATTGTGAATGATGATTTTTCAATTACACTAATGGTGCTTCGTAAAATGAAGAAAATAGTTTATGAACCTCTAGCAATTGCTGAAGAACAAACTTCCCCGAATATGGAAGGAGAGTTCGTCAGGAAAATTCGCATAGCTTCCTTGAATTTTAATGCCTTACCAGAATTAATCACCTTATTACATCCCAGATATGGATTTACTGCCCTAGCGATTTTTTCCCATAAGATCCTGCGCTGGTTGGTGCCTTTCCTGGGTTTTGGTATGCTAACGGCAAATTTATTATTAGTTAATCAGGGGAGAATATATCCTCTCCTGTTAATCGGACAGGGTTTGGTCTATGTGGGAGCTCTTCTGGGTTATCTTGGTGATCGATTCATGAATAATTCAGGTCCTTTCGTCCCATTTTATTATCTGGCGATGATCAATATCGCTATCGTTCTTGGTCTGTGGCGCAGCCTGACCAAAACTCAAGGACAAACCTGGAAACGTGTACCCCATTAATGGTTTCTAATATTTAAACGTTATAACGTTC
>CAYORF010000206.1:0-1696 GCA_964406305.1 uncultured Anaerolineales bacterium | reverse complement strand
AGCCAAGCTCCCCCCCACCAGTGGTCCGCTTCCCGATAATCGGTCACTGCCTGATAAGAAGAACTGATAATATCTGGTTGCCCAGCATTTTGCTCACCATATAGCAAGAGAGGGATCACATCGGGTAACACAGCTCCAGCTGAGGGAGGCGATTCAATATCGCCCGGTCGATAAGCAAATAAACCGGGTCCCCTACCACTCCACAGCCCTTCCCGGGCTCTTCCGCTGGCCAACAAGGGACCTGGTGCGATCGCCTCGGCCCAATCAGGAGGGATCTCAAAAAGATAATCATTGGTAATGTAATTTGAATACCCGTCAAATATCCAGGGGCCCTGGGCATTAGGCTGATCCAGATCCAGTCCTGCCCAGCCGTGAGAAACTTCAAAATCCTGGATATGTTGGCCGAATGTAAAATGAAGTCGAGGTTGAGGCTGAGCCAGGTAAGCAATCCCAGCCCGGGGAATTACCATCTCCTCAGTCCGGAAGATCCCATCTGTGAGGTCAGAAAATGGCTGTATGGTATTTGCAATATTAGCTGATGGCAGGTCATTTGTAATCACTGGAGCAGGGATGCTGATCTCTGATACATATAGCTGATGGTCATGTCCAAATCCAAACAGGGAACCGGGATACCCGTCATTATCTCCTCCCGGATCACCGTCCGGATAATATGTCAATCCGTGACCGCTGTAATCCCAATCTGAACCACCAGACCCTTCTGGCAACCTGAAAAATCCCCTATAAATCAGGTCTTGGGCATGGATCAAATCGGTCTCCGGTATATCTCCCACCTCATAATCCGTATTGTTCGAAGGCGGAACAATAACCTCGACTTCCTCAACTGGTTGAAGATCATGGCTCTCTATTTCTCCAGGACCGCTGCATGAGATCAAGGTAATGAAGGCTGTAAAAACCAGGAATATTCTGTATTTGAATTTCACCAGTCATCCTTTTCAGTTATTAGTTATTAAAAACCTAACTTCCTGATCAGAGTTTTCTCAAACTAAGGTAAAAAGTATTTCCCACAAGGCGAGATGTATCTTCCACCAACCCAACTGCTTCAGCCATCTCCAGATAATCCTTCATTCCGCGAGGATACTTGGGCCAGCGCATCCCATAGCCAGTTTCTTTGTATTCCTGACCAGTTTTATATCGCAGATGAATAATATAAAATTCCTTGTCTGTTTTAGGATTTTCCACAAGATCGACTTCCCAGATATGGAATTTCCCCCCCTGTTTCAACACCCTGGCAACTTCCTGAAAAACTTTTATCTGATCATCTTTTTCTTTGATGTACATCAATGCAAAAAATGCAGTAACTGTGGGAAAGCTCTCATCCAGGAACTTCAGGTCCCTGGCATCCATGATGATCTTTAATGGCCCATCGGCAGCTTCCAGGAGTTCTTCTTCCCTGAAATCAATAGCAACGACATCTTTTCCTTTCAATTGGCCAATGACCCCTTCTCCCCCACCGCCAATATCCAGGATGAACCCATTATCAAATGCAATGTCTTCGAAATCCCAGTCCACTATGGGAAATACATGATTGGTTTTTCTAAGTTCTTCCATTGGATCCACTCCTAAGACGATGAATTACCTGACAAACCACCTTAAACCCGGTGGCAATAGTGAATATTTTGGGATACTGGCTACGGAGTAAGAAGTACTATTCAGAATTGATTCTGCGGCCAGGAAT
>CAYORF010000205.1:0-1791 GCA_964406305.1 uncultured Anaerolineales bacterium | reverse complement strand
TAATTATGCTAATTTTCAATAAAAATGTGTGGGATTTGAAAAAATCTTACCAAAAACTTGACTCATAGAATCAAATCGTTTATCATATAGATATATATATAGTACGATGATAGAAAAGTGAATACACCACCTTTTAAACCCCTCGGACTCCGTGGGTTTTGTAAGTTGTAAAAGCCGCAAGAGATCATTAACTCTCCTGCGGTTGTTTTGTTAAACCCAATGTCTAATATTACTAAAGAAAAAGGAGGAAAAACCATGATCCAAAGAATTATCAAAATAGGTGAGGACCTGGTTATCGCCTTGCCAGAGAATATTGTTGAAGGTCTACAGCTAACTGAAGGTGACGAGGTCAGCCTATCCGTGGATCCCGGGCAAAACCGGATTTTGATCCAACCTGTTGGGCATTCTCCAGACATCGAGGATATCGATCAGGAGTTTGCTGCCCAGGTCTCTGAATTCATCAAAGACTATAAACCTGCCTTAAAAACGCTGGCAAAATCAGAAGAGTAGTATCTCATTTCCCCCATTAAAAGCACTGCCGCCGGCAAATTGTGCCAGCGGCAATTTTACATCAACCACCCGGTCCGTTCCAGCGGATGTCGGGCGGGACGTCCTGATGTCATTGTACATCAGGGCCTAGCTCCGGTCAAGAAACTTCTTGAGCTGGAAAGGAGCCCTAAACATGTACGTGCATATTTCAGCCTCCCCGGAACAATACCTTAAACAAATCATCACCAGGACAGTGTCCCGTTACGGGACACTGATCACTTGCATGCGAAAATTCTTGGAGCAGGGGAGAGGCCAGGAAAGCGTTTATTTGATAATGCCTTAGTATTTATCTTCCTCGTAATATTTCTAGATCTCTTGTGAATCTATAGGCTCCTGTATGTGTGTTGGCAGATGACCCATGCGGCGTATCCCCGGGCCGGGGCAGAAATGCGCCGGCCGACATGGAAATCAAGCCAATTCACCGTAAGGAGTTGATATGCAGCTGTTACAAATGTTAGTCTATTTGAGGGCGCAAATAGTCCGTGCTTTGATTGCCTTCGTCGCGTTTCTTGTTTTGTATAAGTACGTATTGCCTTTGATAATCCGGGAGGTGAAAATCGACATACTAGTGATACTCGTTATCCTATATCTGTTATTGATGGCCAGTCTAAAGATCTGGCCGGTTTGGTAATCAGGTACTAAACATGACTGCTTCGCCTGGCTTTGCTGGCAGGTGAAGCAGTCTATAACGTAACTTTTCGAATTTTGGCTTGATTATGATAAGGAAGAGCCTTCTCGAGGGATTGCGCATAGGCGTATTGGTAAGTTGTTATGTTTGCCAATTATTAGTGCCTAATGAAAGCGAGCCGACTAGGCGGCGAGAGAGCGGCTAGAAACAAGGGAATTTTTGGTAAACAGGAATCCCTAAAAAGTGTCTGGCAGGGGAGTGGATTTATAACTGGTAAACAAATCATCATACAGGGTGCAAAGGATGGAAATTGAAAAACTAAGCACTCAGAATAAGTCCTACTAATGAACAACGGGGGGCCAGGCGCTCACGCTATACAATCCAGGGGTTAATGAGGGGGATTCCAGCAGGTTCAAAATCTTTTGTGTTCCGGGTCACCAGAGTAAGCCCCCTTTGGGACGCTGAAGCTGCCAGCAGGGAATCTATTGCGGGCAGGGGAGTTCCTGCCTTTTCTAACTCAGCTACCATTGTTCCCCAGACAAGCATGACGGGAAGATCGAGAGGAATGACGCGCTCCCTAAACCGGATCAGGAGATCGTTTTCCAACCAGGAAA
>CAYORF010000204.1:0-1797 GCA_964406305.1 uncultured Anaerolineales bacterium | reverse complement strand
GAGAAAAGAATCTGATCATCTATATTGACGGACCAGCGGGCAAAATAAATTTAGACGAAAGTGGAACTCGAAAGCAGTTGGAGTTATAGTATTGCTTGCTCTATCAGCTGCCTAACGGATGAGCTCACCTGCTACCAGGTATTTCTGGTATTAATTATGGAACCAAAACCGATAAGGGATATAAAAACCGGCAGTCAGGTGGAGCGGGGGGTTAGGAAATTTATAACTAGGCCGAAGCATGATTCAACTTAAGGGTCCGGATATTTTTTATCTCATCCTTATCAACTTTCTGGGCTTGATATAGATCAAACCGAAGCTGGAGATTCATCCAGAAACCTGGAGTATTGCCAAAGTACTTCGCCAGCCTTAAGGCTGTATTTGGCGTTATCCCGCGCTTTTCATTAATGATTTCGTTCACCCGCTGATACGGAACAAGAATAGCATCAGCAAGCTCGCGCTGAGTTATATTCAGAGGATCAAGGAACTCCTCCCGCAACATGACACCGGGATGAGTAGGGGAGCGATCACTTGGAATACGAACCATTGTGCAACCTCCAATAACATTTAATGATAATCAGTAATTTCCAGATCTGATGGTCCGGATTGAGTCCAAATAAAACAAATTCTATATTGATTATTGATTCTGATACTATGCTGTCCTTTTCTATCTCGCGTTAGAGCTTCCAGATGATTACCAGGTGGGGTCGCAAGATCGATCATTTCAACAGCGGAGTCCAGTTGGTCAAGCTTCCGAAAAGCTACACTCCAGATCTGATTGGGACATTTTTTTCTGGCAGCGGACGTATTCTTGCCATTGAAAATATCTTCAGTGCCTTGGTCAACAAAACTAAGGATCATGATAGCATAATAGCACGGATACCATGCTATGTCAATGGAAAAAAACGGGTTTACCTAACGTATGAGCTCAACCGCAGCCGGGTCTTTGTTTTGACGATCCTATTTCCCGGAACGTCCACCTTGACCGGCTGTCGGGTGGAGCGGGGGTTACTAGAATGCAATAAATTTACTAAATGACTTCATTCTTCAAAATATCATTGTCGGTTATTTGTCTTAACGCCAAAGGCTTCTTTTACATCGGGCCTGAATAATACCCAGACAGCATACACCTGGATAAGAAATCCAATCGAGAAATTATGATCACCGGAAATGAGACTCACCAGACCAAAGAATAGTGATCCCAGGCTGAATACCAGGGAGAGATATCGAGCCCAGGGTTTCAACTTTCTGAGGCTAATGCCCAGGAACACGATAAACAAAATGGCAAGTGTGGTAGGCAGGATCAACAAACCGAACTGGAGGACGACGTTATTCGTCCAAGGTAAGGCAGTAATTACGGGTTCGCCACCAGCAAAGGGTGAACTCCTCATGGAAATTAAACCAACAATACCAACTATGGCTGCAACAGCAGCTGACACGAATAATAATATTGAGAGGTATTTCAGATGTTTTGGCATTTCTTTCTCCCATGAAGGTATTCCTATTAAACCATTGATTTGTTTTGGATGCAGGAATAATAAGTTCTTGATCAAGTTCAAATGCCCCGCTGGTCCTTATAGCAATTGGGAGTTTCTTAAACTGTTTCCCAAAACTTTCGTGGCTGGATTTTTTTAGATGTCTTGACCATTTTGTTCTCCAGGAATGGGGACTGTGCGTTGAACCACAAACAAATTCACTACGTGGAAAAAACTTATCTTGAACTACCAATAATCTACTGTTTGCAAGAAGGGTCTTAGATTTATGACAAATATTCTATATGTTATAATACTTACGTAAACG
>CAYORF010000203.1:0-1901 GCA_964406305.1 uncultured Anaerolineales bacterium | reverse complement strand
CCCGTTAAATCAAACCTTTCCATTAATATACTTGCTACTTCCCGGCGGGAAAGGCCTACGACTTCCTTGAAAGCTTCTATCACTTCGGTTTCGTTTATTTCAGAGGGGCATAATTCCACAGCTGCCCGGGCATACGACAAAGCCTTTAGACGCTCAGTTTGTACCAGGGTTCCATCCAAATCAAAAATCATCGCTCGGATCATATCACTCACCCAAGCTTTTTAAATTCTCAATTATGGCTGTCCCCAGATCAAATCGAATCAGCTGCCGACCTGCATCGAGTAAAGCCTGGGCATCACCCAGGGCCTGGGATGCTTTTAACACACCAAAACCCATTGCAGATTCATCCTCACCTGCTTCATCTGGGATCGGTATATCATGGCTGGTGCTCGATGTAAATTGAACAAAAACCCCGTTTCCACTATCACCTTTATGCATTTGCCCGGTGGAATGTAAAAATCTTGGCCCGAATCCCAAAGTGGTTGCTACCTTGTAATGATTTCTTAATTTCAACCGGAGATTTCTCAGTGCAGATTTAACCTCGGAGGTGGGATGAAGATAAGCTTGCAGGGCAATGTAACTCCCCGGTGACACCGAATCATCCAGAAACGAATCCAGCGTATCCGCAGTCATGGGTGCAAATTCTCCAGAGGGAAGTTCTCCCTTTTCCATATATTCGTCCACCATTCTGCGGGCGAGGATTTTGGCAGATTCAACATTTGGTTGGTCAAAAGGGTTGATCCGTAAACAATATCCAGCTACGACCGTCGCCATTTCCCAAAGAAAGAATTGGGCCCCTAGATCATATTTATCATCAAGATCTATCCTCACAACCGGATATCCTGCATCCATAAGTTCCTGGATAGCAGCATCATTAGTATCATTATTCGTCAAACGCATATAAACAAAATATCGATCATCCCCATATACATCGGGGCTGCCCAAAGGCTCCCCTACAACGGGCAGAATACCTAAACCTTCCTTGCCCGTAGACTCAGCGATGAGCTGTTCTACCCAATCGCCAAAGCTGCTTATCTCAGGAGAAATGACAAGAGTCAATTTATCTTTCTTTGAATGTCCATTTCCCCCCTTTGCCAATTCGCCCATAATAACGCCGAGCTGAGCCCCAATATTATTTTCAGTCACTACACTGTTGCAGCTTTCGCAATTGCATTGGGCTGTCAGCGCTCGATCGAGAAGAACCTCTAAATCTACACCCAGCAATGCAGCTGGCACCAATCCAAAATAGGAAAGGGCTGAGTAGCGCCCACCGATATTGGGATCGTTGAGGAAAGTTGTCCGGAAATTATAGGTTTTCGCAATAGACTCAAGTTTGCTGCCGGGGTCAGTGATCGCTATGAAGTGATCCCCAGCTTTATCTACCCCAACAGCTTGTGTTACCTGATTGTAAAAATATTTGAAAAACGATAAAGTTTCTGTTGTACCGCCTGATTTGGTGGCAACTATAAACAGGGTTTTTGTTAAATCAAGGTCTTTAGTTAATGCCTGAACTGAATCAGGGTCGGTGCTATCCAGCACAGATAAATCTAGATTTTTTGGACCAACTCCAAAGGCCTCCCGAAAAACTTCGGGGGCCAGACTGGAGCCGCCCATACCCAACAATCGGGCGTGGGTGTATCCCTCAGAGAATAGATTCTCTGCCAGATTTTCCATCTGGTCGATGTCGTTTAGCATCATTTCAGGGATACGGAGCCAGCCTAAGCGATTGGCTATCTCAGCAGGTTCAGGTTTCCAGACCGTGTGGTCTCTTGCCCAAATGCGAGTCATAATCTCATCGGCTTCCATCTTTACCAACTTAGTATCTACCGCATCCTGGTATTTCGCCAAACTAGTTGAAAATAATTTCCGATCAATCATGATTTTGTTCCTTAATTATCATA
>CAYORF010000202.1:0-2008 GCA_964406305.1 uncultured Anaerolineales bacterium | reverse complement strand
ATGGGCCCGCCCAGGCGCGTATTTTCCGCATCAAAGATGCCGTACCCCTTGCCGCTTTACCAGCCACAGAAACATCCAGGGTTTTAGGAAGATTAGCATCTGCATATCCCCAGTTTATTGATGGGGGCGACGTACTCCAAACCGGCATCAACAATATCGGAGCTATTTTTCATCCGACAATCAGTATGCTCAATGCTGGGTGGATTGAAGCCACAAAAGGTGGATTTCAATTTTATCTTGACGGTGTTACACCCACGGTGGCACGCCTTATGGAAGTTTTAGATCGTGAGCGCGTGACCGTCGCATCCGCCGTTGGCGTGCGAGCGATTACAGCCAGAGAATGGCTCAAGATGGCCTATAATGCCGACGGAGACAATCTGCACGATGCCGTTCATAACCACCCTGGTTACCGGGGTATCAACGCACCACCCACCCTAACCCATCGCTACATCACTGAGGATATTCCTATGAGCCTGGTACCCCTAGCATCACTGGGTAATCATTATGGTGTTTCAGTGCGCGGCATGGAAAGTATCATTCGCCTGGCCTGCATTGCACACCAAACCGATTATTGGCGCCGGGGTCGCACCATGGACCGGTTGGGTATCAAGCACTTGAGTGTCAGTGAATTAACACGCTATGTAACCGGGCGAACAACACATCAATTACCCATTCAATCACGGCATCCAAAACTGGCTCCCATATCAGTATCCCGCGTTGAAGAAGCTCGCAAAATTAATGGGCAAGGGCAAATTTCCCAGGTACCCTCGCCTGTGGACGTTGTTGATCCTTCGGAAAAGACACCAAATTAGATATCCCTTGGGAGGAAAATTACCAGAATGACCTTATAGATACAATGAGGATAATAAACGGAAATTCCCTTTGGGTTATTGGTGAGCCCGGCAGGATTCGGACCTGCGATCTGGCGGATAATGGTATAGATCCAACCTGGCTATACTTTTCTATTTGACAACCAATAACGGATAAGCTCACCCGAAGCCGGTTTTTTTTTATTCCCGTCCCTGATCATCCGTCATTAACTGGCTCTCGGGTGGAGCGGGGGGTATGTTGCTATTTTTATACCCGCTCTATTTAATGTGGTTTTTGTTCTTCCTGCCACAATCGGGGAGGGAAGTTCTGAGTCCACAGGTTCCACAATAGAAGCCTTATAGGATCACTAATTAATCTTGCATCGCCCCATCATTCTATATCCAAGATTAATAAGGTGATCATTCCTCCAGGTGTTTTAGCCGTAACCTTCTCTCCCGCACGACGTCGCATCAAGGCTTTTCCAATAGGGGAATTATTAGAAATTTTTCCTTCGCTGGAGGTACCCTCATTGATACCTACCACAAGGAATTTCTCTGACTTCTGTTTGCCTTCCTTGATGGTAACTAGTGAACCAATCGTTACTGTTTTTTCATTTTCCATGTTTTTTCCGCGTATAAGTTTGAATACAAATCCCTGATGTATTTTACCGAAGGAAGCTGATTTCTTCCACTCTTTATTTGTCGGATTTCACAGCTTATTTTCAACCCAAGGTTATCTCGTTTTTCAATGGCGATGAACAATATAAATCTCCCTTTGATCAAGCGGCAGCAAGAGCTAGCGGTAAAAAAACCGGGGAGGCCAAAAGGTAGCCGTGATAAAGAAAGGGTGTTGGATCTGTATCGTGAACAGAATAAGGAATATCTTTATCTAGGTCTTTCGTTGAGTAGTATCAGAACTATCCTCAATCCACAATTAGAGATACCGATTAGCTATCCATCTTATCGGTATTTCGTTCGTCAAAATGCAAAATTACTTGAGCTTTGGCAAACAAAGAAAGGAAAAAGTTGGATTTCTACCGTATATTTACGCACGAAAATGGGAGATACCCAAATTCGCAGGATATGAAAAAACCTACTTGTTATTGAACGGAATACACGAGACTCGCTGACAAGCCTTCTATCCGAAGAAGGGTATTCCATTTGCACGGCAGAAACAGCTGGTGCTGGCCTGGAAGCGC
>CAYORF010000201.1:0-2015 GCA_964406305.1 uncultured Anaerolineales bacterium | reverse complement strand
TATTCAAGAAATGGTCAATGCGCAAGCTGAACAGCCCCTGCAGGTCAAGTTTGGGGAAAACAAGAAAGATTGCAATTTCTTGCCGATCAACCTTAGGAAACATAAAGGAGGCTGGTACTGCGATGGGTGGGAGTTGGACGGGGGAGTTCTTCGTGGAATTGAAGTGATGGTTTGGGAGACAGAAGAGGGTATCCGGGTTGTTTTTACAGGAAAGCCTGATCACCTGGCCGGCCACGTTCTGAACAATGCAGAGTTATGGTCCATTGTTGTGGCCTGTAATAACTGTGATGCCCTCTCCAATTATTGGAGTGAAAGCGGAGACGGGTTTGAGGTACTTCCAGGGGATGTCCTTGTGGATGCTTACAGAGCGATGGGACAGGCAGAAAACGATGCCCGGATATATGTCAAGATCCAGCAAATCAGGAAAGTTATGACAGACTACGGGCTCCCCAAGGCTTTCCAAAAATTGGCCCTCGACAATCTCCAGGAACTAGAAAAAACCTTCCGCAGTGCAGGGTATACACCTCCAGAAAATGCTGGGCCAATCTACTTGTTCTGAAGATCCCAGATCAAAACCTATCAATACCCTCCAGTTTGATTTCAAGACTGGGGGGTATTTCTATTTTTTCAAGAAAAGGAGAAAAACATGAATGAATTTGACCAAGAACGCCATGGAGATGTTGACCGCTTCCACCTCGAGCTTATCGGACAGATGTGGGGAAAAGTTGCCGGTGATATGTACCGTCAATATAAATCACGAGGCAGGGGGATTCTGGCCCTGTTTTTGATGGAAGATTTCCCTGCCGGCTTGAAAGATGTGCTGCCAAAAGGTGCTGAACCGACCGGGCGCGGTGCTGTAGGGACCTATATCCCCAGGGATAAGCTGCTTCCCCTTGAGGAAATGATCGGAGAACAAGGACTATTAAGTATCGATCGACAGCTTGGAGAATATGATCCGGAGACAACCATAGTCTTTGCCTTCATTGGAAAAGTAAAAAACGATGAAGGGAAAACCGGTATTGTTGTAACTGGCATTTCAGCCACGCCTCAGCCCCAATATTCACCCCGGGCTATGGCTGAAGAATCCAAAGGATCTGGTTCGTCCTTTCCCTTCTCTAACAACAAACGATATGACCCGAAAATCAATCTCAACTAAAAGGAGAGTATATGAACAACTTTGATCACATGGATAAGAAAGAAAAATTTCATATGTCCCTTGTGGTCCAGATCTGGGACAAGATCGCAGGGCTGGTTTACGGACGGTACAAAAAAGAGGGTAGGGGCGTCGTAGTAATGTTCATGATGGATGACATCCCTGCACCGCTGAAGAAGATCCTTCCGCCCATCCCCAATCTTCCTAAAACATCCGCAAAGTATGGAGCCATAGCAACAGCCTATGTTCCCTGGGATGAACTTCTAACCCTGGAATCTATTATCGGTGAGCAGGGAGTTCTCAAGTTGGACCTCAAAATTGGGGCTTATGATCCGGACACTACGATTGTGTTTGCAATGATCGAAACCAAGGAAGATGAAAATGGAACGAAAGCTGTCGCGATCGCCGGATTCGATGTAACGCCACCTTACGGACTCAGACCGGCCGAGCTGTACAAAAAAGGTGCGATGTTTGGGGCCTACAGTCCCTTCAACAGCAGCAAAAACAACCCACTTTTGACCCTCAACTAAAGATAAGAGACAGATTAGGAGCCTGTGTAGGAGATTCTCAAAAAGAGTCTCTTAAGCAGGCTCTTAACACTTTGGAGGTAATGATGGAAAAACTTATATCAATGATCGGCAAGAGGAAGAATTTCCCAGTGGATCTTTTGTTCTCTATTGCGAACGAAGCTATATCAGCGCTGAATGAAAATGCTGAGGAAAACAAGCGCCACCCTTTTGTACATGCAAACCTTGAGTGTGCCCTGGAAGACCTGGGGTCTGCAGAAGGTGACTGGAACCAACCATTCCACCCGCTTGACATGGATGAAGAAGACCGCCTTATCTATGCTGAGTACATCGGA
>CAYORF010000200.1:0-2026 GCA_964406305.1 uncultured Anaerolineales bacterium | reverse complement strand
GCTTTATCTCAAACACCACACAGAGACTTCTTCTGTGGCCTGGAATTACAACCACGCTGTCCGGGTTGTCTGGGAAGGATTTTCACTGGACTCTCGTTATATCACCCTCCCAGGTATCTGGGTGGTGGACACGCGAGCTGTGCCTGGAGAACTTCGCCCCCAGCTTCCCCACCGAGATAAGCTGATCCAAAACGAGGCCTATCACAAGACCATAAAAGAGATCAATGACTACTTTGATGACTGGGCAACCAACATCCTATCCCGGGTGGATATCAAAAAAATGCCAGGATTAGGCAAGTATGACAAAATCGCTGCCCTCTTGGAAAACGAGGTCGATCGGAACAAGACCCCAGGGGCCCTGGTTCTAAAGGCCCGGGAGCATTTCTATACCAAGCAGTCTATTCCAATCCTCTACCACCCGTCCATAGACTGGGAAGGATCGTTTGGATACGTTGATGGCTTTGAACAAGAAACCATCTACACCCGGAATGACCTGGTCATGGAAGCACGCTTACCCTGTGATGATGACGATGGGCTTATTCAAGAAATGGTCAATGCGCAAGCTGAACAGCCCCTGCAGGTCAAGTTTGGGGAAAATAGGGAAGACAGCAATTTCTCGCCGACTAACCTTCGGAAACATAAAGGAGGATGGTACTGCGATGGATGGGAGCTGGACGGGGGATTTCTTCGCGGAATTGAAGTGATGGTTTGGCCCGTAGAAGAAGAAGGGATCAGGGTTGTTTTTACCGGAAAGCCTGATCACCTGGCTGGACATGTTCTGAACAACGCCGAGTTATGGTCCATTGTTGTGGCCTGTTACAACTGTGATGCCCTCTCCAATTATTGGAGTGAATCCGGAGATGGGTTTGAGGTACTTCCAGGGGATGTCCTTGTGGATGCCTACAGAGCGATGGGGCAGGAAGAGAATGATGCCAAGATTTACGTCAAGATCCAGGAAATCAGGAAAGTTATGACAGACTACGGGCTCCCCAAGGCTTTCCAAAAATTGGCCCTCGACAATCTTGAGGAACTAGAAAAAACCTTCCGCAGTGCAGGGTATACACCTCCCGAAAACGCTGGGCCTATCTTCTTGTTCTGATCGTCCTGCCTGTAATCTAACAAAACCCTCCAAGCTGATTTCTAGACTGGAGGGTTTTCCTGTTATTTCAATAAAAGGAGAGACCTATGTATGAATTTGACCAAGAACGCCATGGAGATGTTGACCGCTTCCACCTAGAGCTCATCGGTCAGATGTGGGAAAAAGTTGCCGGGGATATCTACCGTCAATATAAAGCAAGGGGCAGGGGGGTTCTGGCCCTTTTCCTGATGAATGAATTCCCTCCCGGCTTGAAAGATGTTTTACCTTCAGGTGCCGAACCGACCGGTCGCGGCGCTGTGGGGAGCTATATCCCCAGGGATAAGCTGCTTCCCCTTGAGGAAATGATCGGAGAACAAGGACTATTAAGTATCGATCGACAGCTTGGAGAATATGATCCGGAGACAACCATAGTCTTTGCCTTCATTGGAAAAGTAAAAAACGATGAAGGGAAAACCGGTATTGTTGTAACTGGCATTTCGGCCACACCTCAGCCCCAATATTCACCCCGGGCTATGGCTGAAAAATCCAAAGAAACTGGCTCAGGCTTTCACTTCTCCAACAACAAACGTTACAACCCGAAGATCAATCTCAACTAATGACAGATCTAGAATAAGAGCCTGGGTAGGAGATTCTCTAAAAGAGTCTCTTAAACAGGCTCTTAACACTTTGGAGGTAATAATGGAAAAACTAATAACAAAGTTCAGTAAGAGGAAGAAATTCCCGGCGGATCTCTTGTTCTCAATTGCGAACGAAGCCATCGCAGCGCTAAACGCAAATGCTGAGGAAAACAAGCGCCATCCGTTTGTACTTGCAAACCTTGAGTGTGCCCTGGAAGACCTGGGGTCTGCAGAAGGTGATTGGAACTCAATATACCACCCGCTTGACATGGATGAAGAAGACCGCCTTATCTATGCTGAGTACATCGGA
>CAYORF010000199.1:0-2042 GCA_964406305.1 uncultured Anaerolineales bacterium | reverse complement strand
CACAACTGTCTATTTATATAACCAGGATCAAAATCTCCTCGAAATGAAAAATCTTTCCCTTCCGGCGTCAATGGTGAAGCGGATAGAAAAACTTATCGGTTTGCAGATCCCCAGTATTCGCATCTATGTTGAGGAAGGGAGTTTGACACAGAAACTTTTACAGTCCGATGGACCGTTCCTTATTAACGATCCGGAGATTATCCAGAAATGGATCCTAGAATTCACTAATGCTGGCAACCTACCGAATAAATCGCGACTTGTTATTCGGAAATTAATATCAAAAATATACAAGCTTGTGGGTTCTCAATCTCTTATTACTGCCCCAATGATATCGGACGGTAAACCCGTCGGACTGATGGATTTCTCTCGTCGTGAACCATTCACCGAGGAGGACGCAAAAAGAGTTGCTGGTGTTGTCGGACAGGTAACGGCGGCCATAACGAGACTGCAAGCGATGGAGGAGAAAACTCGCAGCCAGCGTCTTCTGTTGACCGTCAGCGACGCCGCACAGGCTGTGCAGCTTGCGCGGACCCCCGAGGAAGTCTACCGCGCCACTGGAAGGGAAGCGGCAAAGATGGGTTTTAAGGTCGTTTTCTTAACACTGGATGAAGACAAAACAAACCTGAACATTTTCATTCACAGACTAACAACCGATCTGGCGAGGGCTATTGCGGATCCAACCAAATTATCAACGCCGGACTACAGTTTTCCTATCAAGCCAGAAGGGTATTTTAACAAGATCATCACTAATAAAGAACCGGTATTTATTAGTGATGACAGCTTACCCCTGGAAGAGATCCTACCCCATATTTCGCCCAAGGCCACTGAAAAAGTGATAGATATAATGGATAAGAAACAGATGATCACGGCCCCATTGATCGTTGGCGGTGAAGTATTGACTTTGGTCTCTTTCGCTAGCTCCGACCTGAGAGAGTCAGATGTGCCCGCCATTACAGCCTTTGCAAATCAAGCAGCCATTGCCATCGAGAACACCCAACTTTATCAAGAGACGGATCAACGCCTAAAAAAGATGACCGCGCTAAATAAAATCGATCAGGCAATCACCGGCAGCTTTGATTTAGAAATTACCCTGAATATAATATTAGAGAACTTACTGGAACAATTGGAGGTTGACGCTGCGGTTGTGCTGAGTTACCAGGAAGATCTGCAGACACTACGAATTACTCAAGCTCGCGGTTTCCAAACAAACGCCATCCGAAATACGGAGTTGCGAATGGGAGAGGGGTACGCCGGGAGAGTTGCCTTGCAAAGAGAACATATTCTCATCCCCGATTTATCACAAGATCAAGGAGAATTCAAAGAACCCGAGATATTGTTAAAAGAAAAGTTTGTTAGCTGTTATGGTGTGCCCCTGATTGCCAAGGGTAAGCTGGTTGGTGTGTTGGAAATTTTCCATCGATCTACCCTATATCCTGACACAGAATGGGTGAATTATTTACGACTTCTGGCGGGCCAGATAGCCATCGCCATCGATAACATCACCTTATTCAATGACCTGCAGCGCTCTAACGTGGATTTGACACTGGCGTACGATGCCACAATTGAAGGGTGGGCGCGAGCCCTTGAGTTGAAGGACCTGGAAACTGTAGGCCACAGCCGCCGGGTGGTTGAGTTGACTATGAAGTTGGCGAGGAAGATGGAGATAAGCAGCGAAAAACTTACCCATATCCGCCGGGGTGCGCTATTACATGATATTGGCAAAATGGGGGTTCCCGACTCCATTATCCAGAAACCCGGCAAGCTTACTGACGAAGAATGGCAGATCATGCGGCAGCACCCGGTATATGCCTATGATTGGCTATCTCCAATTCAATACCTGCATCCTGCCCTGGATATACCCTATTGTCATCATGAGCGGTGGGATGGCACAGGTTACCCGCGCGGTTTGGAAGGTGAACAAATCCCGCTAGAGGCGCGCATTTTTGCCATTGTGGATGTATGGGACGCGTTGAGATCAGATCGGCCTTACCGGAAAGCCTGGTCCAGGGCGAAAACCATAAAGCATATTAAAGAACAATCGG
>CAYORF010000198.1:0-2057 GCA_964406305.1 uncultured Anaerolineales bacterium | reverse complement strand
TTATCTCAGGAATCGGGGGTGTAAACATTCTAGGCCAGGTTTTGATTGTGATATTTGCCGGATTGGCGATCAGTGGAAGATCCGCCCTGATCATCACGGGAATCAGCCTGGTAACTAATCTGATCGTGTTATACCTGGAGCAATCTGGAACATTGGTCGAGCTATCCCCACTGCCAGCGGATTTTTCACGTTATATGATCCAATCGATATATGCAGCTCTGGCGGCAATTTATATCTCGAGAGCGGATACGATAATAAAAAAGGCATTCAAGGAAACCCAGGCCAATGCAGACCGCTACCGGGCCTTATTTGAACGCACAAATGATGGGGTTTTAATCCTGGATCTGAATTGGTGTGTCCTGAATTCCAATCCTCAAGCGGCTGACTTGCTAGGTTATATAGACCCGGACTTGATCGGACTAAATTTCTCCCATAGGTTAGGCGGTAATGGCATGATTGATAGCTCAGCGTATCTCAACGATATTCTGGCTGGATCAGACCTCCCTATCTTTGAAAATGTGATCCAACAGAAAAACGGATCTGCTATCCCGGTAGAGATCAGTATGGCTATAGTACCGGATTCATTTGGGGATCCGCACCATATTCAATGCATCGTGCGGGATATCACTGAAAGAAAAGACTATGAGCGCCGGTTGGTGTTCCAGACTTTACATGACCCCCTTACCAATTTACCCAATCGTAAATACCTTGAGGATGAATTCCTGAACATCAATAATCGCCGTTTGGATGATAATCGATTGGTGGCGGTACTCTTTATTGATATCGATGATTTTAAAAATGTGAATGATCAATTCGGCCATCATATTGGAGATCTAGTCCTTAAAGAGCTGGGGACCCGCCTGCAGCGAGCGGTCAGGGATAGTGATACTGTAGTCAGAATGGGGGGAGATGAGTTATTAATCGTCCTGGAGAATATCCGTACAAAGGAAAATGTCATCAAGGTGGCAGAAAAGATCATCAGCTACATTTCAGATCCTTTCCAGATCCAGGATCAAACGATCATGATTACTGTCAGCATCGGAATCAACTTCACCGAAAAGTGCAATATGGCTGAGGTTGATTTGATCAAGACCTCGGACGCTGCCCTCTACAGGGTCAAAGAAGATGGGAAGAATAATTTCCGTTTCTACGATTCTTAACCCCCCGGCTGATTTAAAGAATATTAAACTTTCCCCGATATATCTTATTTTGTCTGCCATGTTGAAATCCCCCTTTTTCTACTAAAAATGTAACAGAATGGATATGATTATTTTTAACCCTCGGATCGGGAATCGATGGCGTGTTGTATGAACTGGTCTTCCTGGCGATTCTCTCCCTGGCCTAATGTTGAATCGGGATCTGGTTATTCAAACGCAGGCATATGAAATTCTCCTGAAATTCTAAGACAGCCTATCTGAACAACCCTGGACAAGATTTTGCGTTTTTCCGGGACGAACACTTTTAAATTTCTGGCGATTATCCTGGGATTGGCCTTGCTGCAAATAGTTTTGCAATATCTCAGATCGCTCTTGGTCTGAAGGTAATCCGCATCCTTTTTCCAGACCTACAGTACAATAAATAACACTCACATATCAGTGGAGTGTCTATGGCAGCGTTTTATCATATTGATACCTCTAAATATTCCCTCCAAGAGATGAAAGAAGACCTTCTCAGCCGGGACTTGATTCCCAGTCGCCTGCCGTTAAAAGAAGGTTTGACCTCCAACTTTCAGATTCTCGAAGGAGAAGGCATCCAAACCCTGGGAGATTTGATCTCCGCCCTGAAAAATAAGAAAAAGATCGGAGAATTTTCCTCTGCATCAGGCATTAGTGAAAAGTACCTGACCCTGCTTCGGCGGGAAGCCAATAGCTACCTTCCCAATCCCGTCCCCCTGGATAAATTTTCCGGTTTTGAAGAGAAAGACATTAACAAACTAGCGGCTGCGGGAGTCAAGAACTCGCGCCATTTATTTGAAATTATGAAAGACAATCTGGACTCGGGTACCTTTCCAGCCGAGTTCGGAGTTTCATCAGAAATTCTTTTCGAACTTGCGGGAT
>CAYORF010000197.1:0-2200 GCA_964406305.1 uncultured Anaerolineales bacterium | reverse complement strand
TCCCTGATGATGATATTGCAGCCAGACGATAATTCACAGCCTTCCCCTGTGTCCTGGTTGCATCCTGCCGGGATCCCACAACCAAGGCCGGATCTGATATCACAACCCATATTATATTTATCTATCATCAACAGAATCACGAGATCGAAAATATCAGGTATGTTCTTGTAATAGCGGTAATGAAGCTGATGTCGTTTGTATGAAGGTCTTGTTCTTACGTAGTTTATAAATTCCTGTTTTTCACCCGGATCATCGGCTTCCTCAAGAAATTCATCAAGTTCCTCAGTTGGAAAAAATTGAGTAGAGGATCTGGTTGACCGCCAATTCGCCTTCCTCGATCATGGAATAGCCGAAGAAATCCAGATCAGTGATCGATTCCACGGCGCTGCTCATTTCGATCACACCAGCGGCTATATCCAGCAGCCCTTCCAGTTCAAATTCGTGCTCAATATTTTCCCGGAAGGGGATATCGTACTGGGAGAATTGACCTTCAAGTGGTTTGGTCTTGATCAAAATGTATTCCCCTCCCACGATTTCCAGGACGTAAAAATCAACCAGAGCAGAATAGCTGAACAGAGATTCTCCATCAAATTCTTCTCGGATCGCGGCGCCAAATGCAATGCGGTCCTCTTCTGGAATTTGTCCTGCCTGGTCCAATGGAATGGCCAGTTCTGAATTGTATGGCAGGTCGATCAGGCCGGTCATTAACCAGAGTTGGAAAAGGGACTCCGCGTTGGGGAGGGGTACGGTTGTGACCAGGGCGGTGCCTTCCAAGACCCTGCCAATCACACGCATGATTCCAGCTTCGAAATCAAACTCATTCAGGACCAACTCAAAATCTGTAAATCCTTCCAGGCGGATCAACGATCCATCCGGGAACAGGATCAGAGCGATGCCGCCTTCAGAAACTTGGATGCGGTCTCCGCTTTCTAGCCATAATCCGGTATCGGCATAGATCCAGGTTTCCGATGCATCGTGTGATACGCGCACTTCCTCGCCATAGACCAGCAAGGTGGTTTTGGTTTCTTCGATCTCAAAGACAGCATTTTCCACTAGAGTTTCTTCAGTATCTGGATTGTCTATCGGCGCTGCTTCGATAAGCTCCGGAGTTGGTTCCGGAGTGTCTGGTACGGGTACTGCAGTAGGTTTGGAGGAGCAGGCAGCAAACAGGAGAATTATTACTGAGAGAGTAAATAAATAAGATGATTTTTTCATAATTCCTCTTGTATGTGAAGTTGTTAATTGTCCTATTAAAATCCTACCGCTGTTAGCCATTTTGTACCTTAGAATATTGTAATGTGGAGGATGGACAAAGATCTTTTAGTACGAGCGAAGTCTGGTGCAATTGCACATTCACTAGAGTACACAAAAACATCTTATAATGACTATGGGGAGAGTGGAAGGTAAAAACACAGGCCAAACTTAGATGTAGTGGGCTCGAGGTGTAAGATGATGATCAATCAAGTTATTATCACCTGTCTTATCGGTTATCTATTGGGTTGCATCCAGGCCGCTTTTATAATTAGTAAGACTGTTGGGAAGATGGATATTCGCGAACATGGATCCGGTAACGCGGGGGCTTCGAATATCACCACCATCATGGGATTGAAATTTGGAGTGATAGTCGGCCTTGTTGATGTTCTCAAAGGCTTTTTTGCTGTACTGCTTATCAAATTTATCTTTCCGGACAACCCGGATCTGGCTTATCTGGCCGGTATCATGGCGATTCTTGGACATATCTTCCCTTTCTATATGAAATTTCAGGGAGGGAAAGGGGTAGCTACGCTCGTAGGAATGATGTTTGGGATAGATTGGAAATTAGGTGTATTGTTTGCGCTATTAGTGATCATCCCCGCGCTGCTGACGGATTATATTGTTGTTGGTTCCTTTACTACGTTTACAGCGCTGCCGATTGTGACCTACATACTCGATTATCCTCTCGTCTTTATAATTTTCAGCCTTTTCCTGACCGTTCTCATTTTCTACCTGCATCGATTTAATATTCAACGGATCAAAAATAAGGAAGAGACAAAGATCAGTTCGGTGCTAAAAAAGAAGTAATTATCATTGTATGGAAAATTTACTTCTCCAGTCTATTAACTACTAAGGGGCTGTCCCAAAAGTAAATGGCACAGCCCCTGATATTTTAATATAATGGGGGTATGAAAGAACAACAGTTCAAACCCTACACACCCAAACA
>CAYORF010000196.1:0-2281 GCA_964406305.1 uncultured Anaerolineales bacterium | reverse complement strand
TGTATCATTTTGAAACCAAGCAGGATTTAATTGAAGCTCTCTTTGAATACCACAATGGCATTTTTGAAACCCGCCTGGCGGAACTGGTAATTACCGAGGGAGATAGACCGGGGGCATTTTTGCGGGCTTACGCCAAAGCATCAGCTGAACAGATGGCGGATCCTGACTGTGCCAGCCTGTACGTCAGCCTCTTTGCAGCGGAAGAGCGGTATTCTGGCGCGCATAAGTTGATGCGGCAAAAATATGTCAGCTGGCAGAAACAAATTGACAGCTGCGGCATTGATTCAGACTGGGCTATGCTGTTGCGTTTTGCCACGGATGGACTGTGGTTTATTGAAATGCATCGCTATGCCCCCCCCAGTCCCGACCAGCGGAATAAGATCGTCCAGATGATCGTAGAGATGGCCTCCAGGACAGATAACCCGCTTGACCAATCCTGAGTTACCTATATTTCAGAAAATTCCCACCGATAATAGTCAATAACTGTTATACTGACCGGGTCCGAAAGGGTCAAAAGATATGATTTTTGTCCTGTTTCATCTTTGTCCATCCGTATTGTATAATATATTTGTTACACTATACCGTCTGGTTGGTATAGTAAATATAACTCTAGAATGGCCTGTTTCTGAATGATCTGTTTGGTTATACCCTTTAGATAAACAAAACAGACTTTTTAACTTAACATCACAGAAATCCACGCTTTATGTTCCGTATCTTTAGCAGCTGGTGGATAATTGAGGTCTTCTTTTGACCTTGCAGGTGATTGGTAGAGTGATTATTAACTCTACTGGGATCGATAATTGAAATTTGCGATGTTAGTGATTAACCAACTGGAAAGGAGGTTCCATAGATCTAAATAATCAGTTTTCTGTTCCCCCAATAAAGTAGATATGCATAAGGAGAGAAGAATGTTTTCATCTAAACGATTAGTTAGTCTTTTTGTAATACTGGCTGTGCTTTCCACAATGCTGGTTGCCTGCGCGCCCGATGAACCGGTTGAGGTAGAAAGCCCGAAGGCGGCTGAAGAAGTAGATGCTGGTGAAGCGGAAGCTGAGGCTGAGGAAGAGGAAGCCGCAGCCGCAGAAGAAGAGGCCGCCGTGCCGGAAGGTCCTACGGGGACCCTTCGTGTGGCTCTTTCCACGATGCCCAACTCCCTATTTATCCCCCTGACTGCCGAGCGAAACGCTGACAATGCAGCCACCCCGCTGACCGACAGCCTGGTTTATCTGGATCGCGACGGCGACATCCAACCCGCTTTGGCCGAGAGCTGGGAAATTTCTGAGGATGGAACTGTATACACCTTCCACCTGAGGGAAGGCATTACCTTCCACAATGGGGAAGCTTTTAATGCTGCTGATGTTATAGCCACCTGGGAAACCGGCTCAGTAACTGGTGAGTGGACCGATAAATTCACACTTGTTCAGGTAGAAAAAATTGATGACTACACGGTCACCCTTACCACCGAAGCACCAAATCCTGAACTCTTGGTCACCATTCACGACTTCTGGGCTGTAGCCCCCAATGAGTACCTGGCCGAAGTTGGCGTTGATGGTTTTTCTGAGTTCCCCGTTGGAACCGGTCCCTTCATGTTTGTGGAATGGGTCAAAGGCGATCATATTACCTATACAGCCAATCTAGATTACTGGCGGGAAGGTTATCCTTTGGTAGAAACCTTGATTTTCCGCCCGATTCCCGAATCATCCACCCGCGTTGCTGCTATCATGGCAGACGAAGTCGATATTGTGGGACGCCTGAGTGCCGAAGAAGCCCAGAGCTTGGTCGGTGTTGATGGTGTGGAATTGATCCAGTACCCTGTGAACCGTATTTACTACATTGCGTTCAATAATCTCACCACTGGATTGGAACAGCCCACCATGGATGCCAAAGTGCGCCAGGCCATGAATTATGCGGTTGATGTCGATGCCATTATCGATGCTCTCTTTAATGGCTATGGAAAACCAGCTGCTGGATACGTTTCTTCTGGTGAATTGGGATATGGTGCTATTGAGCCTTTTGGATACAATCCAGAGAAAGCGCTTGAGTTGCTGTCTGAAGCAGGTTACGCAGATGGATTTGCCATGGATATGGCCTGCCCTGCTGGCGCTTATATGAACTTTGAAGAGGTCTGTGAAGCCACTGCGGGTTATCTCGGTGAAGTGGGCATTGTCATTAACCTTGATATTATGGAATCCGGCCAATTCTGGGAACTGGAAGCCAATAAGGAACTCCCGTTGTTTGGAGACAGCTGGTCAACTCTTTCCGGGGAAGCTTTACGCCGCTT
>CAYORF010000195.1:0-2323 GCA_964406305.1 uncultured Anaerolineales bacterium | reverse complement strand
GGTCCAAGAGTTTCCAACCCAAACTTTACAACCACAAAGGAGGAGGACCAGATCACAGTCACAAGCAGCGCTTCCAGCAAGGCCAGCGCTCTGCGGTTGTTTTTTACAAACTTGGTTATCCGCAAGTGTTCCTCCATTCTATAAATCCTTCTGATAGATCCGAAAACGTCTCAAAGGTTTGGCCATTAACTTATGGATAGCATTATTCATATGATAGTTATCTTCCAGAACATAGTTGATTTCCATCCACAGATCAGGGCTGAAGAGAGAGTCATAGAGCGCTCTGTAAAGTAAGCTATCGATCCCTCTGCCTTGATATTCCGGGATCACACCCAGAGCAAACATGCGGTAGTTGGTCAGCTTAGGAAGGCCAAACAGCATTTTTATCCAGCCAAAGGGGAATAAACGTCCGTTCATTCCCTTTAAAAGCACATTGATATCAGGCAGGGCAATCGCAAAGCCAATTGGCCTCCCATCCGGATCTATCGCAAATAATGCTCCCTTGGATTGAAGAACCATTTTGAGGTCTTTTGCAAGCGAATCCGCTTCCGCTTCAGTCACCGGGGAATATCCCCAGTTATTAATAATGCTGGAATTTGACAGATCCAGAAAGGTCTGAACTTCTTCTTCATAGTTCTTCATATCCACCTGGCGGACGGTAACTCCATATCTTTCAACGACCCGGTCTGTCAGGGTCAGAATCCGGGCAGGGATCTGATAATCCTCTTTTCCTGAAATGTAATAACACAATAAGTCTTTTGCTTTTTCCAGGCCAAATGCAGTAAGTTGTTCATCGTAATAGGGTGGGTTATGGGGCGACATGATGCAGGGTGGAGGAGAGAAACCCTCCACAACCAGACCCCAGACCTCAGACACAAAAGTCTACGGTCCCCGCATAGAGTCCATCCCTTGTTCCTTGAGCCAATCAGCTGCCGCCTTCATTAACATCTGGGAAGCCTCGGGATCTTGAATACATTCATAATAGCCAAATAAACCGATTTTCTCTTTCCAGAAATCTACTGCCAAATGGTCAATAAAAGCAGCGATGCGCCCGATTATCTGATCATCCCTGACCAACAAAAACAACTGATAATCACAATGGGACAATAACGGGTTGACCTTAGGATCAAATTGATTGCGGAGGTCGAAGCGGAGCGGGGCTACCCAATTGGGATCCTCTTTGTAAAACTTAAAAGGAAAATTGACAAACTTCTTTAGATCAATTTTATTTTGAACTGGGAGTATTTTCATATATCCTTCTTGCAAATTTCACGATTTTCTTTTCCACCAGATCCCAGTACACTCGGGTAAAACAGGCTGGGGTTCATTGCCAATCTTTCCCAGCATCTCTTCTCCAAAGAAGAATCGGACCAATTCAACAGCTTCTTCCCGATCCTTGAATTTGTAATCCGTTCGTAGCCAGATCCGCTGAAAACCCTTTCTTTCCAGGTATTGGAAATATTCCTGAAGTTTTTCTGGTGGTTCCGGACTTTCGACACCGGTGCCCAGTGTTTCAATGATGATGATCGTACCTTCATCCCTCAGCAGCCGGTTGATCTCTTGCAATCCAGCCTCCAGGGACGTCTCCCAATTCTGCTCTTCCCAGACCGCCAGGTAACAAAAACTCCAACCCGAGATCACCAGATCAGCAGCACCTGCGTTCAGCGGTACATGGCGGTGGTCAGAAGCAGCTGCCAGCCAATTGCTTGATCTTTGTTTTTTCAGCCGCAAGGCAGCCACACCCAACATATGGGGGAAAAGATCAAAAGCAAATATTGAGTTGGTAACAGGGGCTAACAAACAAGCCAGTCGTCCTGTTCCTGAGCCCAGGTCAATTACATCCTGATATTCAAGGTCCACAATCTCCCGGATGGCAGGCAAAAGATTTTCCTGATAATCCTCCCTGTCAATCAGGCGCTGGTAGTTCTGAGCTTCCTGTTTGTAAACTTTTTTATGGTCTGGCATGATATCCTTTTCAAGTTAAACTTCAATGCAAAAGGCAATCCTGAGAATAATAGCTTCTCCCACTAAGATGGACACAGAAAATATGTAAACTTACTTATCCAAAGTCCAGTACTTGAACCAAGTCGAGACTAAATTTTATGTCACTAGTAGAAAAGTCAGCCTTTTTACCAGTCTTTTTCTCATAAAGATCGATCACTTGCTGGGGAGAATAACTTCTGAACTCGCTAATGGAATGAATACCGGTATCATAAAGAATCCTGGCAAACGCCGGTCCTACTCCATAAGCCCGTACCAGATCTGATAATCCCGCAAGTTCGAAAAGAATTTCTGATGAAACTCCGAACTCGGCTGGAAAGGT
>CAYORF010000194.1:0-2327 GCA_964406305.1 uncultured Anaerolineales bacterium | reverse complement strand
AACCGCAGTATTCAAAACAAAATAACGGAAGCCAACACCCTGAACCCGGCCGTAGACCCGGGCATGGAGCCGTTGTTGATCAGAGGGATTCATTTTCGTCCCAATCTCCTTCGTCTTTATCTTGCCTGGTTTTATAGATGATGAATCCACCCAATCCCAGGATCAGTAATACCAACAAGCCAGCCAGAAGATAGATATAAAGCTTGAGAGTTCCTTGCGCAAAGGTGTCCCGCTGCCAATTTTGATCGAGGGTCTGCAAATTAATTCCAAAAGCCATTTCAACTCCGCGCTCACAGCTGACTCCCTGGTCATAGGCATAGATCAGGGACTGCAGACCCGGCAGCCCATATTCCTGCTGGATATATTCCACCAGGGCGTCTGACTGGGCGTAAGCTAACCGCGCTAATTCAGGATCCGCTGGAAAAGCCTGGCACAAGTGCAGGAAAGGAATCATATCCCGCCCTTCATAAGCCCGTTCCAGAATCAATTTATATTCCGGCAGGCTGTAGATCTCCACCTGGGAGGCAAAACCTTCATTAAGCCAGGCCGGTAAATAGGAGAATTCAGCACCCAGAAAACGGTAGAGCAAGATATGAGCAACCTCATGCGGGATCAGGCGCTGGATCTCAAGGGGCTGATCTACGGCGGGAGGCAAAGCGACCACCACCGAACCCCGGGCTGGATTGGCATAACCACTGACCCAAGTCTGTCCAATCGCTGTCAAGGAAGTTTGCAGTTCCTCAGCCGAGCTGTAAATAAAGATCACGATGGGCTGCAGATCTGGCGGCTGCATCAGCATATCCAGGGTTTTGGTCTGGCCGTACAGAGCAGCATCAAGCACTTCCTGAGCCAAAGTGATCTCACCTTCATACCAGTAGATTTTAAATGGCTCTTCAATTAATTCCTGCCAGTTATACCGGTTATCCAGATAAGTGAATTCGTAATCTGGCGATTCCACGATCTCATCACTTTTGAGGATAAACTGATAGTCGTATTTTATGCTGGAAAACGCCGGCAGCGGCCGATCCGACACAGCATAAACAAAATTCCCTTCCCCTTCGGCGGGAATGGAAACTGCACCCACAAAAGTCGGCAGCCCAGGGGCATGAATAGAAAGGGTTATGCTCTCGATCGGTTTATCACTTTCATATTCGATCTGGAAAGTGATCTCTTCACCAAAGCTATATTCAACCGATTGATCTACAACCTCAACCAGGCCATCTGCTCGGGCGTGATACTTGATCGGAACGAGAGCTAAAGTAACCAGGATCAACAAGAAAGGGATAAATTTTTTCATAATTCTTCTACTAAGGTTTGTAAATTAATTGGGATCGGGGACTACTCCAGCCAGAGGTCATCATCAAAGTCAAAATTCTCCAGGCCGATATCATCCTCATCGGAATCATCATCGTATCCATCCTGCTGATAATCATAATCATCCAGGATGATCTCATCGTCTGTGGATGGCAAATCAAACATGGACAAGTTGATTCCCTCATCGAGGAAATCTAGCCGTTCCAGGGCCTGCTGGATCAGCTCCTCTTCATCGCTGCTGACCTCATCATCCTGCAACCCATGAATGGCCGGTCCGGCATCTTCTCCACCAATCTGTGATAAAGCCCAAATGGACGCCGCGCGGATATCCGGAAGATCCTGTAACAGATCAATGATGATCGGAACAGAGTCTTCCAAAGCCAATTCCCCACAAGCCCGCACCGCCTCTAGGCGCACCTTGGGTGAGGTATGCTGAAGTTTCTCGAAAACCTGATCGCTGTACTGGTGGTCAAAAGAACGTCCCATGGCAAATAGGGCACTGGCCACCCACTCATCCAGTTCGCTTTTATAGGCATTGAGAATGTGGTCCCTGACCTCTTCTCGGGATGAATAGCTAATGGCCTCAAGGGCCCGGCGCTGAATTTCCAAGGGATTGTCTTTTTCGAGAACCTCAAGAAGGTGGTCTTCAATATTTTTCTTCAGCTTTTTGCTGATCTTGTCCAGTTCACCCCGGTAAACATATTTGCCCAGCACAGAAGCCGTGACTGCTCGAATATCAACTGATCCTTCTCCTTTGAGTACGGATAGGAAATGGGGGATAAGATCATCGGTATCAAAGATCTCTATCGCCCGTATGCCGAAAAACCGCACTTGTTCATCTTCATCCTTCAAAGCCAGCCGGAAAACAGGCTCAAAAGACAGCAGAGGATTTGTATCCGTCAGCTCCTCCATATCTTCGATCAAAGCCCTGCGCCGCTCGAGGTTGATCTCGGTCCAGATCTTCTGCACTTCTGCGAGATTGTCAGGAGAAATATCCGACAACCTATACAGGT
>CAYORF010000193.1:0-2327 GCA_964406305.1 uncultured Anaerolineales bacterium | reverse complement strand
CTTGGTACTGCGATCCTGGACTGGGCTCAGGCGGGCCGCCTGGGTTTGTCAAAATTCGTCAGCCTTGGGAATAAGGCCGATGTCAGTGAGATCGAGTTACTGGAAGCTTGGGCAGGGGATAAAGACACTAATGTGATCTTGATGTACAGCGAGGGATTGCCAAATGGCCAGGAATTCATTAAAGTTGCCCGCGAGGCCACTAAATTGAAGCCTGTTGTTGCTATTAAATCCGGTGTGACAAAATCCGGTTCCCGGGCTGTATCCTCACACACGGGTTCCCTGGCAGGGTCTGAACAGGCTTATCAGGCGGCTTTTCTCCAAGCTGGTGTATTACGGGCACCCGATATGGCAAGCATGTTCGATATGGCGCTCGCACTGGGTTATCAGCCTCCGCTTAAGAATGATAATATTGCGATTATTACCAATGCAGGAGGTCCCGGCATCCTGGCTACGGACGCCCTTGAGCGCAGTGGTATGAGTCTGGCTCGATTGCAGGTTGAAACGATCCAGGAGTTGGAAAAATTCCTGCCGGACGCGGCCAGTGCAGCTAACCCGGTCGACGTATTGGGAGATGCCAAGGCAGACCGCTACCTGTTTGCTCTGGATATTGTAGCGAAAGATCCCAATGTGGATGGCATTATGGTTGTATTAACGCCGCAGGCTATGACTGAAATTCCCGAGACTGCAAAAGCTGTTGGTGAGCTATCTGAAAAGATCGATAAACCTGTTTTAGCCTGTTTTATGGGCGAGGCAAAAGTTGAGCAGGGCATTCGGATCCTAAAGGAATACGATGTCCCGAATTACTCATTCCCTGAACGGGCATCTCTGGCTTTCCGAGGGATGTCACAATACCGGGGAATCACTGAACGAACCGACCCGGTTTACGAAAAATTCGATGTAGATCTAAAAGCAACCAAGAAAGTTATTGATGGCGCGAAAGCAGATGGCCGATTTGCTATTGGTGACGCGGAAGCATGGGATATACTCACGGCATACGGATTGAAAATCCCTAAATCTAGCCTCGCAAAAACAGCAGATGAAGCGATTGAGCTTGCTGCTGAAATCGGTTATCCCGTAGTGCTGAAAATCGCCTCACCGGATATTCTGCACAAGACAGATGTTGGCGGTGTGAAGGTTGGATTGGAATCTGCTGACCAGGTGCGGGATGCTTTTGATCTTATGATCTACCGGACTGAACGGTTTTTGCCGGAAGCACTGATTTGGGGCTGCCAGGTCCAGGAAATGGCACCTGCCGGCGGAATCGAAGTGCTGATCGGTATGAACAGAGACCCGCAGTTTGGACCACTGGTTACATTTGGTCTGGGCGGAATTTACGTGGAAGTGCTCAAAGACGTTACTTTCAGAGTAGCGCCCTTTACCAGGTTAGATGCCGAGGCAATGTTGGCGGAGATACGCTCTAAAGCGCTCCTGGATGGTGTCCGCGGTAAGCCGGCTGTTGATAAAGAGGCCATCGTGGATGTGTTATTGAGAATGGGTCAGCTTGTGCAAGATTTCCCTGAAATTGCGGAATTTGATATTAATCCCCTTATCGTATATCCAAAAGAACAAGGCGCGATTGCCATTGATATGCGATTGGTTTTAGCAAGTGAGAAATAAGGAGAATTAAATGAAATCATTATATATCACTTCTGTTGAGAAGTACTCTGGCAAGACCGCGCTCTGCCTGGCCTTGGGAAAGATCTACCAGGAACGTGGCCTGATGGTCGGTTACTTAAAACCCTTCAGCCTCCGCCCCTGGAAAATTGGCGACAAGATCGCCGATGAAGATGCTGCATTCGTGATCGATATCCTCGGCGTGAATGCCAAACCCTGGGAATTGGCACCCGTAGTGGTCACCTCAGAAATGCTGCGGGATTACCTCACCAGCAAAGAGAAAATTGACTACATGCCTCAAGTTCTGGAAGCGGCAAAAGTTCTGGAAGAAAGAAAAGATTTTTTGCTCCTGGAAGGCGGCGGCAACCTGCGGGAAGGTTATGGAATGAATTTGGCCACCCCGGACGTAGCTAAGGAATTAGGCAGCACTATTATTGTTGTAGTTAAGTACTGCGATGATATGTGTTTGTTAGATGATGTGCTGGCTGCAAAATTCAGGCTGCCGAATAACCTTTCTGGTGTTGTGATCAATCGGGTCCCCAAACATGCCTTGGGCTTTGTAAATAATCTTGTTGTTCCTTACCTGGAAAAGGAAGGTGTTCCGGTCCTTGGTGTGCTACCTGATGATCCGACATTGGCGGCCCTATCCGTTGGTGAGATTGTCGATGTTTTGAATGCAGAAGTTTTGACTTCCTGTTATGACGAGGAAGCAC
>CAYORF010000192.1:0-2403 GCA_964406305.1 uncultured Anaerolineales bacterium | reverse complement strand
CTTATATTGTACGAGAGGTGTTTTATTTTGTGTCCTGTTTTTGGGGTTCAGTTCACCTAGGAGCGGTTTTTTCATTTAGCGGTATAAGATCTAGAATAAGCCGTATATCAGGGTAACCACAATGCCAAATACCATATGACCCATTAAACCACCCACAAAAGCCATCATGCCCCCCTGGTTGGTCATCCACAGGCCCGGTTTCTCTACCTCTCCACTCTTGATGCCAGCATGCATCATCGGGATCAGGGCAAACATCACTCCAATTACCAACCAATGGCCGATACCAAACAACAAACCGGTAAACCAATTGACGGTGCCAATACCTAATGACCAAAGGAAAGCATAGATAAGGGCAAATGCGACACCCATCATTAGGTGCATGATCCAGCCCAGGGTTCGGTTGGGCTTACCAAACATAGTGCTGAGCATACCTACAATATCCATCTTGGGCATCCCCATTTTTGGAGCGAGGGCCATCACCAAACTGATCGCCATCGTTCCAATTATCCCTGATATTACTACAGCCAGGATATTCATTTATTTCCTCTCTTTGTCTAAAATTTCAAAAGAACAACTCGAGTTCATATAACTCTGACAGCCCCTGGTTTAGAAAACTTACATCAGGAGTAAATCAGTATCAGTGCGACTCAGACCACAAAACCACGCCAGAAGCTGCTGAGGTTAATCATCCAGGGAATATTTCTTGTGGATTATCTCGGCTACTTGTTTTCTAGTTTTTGTTGATTTAGATAGAATTTTGAACGAGCTGAAGTGGTTGTGGTTTGAATTAGATCATCGATATAATAGATATACCACTTCAGGAGAATCGTATGGCACAGAAGGTCCTTTTTATCGGCGGTACCGGCGTTATCAGTTCAGCCTGCAGCGCCCTAGCTGTTGAACGCGGTATCGATCTCTATTTGTTTACACGGGGAGATTCTCTCCGCCCTCCTCCTGAAGGCGCCAATTTGATCTTCGGCGATATCAACAAACCTGGGGATATCAAAAAGGTTCTGGACCAGCAAATATTTGACATCGTTGTGAACTGGATCGTTTATGAGCCAGAAGATATCGAACGAGATATCCAGACCTTTAGAGGAAAAGTCGGACAGTATATTTTCATTAGTTCCGCTTCTGCCTACCAAAAACCGGTCCAGAAGCTCCCCATTACTGAAGAAACCCCACTTGAAAATCCATATTGGGCTTATTCCCGCGCCAAAATAGCCTGTGAGGAGCTGCTCTTCCAAGCCTTTAAACGGGATCATTTTCCAGCCACGATCGTGCGTCCATCCCATACCTACGATAAAACCTTGCTGCCTATGCGGGGAGGATATACAGTTCTCGACCGCATTCTTAAGGAAAAACCTGTGATTATTCATGGAGATGGTACCTCTCTCTGGGTCTTAACCCATCAAAAGGATTTTGCACGCGGATTTGTGGGTTTATTGGGTAATCCAATGGCTATCGGGGAAGCCTTTCATATCACATCGAATGAGATCTTAACCTGGAACAGGATCTTCCAGATGGTTGCAGAAGCAACCGGCAAATTGCTCCATCCGGTACATATTCCATCCTCGATCATTGCCCAGTTCGATCCTGATTGGGGAGCAAGTTTACTGGGGGATAAAGCCCACAGCGTGATCTTCGATAACAGCAAGATCAGATCTCTTGTGCCTAATTTTAATGCCGAGATTCCATATCAGGAGGGATGTAAAGAGACCGTTAATTGGTATCTAGATAATCCAAAGCAGCAGATTGTAGATCAAGATCTTTCAAATAAGATGGACCAATTGATATCCATCTACCAGTAATACAACCTCCGCAAATTCAACAAAAAGTGACATATATCATTGACAAAGTCCTCTCAATTTTGCTATTATGTTAACGTTAACATAATTACACTCAAATCCCTAAAAATACACTTATGCTTGATAAATCCCGGGTTACCCTGCATGATGTTGCCTACCTAGCTGGTGTCTCACACCAAACGGTTTCCCGAGTGGTGAATAAAAATAAGAGTGTTCGAACCGGAACCCGTGAAAGGGTTGAGGCCGCGATTCTGGAACTTGGCTACCGCCCAAACGCGATTGCCCGCTCCATGGTCCAGGGAAATACCCACACGTTGGGCTGCATCTCCCCCAATCTGACTGATCCGGTTTTCACTCGTATTATTGAAAGTGCCCAGGCTGAAGCCCGCCGCCTGGGTTATTTTATTCTAATTGGAAGCGCTTCAAGTGTAGATGAAGTTCAACCACTGCTTGATGAACTACTATATCGCTGTGTGGATGGCTTGATCGTCTTAAATGCCCGGGACGATGAGCGGTATAAACTTTTAGAGCCGGTCATTAGAAATAATTCCCCGATGGTTTTTGTAAAAAATTCCGCTGTAGACGAATCTGTCTC
>CAYORF010000191.1:0-2547 GCA_964406305.1 uncultured Anaerolineales bacterium | reverse complement strand
AACAACACTCTGAAAGGACGCTTTCCAGGGTTGGGGAGTTCCTTCCAGATTTTGGACCAGATAACGACGTCGGTCCTTGTCTGTAGCATTCGACTCCGGCGAATAACGCGCGGAATAGAGTCCAGGAGCCCCATCCAGGGCTTCTACCTCCAACCCGCTATCATCAGCCAGGGTCCATATTTTGGCATCATCAGCAAAGATAGCTGCCTTTAGTACCGCATTCTCCAGGTAGTTTAGGCCCCGTTCCTGGACTTGAATGTCCAGATTCAGGTCATTAGGGGAAAGCAGTTCGAGGTTCAGTCCACTTAAAAGTGTCCGTAACTCAGCCAGCTTCCCTTGATTGTTGGTCGCCAGTAATAACTTGATCATATGTTTTGTACCATCCTAATTATCCTGATTTTAGTTGATTTAGAAATCTTGTGCTTAAGAAAAACGTTAGGTTAAGAGGGTGAAAGGGGCCGGGTTGAGGTAAAATGGAGCTATCAAAACTATCGACTGATTTCCTATGCCAACTAACCTGCCTGCCGACTATTTTAATGCTGAAGAGCGCTTCCGGTCAGCTACAACGACGGAAGATAAGATCAAGTACCTGGAAGAGATGATGGGTACGATCCCCAAACACAAGGGGACAGATCATCTCCGGGCCGATTTGCGAAAAAAGCTTTCCAAATTGAAAACCGCCGCTACCTCGAAAAAGAGCTCAAAAAAGCATGTATCCGCCTATCACATCAACAAAGAAGGGGCGGGGCAAATTATCATCATTGGCACTACAAATGTGGGAAAATCGAGCCTGGTTGCAAATCAGACCAATGCCGACCCAGAAGTCTCAGCAGTGCCATTTACCACCTGGTCCGCATTACCGGGCATGATGATGATCGATAATATCCAGGTGCAGTTGATCGACACCCCTCCTATCAGTGAAGAGTATATCGATCCTGAATTCCTGAACCTGATCAGGCGAGTGGACCTGGTTTTAATCATGATCGATCTACACGCCAACCCTGTCCAGCAGTTCGAATTCGTGCTTCAGAAGTTACAGGAAAACAGGATTGCTCCCAAACACCTGGAAGGGAAGATCGAAGTTGAGGGATTTTTACTGCATGTGCCCACTCTGGTGGTTGTTAATAAATACGACAGTGAAGAATTCGAAGAACATTATCAGATCTTCCAGGAGCTGTTGGGACAGGATTATCCCATGGTGCCGGTCTCTGTTCAGACCGGACACAACATGGATACTCTGAAACAAACAATTTTCGAAAAACTGAGTGTGATCCGGGTCTATTCTAAAGCGCCTGGCAAAGATGTCGATAAAACAGCGCCCTTTGTGGTCGATCAGGGCATTGAGCTGGGTGATTTTGCTGGCAAGGTCCATAAAGACTTCCAGGAAAATCTCAAATCCGCTAAAATCTGGGGCACCAGTGCAGATTTCCCAGGTCAGATGGTCAGCCGCGATCATGTGCTGGAAGATGAGGATGTGGTGGAGCTGCAGATTTAGAGAGAACGCTATGCGTCCTGACCGGGGACGGAAGACGGGGGTTGCTGCGCATCCTGACGGGGGTAAGTAACTGTCATTGCGAGAAGTGAACGGAGTGAACTACGAAGCAATCTGAACTAAATCCAACTGAAATCCCTATAGAAAAACAGATAAATGATCAAGGAAATTGATCTGATCCACCCTCAATCCGATTGGCTTGATTAAACTTTGGAAGATGAATAGATAGATTGAAGCGAGATTGCTTCGTTAGTCGCTCCGCTCCTGCCTCGCAATGACAACCCGATTAACTGTCATTGCGAGAAGTGAACGCAGTGAACGACGAAGCAATCTGAACTAAATCCAACTGAAATTCCTATAGAAAAACAGATAAATGATCAAGGAAATTGATCTGATCCAACCTCAATCCGATTGGCTTGATTTAACTTTGGAAGGCGAATAGAAAGATTGAAGCGAGAATGCTTTGTTAGTCGCTCCGCTCCCTTCTCGCTATGGAGAGTAAGCATGATATGATAGGGGGATTATGAATTTATCAAAAAAGACTTGGCTTCAAATCATCAGCTCAACTTTAGTCCGAACAGTCTATAATACTGGCTTTCGGATGGTTTTTCCATTCCAACCCATGCTGATGAAAGGCTTTGGAATCAGCCTGCAAGAGATCTCCCGCATGTATGCCGGACAATCCCTGATCGGAATAATCAGCCCGTTTCTGGCATCGATTGCCGATACCAAAGGACGCAGAACAGGCATGCTGGCAGGCATGGTACTTTTTAGCCTGGGAACCCTAGTGATAGTATTTCTCCCCACCCCGCTGGGATTTTTTGTTTTCCTGGTCTTGTCCATGTTAGCCAAAGCCATTTTTGAGCCTTCCTTGCAAGCCTATTTTGGAGACACAATTCCTTTTGGAAGACGGGCTTTTGTTTTAGGGATTACTGAAATCAGCTGGTCCCTGGCGTTTTTTGTAGGGGTCCCGGTTGTCGGTTTCTTCCTGAGTCGATTCATGTCAATTAGCACACGTAAATGTACCATCTAATTTCGGCAAGAATGTACCACCA
>CAYORF010000190.1:0-2575 GCA_964406305.1 uncultured Anaerolineales bacterium | reverse complement strand
CCATTGTCGACGAGAGAAAACGACTGGGAGATTGGGAAGCTGACACCATGATCGGAAAGAAGAGTCCATACGCTTTAGTTACCCTGGTTGAACGTAAGTCGCGCTTCACATTATTGAAAAAGATTGATCAGCGCACAGCTGCGGCTGCTAAAATGGCAATCATTCAGATGTTGGCACCTTACAAGACTAAGACCTTGACCATTACCTGTGACAATGGGAAAGAATTTGCCGATCACCAGGAGTTTTCCGAAGAACTGGATGCTGATGTATACTTCGCTCATGCTTACTCCTCTTGGGAACGGGGATCCAATGAAAATTCAAATGGTCTTTCCCGGCAGTATTTCCAGAAAGGAAGTGATTTCTCTAAGATCACAGATCAAAAAACAAAATTTGTAGAAAAAGACTTAATACCAGGCCAAGAAAATGTCTGGATATGAGAACACCTGAAATGGTGTTTTTCGAACTAAGTGATGTTGCACTTGTAACTTGAATCCAAGAGTAGTAAATATTTTTAATTTGCTCCATTTTGGATAGAAAGTGATCTCATTTATTCATTACTTAATTGGGCGATAGTATTAATCAAAAAGACCGCCATCTCTGCCCTTGTGGTAATTTTCTCGGGACAATAATTCCCATATCCACAACCACTTGTTATTGCATCAACTGCCAATTGTTCAATCCAGGCCGCTGCCCAGTAATCACTAGCCACATCACCAAATACAGTTCCAATCGCATTTGGAGGTACAAATCCAGCACCATGTTTTAATCGCACAAGAAACACTGCGATTTCAGCTCGAGTAGTTTCATCATCGGGACAGAAATATCCGGGCGAACAACCATTTGTTATCCCATCCTGTTTTAGTTTTGTGATCCAATATTCTGCCCAGTGACCCAAAATATCCTCAAATGCCGGTTTTGCCTCAGAAGGTGAAAAGTTCCCTCCCTCAATAACTTTCTCAATAAACACAGCCATTTGCGCCCGTATAACAGGGTCTTCAGGACAATATTTTAAAGAAGAATCTTCCACACATCCTGTGGTAATGCCCAAGATTCGAAGCTGTTCTATGGCATCATAGGCCCAAAAATCCGTTTCCAGATCCACAAAAGGAGAGATCCCTTCTCCTTGAACCGTGAATAAAAAAGGATTATTCTGTTCATCATTATGAGTGATTACAATATCAAATTGATAAGATCCTGGGTCATTCACAATATAAGATAATACAATTTCCTCTTGAGCACCCGGAGCTACTTCCAGATTATTTGGATAACTATTGATAGTGATATTCTCAATATTCTCCAGATCAACCTGGGATATAACCAATGGTGAAGATAGGGAATTATTTTCAATTTGATAGATCAGAGTTTCTTCCAGGGCTGCCCTTGTCTCTCCCAGAAAATCAGCTCCACTATTTATGATAGCGCTTCCATCCAACTTTCGAACACCAAATTCGGGCAATCCCCATACAATTTCATACGCCCAGGATTGATCATCCGAGTCAATATCATCTAGAGGACAAGTGCCTCCTGGTCGATATCGTGCCCAGATCGTATAGGGAATCAAACCAGCCTCTGGATCTGTGAATTCCAGGTTAAATAACTCTTCTAAATACGAATCAGCAGGGATTTCTTTGCACCCACTATCGAGGGATTCTCCAGAGGAATTTTTAATTATTTCCACTTTTAACGAACCTGCTACAGATGTATTGATGAAGATCCCCGTATATAGTGAAAAAGGATAATCAATTGTTCCCCTGCCGGGTTCTGGAAAAATCCTTATGTCCCGGATAGGATTGGTCGTTGAAATTTTATACCTATCCTCGGCGGGGAAGAATTCCTCTCTCTCCACTGCAACTTTTGGAGTAAAGTTACCAATTTCAGTATAAGTATGCTCAGCAATTTTAACTTCAGTATCGATTTGTTTACATACCATGCCAATATCATCACTTAAGCAGCTGCCATCCTCTGGCTCTGGCAAAACCCCACATTCTGCGCTGATCAATCCATATTCAGTCTCCAGCGAAGAACAATTCCACCAAAATGCAAAATCTATGGGCCCTTCCGCATCTCCATTCACATTAGCAATAATATCTGCATAATAAGGTACTGAAGCCAGGTAAGTATCACTAGTCAACGATACCCAAAGAGGTGAAACTGCATCAAAGTCGCTCAATCCAGATAAAACCCCATTAAAGATATTTAAGTCGATATTGGTCTCAATACCAGGGACAAAGCCCGCATTGGGACCACAACCGCCAGGTCCATAATATTGCCAGAAATCCCAATCTCGCCAATCTCCAGTCATAGGAATAGAAAAAGTCGGATTTGGTTCACATGACCAATACGCAATCCAGAGACCATAATCCGTTACAGCGTGGGTAAGGAAATAATTTATATAATTCAGGTTGGTATAAATTAATGGTGGAATACCTGTCCTGTTCTCCACAGTCTGCAACCACTCCAAAACCCAGGCAGATAAAGCTGCTTCCCCTAAAGATCCACGAACTTCCAAATCCAATACCGGCTGTCAGTTTGCAGGCTAAAATGTACCAGTAGATTGCACCAAGAATGTACCGGG
>CAYORF010000189.1:0-2617 GCA_964406305.1 uncultured Anaerolineales bacterium | reverse complement strand
TGATCTGGGAAGAGATCGCACCCTATAAATCCCTGATAAACAGGATTCAATCGCGGATAGGAAACCAGTTTGCAAGGTATTATGGCATTAATCCTTGGGCCAACCGCCCTGCATTTAGGGTCGCTGATACAGCCCTTTACGATTGGGCTGATATTATTGACCTGCGCAATTTATTCGGTGGTTATTTTAACCTGTGGAGTTTACCCCGCTTATCGAAAAACAAACCGGTCGTCTGGCGCATGCCTGATCTGTGGGCTGTGACTGGCCACTGTGCTTATCCCTATGATTGCCAGAAGTGGAAAACGGGTTGTTATACCTGTCCATTGCTGACTCCAGACGGCCGGAAGAAAATTGAGCCAAGCCCAACAGTTTGGGATGGCACCCGCCGGGTCTGGCGTGCAAAAAAAGAGATCTATTCGAGATCCCGGCTGCATGTGATCGTAACCACAGAATGGATGAAGAAACAGGTATCGCAGTCTATCCTTGGGGATGTCGAATCAATAAACGTCATATCCAATGGCGTGGATCTTGATATCTACAAACCCATTCCAAGGGAAGAAGCCCGCAAAGAACTAGGTTTAGACTCTGACAGTGAGATATTGCTCTGGGCGGCAGGCGGAAAAGGGAATTTCAGGAAAGGATATCATCTGGTTGTCGGCGCAATGCAGGAATTTCAAGAAGCAGGTGGAAAACTGCCCACATTAATTACAATGGGAGCAGAAGAAGGTTGGCCGCAATCCAAACAGCCCCGTAATGTCAAACATTTTGGATATGTCAGGGATCCCGAGAAACAAGCCGTAATATATGCTGCAGCAGATGCCTTTTTATGTACCACTTTGGCTGACGGACAACCTCAAACAGCCCTCGAATCGATCGCGTGTGGAACACCTGTAATTGCCTTTGATATTGGCCCAATGCCCGGAATCGTTCAGGAAGGTATTACAGGTGTGATTGCTCAAAAAACTTCCTCAAGCTCTCTGGCTTCTGTTATTCGGAGCAACTTATTAGTAGAGAATAGACTGGCGGATTTGAGAGGGAAATGCCGGGAATTTGCCTTGAAGCATTTTGACTTGCGCAGGCAAACCAACCAATATGTAAATCTGTATAAGAAGATCCTGGGGCGTGATGAGTATCGGGAATGGACAGGATGAATAATAAGCTGAAATCTTAACCGGTCCTGTCCCTGAGCCAGGATCTGAATTTAGAGCGCAGGGGATGTTTTTGTACTTCTAGCATCCGCTGGTACGATCCTATCCGTTTAGGCGTCACATTTTCCAGCAGCAAGTTGGTTTGGTCTGTGTAAGGGATATCCAGGAATTGGAACAATTCCCGTGTGTGTGGTTGGGGGTTTCTGCAATAATCTTCATAAGAAAGTTCAAAATAAGCGGAACATTTTCCAGAATAATCGAGTACTCGCTGTGTATAGGCTTCAGTGAGGGTTTTCCAGTGATCAAAATCATTCAGAATTCCCACACCGGCCTTATGTTTTCCTGAAAGGGAAGCTGCCACATCTTCTGGATTACGTCGGATGTGGACAACTTTTGAGTCGGGGAACAACTTAAGATATAACGGAAGCAAAACACATAATCTAGGATCCTTAATACCCCAGGCAGAGATACCGTCATAGCCCCATTGCATATAATCTATCAGCCAGTGGGATTTGATAATGGGGCCGATTGACTTTTCATAGGCGAGCACTTCTTCTATACTGATCAGCGGTAATTTAGTCCAGTTATCACCTCCATTCATTATTAATCTGTCATTGATGAATAAAGTAAAAAAACGAGACTCGTGATGTTTCATATTGGCACCAAAAAAGATGCCGCTCCTATGCAGTATCTCCGTCAACATCGATGTGCCTGAATTATGCATGCCAACTACCAATATTGGATCTGGTTTGGCTATTGAAAGATTAGGAATTTTGTTGTTTGTGTTCATTTTCAACTTGAAAACCGAATTTTATTACTTCCTGAATTTCATTGTCATGAAAGATCGATAGGTCCTGATTTTTATATCGTCCAATAGTGGGTGGAGATTTTGGTAATTCAAGGAGTTGATTAAATTCTTGTTGATCTAATTTAATGTCTAAGAAGTCAGTGATCCGTCTGGTGATAAGCTCGGGTTCGGTACACAGTTGATCGAAATTTATCTGAAGGTAATGAGCAGGACCAAGGGATGAGCCGTGTTTATTTATATAATTGTTGGCAGCAATCCAGAATCTCAAGGAATCTTCTGGTGTAGCTTCTTTACCTTCTTTCCAATCGGTAAAAAATAACCCACTCCAGTTTTTCATCTGCCTCTGATTTTTACTTAAGGCCATATCCAGGCCATGGCGGATAATATGAATGAATTTCAGTTTTGGGTACTTATTGATAAGTTGGGGTAAAAGCAGGTACGAATTTGGCTCCTTCCACCCCCAACCTGTCAAGGCATAATCATTCTTCGGCTTCTGAAAAATATTCTGAATACGTATAAAGGCCCATTTTTTGTCATCCCGGTAATGGAGATATGTATCAGCTACGCTGTATAATAGAAAATAAATCTCCTGAATGGAAAGAAAATAGTGTCAGTTTGCAGGCTAAAATGTACCAGTAGATTGCACCAAGAATGTACCGGG
>CAYORF010000188.1:0-2711 GCA_964406305.1 uncultured Anaerolineales bacterium | reverse complement strand
GGGGAGAAATGCGCCCTGATCCCGCTGAACACCAAGCCCAATATCAATTATCAAATCAATCTATCAATTGGAGGACAAAATGTTTGAGCATACTGATGCCCTGATTGTGGTCGCGGAACTGAAGAATATCTTTGGCCGGGTGGTCCTTGCCGGTATCATTTTCCTGGTCGCTTTTAGATACGCAAAGGACGCCCTGGATGAAGTTCTAAAACCAGGAAAGAAATAGTTGTGAGGAGTGAATTATGTTCGAATACACCGATGCATTGGCAATGCTCGTGGAAGTGAAGACTCTTGTCAACAGTGCCATGCTCAACTTCGCCATCTTCCTGGTTGTTTACAAGGTTGTCCTGCCGTCGCTGTTCCGGGCCTGGAAGATAGATACCGTGATGGTGATTGGTATTCTTTACTTGTTGCTCCAGGCCAGCCTGAGAACAGGGGGAGGAGTTGGGGCAGGATGGTAGGACGATTGGGACACGTAATGTTTGTGCCTTCAAAATATAAAAAAACTGATATAATCAACGGTATGACAAATGTCTTATCGATAGGAGAAACGTATGCAACAAGTTACCGTATCACCTAAATACCAGGTTGTGATACCCAAGAAAGTGCGAGAGAAAACTGGAATAAAACCAGGCCAAAAAGTCCAGGTAATTCCTTACATGGGTAGGATTGAGTTGATTCCTGTCCAGAACATCAAGGAAGCCCGTGGATCTTTGAAGGGAATTGACACCAATGTTGAACGCGAAGAGGACCGATTATGAACGTTGTCGATTCTTCAGGATGGCTTGAATATTTCGCTGATGGGCCCAATGCCGATTACTTCTCTGTGCCAATCGAAGACACCGAATCCCTGATTGTGCCTACAATTAGTTTGTACGAAGTATTCAAACGAATACTTCAACAAAGGGACGAAACCGAGGCGTTAAACAAAATTGCCTTCATGCAATTAGGGAAGGTAATCGATCTGTCCTCACCGACCGCATTGCATGCCGCAAAGATATCTGCCGACTTGAAAATACCTATGGCAGACAGTATCATGCTGGCCTCTGCCCGGGAACTTGACGCTTTACTTTGGACCCAAGACGCAGATTTTAAAGGATTGAAAGATCTAAACTTTACAGAACGTAAAAAATGATAATCTGAAAAACCAATTCAAAAATAATATTCTAAGAAAAGCCTGTTAGTGCCAGAAAAGCACTAGCGGGCTTTTTTTGTTTCAGAAAGTCACCACATCAAAAAAGGAGAATATCATGTACAAGATCTACGTCATCAAGAACAAGAAAAAGATTCTCAAGAAGAAAACCCGGTCCTTTTCTAATGTTCAAGCCTTTCTATATGCCCTGCGAAAGCGGGGTTTTGTTTGCCATGTGGAATATCCAGGGAGGTCGGCATGATCGGAAAAATCACCGGAGGTTCCATTGGCAGCTTGACCGCCACACTTTCCAAGATGACTGATCTGGGCAGCTTTGTAGTCATCAAAGACAAAGAGAAGAAATATTGGGGGACGATCACAGAGCTATCCCACCCCCAAGTGCCGGCTGAGCTAGCAGCAATGGAGCTGACAGGAAGCAGGTTCCAACCCGAGGCAGCCATCCATCTCAAAAGAATGGCAGTAGACGAAAGTGAACCACTGCCTGTGAAACAGCTTCCCTCATTAGGAAGCGAAGTACACCAGGCCGGCCAACGGGATATCGAGATGCTTTTTGGACCATCAGCTCCGCCCAATTGGGTGATTGGAAAAATGGGGGGTGGCCTCAACCTTCCCATAGATTTAGAAAAGCTAGTAAAAAGGCCTGTGGGTATCTTTGGCGCGACCGGTACCGGAAAGAGCTTCACAGTCCGGGTAGTACTGGCTGGCCTGATCCAAAACAGGGTAGGGGGGAACTTGATCTTTGATTTTCATGGGGATTACACAGTTCTGAAAGATATGTTTCCTTCCCAGGTGCGCCTGGTTACCCTGGGATCCGGAATGACTGGCGATCGTCAGCCGGACTTCAACCTGGAGATCTCGCCCGAGACCATCACGCCGCGTGACATCCTCAATATGAGCACGCTGCTCAACATGACCGATAATGCCTATCTTGTTTTGCAGAGCGCTGTGGCCCATTTTGGAGACCGCTGGTTCAAGAGCTTCACCGGATTATCACCCCACACGATGCTGGATCCGGACAAAGTGCCGCTTCCAGGCAGTCTGGCCCATTTTGCCAATCTTACCTTTCTTCATCCGGCCAGTGTTCGGTCCACCTGGGCAAAACTGCAGGGAGTGGCCAACAAGGGATATATCCACCAGAACAAATCCCTTACCAACATGATCGACAGCCTGGAAAATGGAAAAACAGTCATCGTCAACTTCGGCCGCTATGAGACCGACATGGACCTGATCCTTGTTTCCAATATCCTGTCCCGTCTCATCCGTACTCGCTGGGTGGAAAAGACCAATGCGTTCAGAAGCGGACAGAGCAGCAAAGCTCCTACGCCGCTGACGATCTGGCTGGAAGAAAGCCATAAACTACTCAATTCAGAGGTTGCCCGCCAGACCACGTTCGGTATCCTGGCTCGTGAGATGCGAAAGTTCGGTGTCACCCTGGGCGTGATTGACCAGCGCCCGAGTGAAATCGATCCTGATGTAATGAGCCAGATTGGAACCCGGATATCAGGCTGGTTGGGGGACTCTTCAGATATTCGCGGTACGCTGGCGGGAATATCCGACC
>CAYORF010000187.1:0-2775 GCA_964406305.1 uncultured Anaerolineales bacterium | reverse complement strand
ACCTACGACCTTTGCGATGTCAACGCAACGCTCTAACCAGCTGAGCTAACCGCCCATCGAGAAAATATTATACAACTTCACCCCTGATTAGGCAATACTTTCAGGGATTGAGTACCCGATCCATAAAACCCCGAACCTTTTTGGCTACCACCTCAGGCTGCTCCAAAGGCAGCATGTGTCCCGAACCCTGGATCACTTCCAGATTCTGGATATTGATCCTCTCTGCCAGCTCCTCTGAAAAACGGATCGGTGTCATTTTGTCTTCATTCCCCACCATGATCATAGTGGGGACCCGAACTTGATCCAGTTCTCCCCTGATATCAAAACGATCACAAGCCCTGAAGTCGCCTGCAACTACGGAAGGACGCATCTTTAACATATGCTTTTTTACATTTTCAACCAGGGCAGGTTCGATTTTAGAGCTGAATGACCAGCGCATAATATTGTCCACTGCTGTTGGAAATCCAACTTGGGTAGCAAGCTCTTCGATTAGGGAAAGGTTCACTGGCAGGGTGGCACCAGTGCTCATTAACACTAGGCCGTGTATTAACTCGGGATGGTTGATCGCCAGCCAGAGAGAGATCGCCCCGCCCATAGAATGGCCGGTTAGGATAACTTTGGGAAGCTTGAGCGCCCGGATCCATTCCAAGACTGTTTCCCCATATGCGTGGATGCGCTGAAGGCCGTGCCCTCTGGATTTACCATGACCGGGAAGATCAGGCGTATAGACCCGATAACCACTTAAACGGCGCAGCTGTGTCGGCCAGGAAAGATGGTCTCCGCCGGCGCCGTGGATCAGAATCAAGGTCTTTCGGGAAGGATCGTCGGCTTGGTAAGCTTGATAATATAGATCAGTGAGATATGGCATGGTCTCAATATTATATAGCAAAGGGCGATCCGACGGGTCGCCCTTTCAAATTTAATTCACTGACGTAATGAAGATAATTAGATCAGCCGCAGCCGATCAGAGGCATCCGGGGTCAGCGGCAAAACTACCTGGATCTGAGTCCCCTCGCCGGGGACAGATTTGATATGGAACACACCCTGAACCAGCTCAGCGCGCTCGCGCATATTCAACATGCCTAGGCTGCCCCGATCATCATAGTTGTCCATTACATTTTCCACGAGGAATCCCTTTCCATTATCCTCGATTTCCAGGAAGGCTAAGTCCGATTGCAACCTTTGCACTTTAACCCAGACCTTACTCGCTTTAGCATGCTTGCGGGCGTTGTTAACGGCCTCTTCTGAAATTGTGAAGATTACGGTCTGGGTTTTCATGTCCAGTTCATCCACCAGCTGGGAATCACATTCGATGATCACGTTTTGGCCAAAGGTGTCCTTGGTTTTTTCGGCCATAGAGTTCAGGGCCGCGATCAACCCTTCTGATTCCAACACCAGCGGACGTAGGGTGAAGAGCATGTGGCGCAGCTGCTTGGAAGTCCGGCGGGCCAGTTCCTCTGTTTGATAGAGGGCTTCCCCGGCGGCTTCAACGTCCCTGTTTAGCAGATGGCGGGCTCGGCTGATTTGCATCGGGATAGCAGCCACGGTCTGGGTTGGTCCATCATGCAGTGCTCTAGCCAGTCGGTTCTGGGCTTCTGACTGGATCTTAATGATCTGGTCCCGTTCAGCTTCCAGTTCCTGGAAGAGGTGGGCGTTCTGCATTGCTATCTGAGCCTGGTGGCCAACGGTGCTGATCGTTTCCTGGGCTTCTTCTGTGAAATATCCTTTATCAGGATGACCAAATAACATCACACCGAAGGTATCCAAACCTGCCCGCAGCGGAACACCAAAGCCACTTTGACAGGCTCGGAAGGAGATAAAGGTTTTAAGCTCTGGGTCGGCAGCTAAATTGTCAGTCATTTGCGGGTCACCTGTTTCGATGATCCGCTCCAATAGGCCAGTGATTCCTGGTACTCGTGTGGTCATATCCGGCCGAGGTAAACCCCTTCCGTAGGCGACTTCTAGATCCGGTGAGGAAACATCATCTTCGGCGAATAAAAGTACTGCACTGATCAGCCGGTCAGTATCCATATCCGAGACGCGCAGCGCCAGGAAAGATACATCAAGACTCTTCTCCAGCACCCGGGAATAGTTAAGGGTTACTGTCAGGTCTGTGATCAAGGCAAACAAACGCCGGATTCGCTCATCGCTTTTCTTGTTCTTTTTGGGTTTGGGAGCTGGTTCTTGCTCCGGTTGGGGCTTAGGTAACAGGAAATAGGCCGCGCCTGCTCCTAATAACAGGGCGATTACTGCGGTCAATCCTAGGACGATCCAGAATTCTTGTACTGATACCATATATAGCTCAAGGGCCAATCAGGTTAATCCAATATATCATAACTCAAAATGGACAACTTATCATGGTGACAAAATATCCTCTTAAGGCAGGATATTTATTGCATTATTCGCTTACCAATTCATCGACAAACAGGCTTTCAAGAATTGGGATCAATTTCTTCACAGCCAAGGCCCGGTGGCTTAATTCGTTTTTCTGTTCCGTCGTTAGCTCGGCCATGGTCAATCCAGTTTCTTCCAGGCGGAAGATCCTGTCGTAACCAAAACCACCATGCCCGCGTCCTTCCGGAACGATATCTCCAGGACAAGTTCCCTTGGTGACGATTGGAGATCCTTCCGGGCCTACCAGTGCAACAACACTCTGAAAGGACGCTTTCCAGGGTTGGGGAGTTCCTTCCAAATTTTGGACCAGATAACGACGTCGGTCCTTGTCGGTAGCATTCGGCTCCGGCGAATAACGCGCGGAATAGAGACCAGGAGCCC
>CAYORF010000186.1:0-2976 GCA_964406305.1 uncultured Anaerolineales bacterium | reverse complement strand
CGGAGTGGACGACTATTTTTCGGAATCAGTGGATTCTTTCACCGGAATATGCATGTGTGAAGGTTTGCCCGTTTAATCACCAGCCCTATGAGAAGATCAAGACTGGATTTGAGCGATAGGAATTACATATTATTAAGTGAAAAATATCTAAATAAAAAAACGGGAGATATTATCTCCCGTTTTTCTTTGTTCTGAAAGGGATTGAGTCCTTCCAAAATGACTCAATCCCTAAAATTTTAAACAAGCTGCATGATTGAAAAATAGTGAAAAATACTGCCGCCCAGAACAAATAGATGCCAGATGGCGTGGCTGTAGGGCAATTTTTCCCAGCGATAAAAAATGATCCCCAAAGAATAAAAGGCACCACCAATCAAGAGGAATACGATCGTTCGGGTGCCTAGCTGTAGCCCTGGTTGAAAAAACACAACCATACCGGCCCAACCCATTAATAAATACAACCAGACGGTGGGTTTTTCAAATCTTTTACTGAAGGCCAATTTCATGATCAATCCGACAAAGGATAAGCCCCAGACGATACCAAACACAATCCATCCCAGCCTTGTTCTGCTGTTGGTCAGCAAGAAGGGAGTATAGGTCCCAGCGATCAGGAAATAGATCATGGCATGATCGAGGCGCTGGAGAATCCCTTTCCAGGGTTTGGAGGCAAACGAGTGATATATGGTGGATGCAGAGTAAAGCAGCAGGAGTGAGATCCCAAAAACTAGGAACCCGGCCAGGTGCCAACCTGTTCCTTCTTTAACAGCTTTCACAATTAATATGACCAGTCCAGCGATGCTCAAGCCGACGCCAATCCCGTGGGTGATGCTGTTGGCAATGATCTCGCCGATGCTGCTCGATGCTAAACTGGTATCCGATTTATAAGCCAAGATTAACTCCTCAAGTCATGTTTTTCTGTTTAATTACTGCAATTGACCAAAGAGGTCAAACCCGTACATGATCAGAACTAATAAAGTGATAGAGATTGACATCACTGCTCCCACAACGAGCTGCCAGAGATTATGACCCTTGGCGGCAACACGGGCGAAGATCGTTAGCGGAATTAGGGCAACCAGAGGAACAGCCGGGATGCCAAAAAAGTAGAACATGGCTGCCACCGGCCCGGCAACACCGGCAGAATGACCGCTGGCCTTATAACGCAGGATCAAATTGAAAATAATTATTCCCAGGGTGATCAGGGTATAGTTGACAGCGATGGCTTCAAAGATTCGGGGTGCATTGATCAACTTCAAAACGATAAAACCGATTGGATAGCTGATAATCATAAGCACAAAACTGGCTGTTCGTTGGCGTTTGATGATCTTTGCCCAAATTTTAGCCTTTTCGGGTATGTAGAACAGCAGACTGGCCAGGGGGATCAGGCTGATGAAAGTCAAAGCCCAACCAAAACCAACCAGACGATTTGGAATATTGGTTGGCAACCTGAAAAATATGTAGGTTACCAAAGCGCCGGAGAGCATGGGCACGTTTAATATTTGGGAGAGCACCTCTCCTAGAACCCGTTTGAAGCGGGAATTGGCATCCTTAATATTAATTTTCGGGGAAACCATCTTGGTTCTGCTCCTGATATATTCCATATTGTGATGTATGTGGGCGGTGAATAAGTGTCTGGTTTAGACCGCCTCACAAGCGGTTTGTCCGCATCGCCAGCTGGGAACTCGCTCTGTCATTTACTTTTCTTTTTTTTGTCTTTTTTCTCTTTGGACTCTTTTTCTATCTTTTGAGGTTCGTCCAATACCTCCATTTGATATTGTTCGAAGGTAATGTCCTTCCAGAAATCAGCTGTATCGGCCACAAAACCGGTCACCAATTCGGCTGCCTCTGTGGTATTCAGTTCTTCAACAAGCTGGGCTAACTCGCCCCAAAGTTTTCGGGCTGATTTTCGGTGATCTGGGGTGCTGTAATAGTAGGTTGCCAATTGTTGGTAAAAATCACGGAAAGTGTTAAAGATCAATCCGTAAACCAGGTTGTCGCTGTATGCGATCAACATGTGGTGCAATTCCCACATACTCTTCGCGAAGGACTCCGCTTCATCAGGGATCTTGTTGAAGCTCTCCAGTAGATCCAGGATCAAGCCGGGAGCTCGGCGCACAGAAGAAGCCGTGTATTGGGGGGCAAGCAGCTGCCACATTTCCAATAGATCGGGCACCAGGTTGGGTATCAGGTCTGGATCTGCTTTAAGTAATCCAGCCAGGATATTGAGATTGCCATCTTTGAGGTAATCTTTGATACGGGTGGGTTTACCCTGCTGGATATCCAGCCAACCGTCGCGGCTGAGGCGCTGCATGGCTTCTCGCAAGGCGGGGCGGGCAATGTCCAATTCTTTGCTGAGTGTGCGCTCTCCGGGGAGGTCAGTATTGGGCGGATAGGTCCCGCTGACGATGCTTTCAATCAGATGACGTTCAGCCCAATCGGTGGCGCGTTCTTCCTTGTGATCACTCATTAGATGCTCCTTGCTTAAATAATAACTGGTATTACCAGTTATTTGCTTTATCATAACACTGGTATTACCAGTTGTCAACAATATTCAAAAAGGTGATAAGTGAGATCGTGAGAAGAAGACCGGGAAGATAAGATCGAGAGAAAGAGACCTGGATGGCGAGACTGGGAGAAAGGGATCGGAATATAAATCCACAAGTGAAAATGACGGATTGAAACCCGTATAATCTTGTCGGATCGTATAGCGGGTCCCTGTCTTCCGTCTCTATTCCCGGCTCAGAAACGAAGCTCCTTAGGCTGAAGTCATATGAGATAGACCGCTGAGGTAAGAAAGCCTCACCATCAGCTCTTCGGTTAAACTACGCAGAGAAGAGCGGATGTCTAGGGAATACTGGTCCAAGTCCATCTCGGCGTATTTCTGATAACAGATCTCATCCCCGATGGTGATCTCGACGGGAATTTCCTGGTGTCAGTTTGCAGGCTAAAATGTACCAGTAGATTGCACCAAGAATGTACCGG
>CAYORF010000185.1:0-2999 GCA_964406305.1 uncultured Anaerolineales bacterium | reverse complement strand
GGCTGTCGGGTGGAGCGGAGGTTAGGTGCCCTTAGATAGCGTTCCGATCCAGTTCTATTTGAGCCCTTACAGTCCTAGACAAGCTGAATACCACCACCAGTCCGACCAAGTACACACTTATTGTCACCCAGAAGTAGCCGTGCACTATGTCCTCAGGCAATAACTTTAGCAACTTCCCTACATCATTCGGTCCTCGTAAACCACCCCTGTAGTTATAGAACGAGTTCACCAAAGGGGAAAGAATTCCAATCACAACAAGGTTAAGCCAGACCCAACGCCGTTTAAAGCGCACTAATAAACATATCGCAAAGAACACTCCAAAAGTCAGAAAGTCGCACAAATATGGTGCTCCAATGGTTGCAGATGATACTGGTCCATTCCAGCGCACATAGCCCCAATAGCCCCGAGTTGGCCAGAAAACAAACTCAGTAATCCTGGCTCCCTCGAGTATCGCTGCCATCGCGTGGCTGGCTTCGTGCCTCAGAGTGCCAATCAGTTGGTAGACAGGATAGGCGAGGATCCACAGCAGGTCGGTTATTTTCATATCGTCTTCTCCGCAACAAAAATCAAGTCTTTATCTACCTCATGGGCACCTAACGGATGAGCTTTACGGAGTACCCTGTATGGGTTGCGAAGCACCTACCCTACGGGTATAGGGCACACGCAGCCGGGCTTTGTTTTTGTCAATTTAAAGATACCCGTATTCCCTTGTACTAAAAATAAAGAAAAAAAAGTAAATAGCCCAAACGAAGTCTCCAAATACAACTGTAGCTGCAAAATCAGTGGCAATTAAACCCATCCATAAATAGATAACGAAGAAAAAAAAGGCCATTTTCCCAATTGCGCCAATTGTAACAAGAAACCTATATTTATGGTTTGCAAACGCGACAATGCCGTAACCTATACCTGCCATTATTACTACAAACCACCATGTTTTATTGGCAATTATCTTTGCTTCAGGGGTAATCAAGTTGAAAAAGAGTGAATTACTGAATTGAAGATTGAAGAAACCTAAAGATCCGAAAAATATATTCCATATTGCCCCAATTAGAAGCGGAATAAAATATTTTGATCTTTTTTCTTTAATTCTTAAATCGATTGAATCCATTATTTTTGATCTCATATAACGGATGAGCTTTGCGAAGCATCCTGTAAGGACACCCGCCTAAGATAATTTGATTATACTTGCGCCACCGTGTCACCGGGTCGGGTGCAGCGTGGGTTACTAGAATGTAAGAGCGATGGGGCGCGGCAGGCATGGTACCCTTCATTTGACTAATGAGCTGGGGACGCATACCTGGGGCTCGAGCGTCTGGGTCAGCCGATGCAAGCTATGGGATACTCACAGTTTTCACCTGAGTGAACCCGTGGGGTTACTTGGCCGCCCAGCGGATTTCAAGTCTGGGACTCCACATGAGAGTGGAAGAACCCGTATCGGTAGCTGTACCTCTTGATCCAAAAATCCACGCCCCATCAACTACTTATTAAGGAGTGTAACATGAACTCACCCCCTGAAACTACAGTAATAGAACGCTATATCGGAGTTGACATCCATAAATATTATGTGATGGTTGGCGGCCAAAACCGCAGTAGAGAATGGACCCTGCGTCCCCGGCAGATCCAGATGAACCGCTTCCGGGACTGGGCGGAGAAGAACTTTCGGAAGACCGACGCAGTGGTGATAGAGGCAACCGGCAGCGTATGGGACATCTATGACATTATTGTCCCCCACGTTGGGAAGATCCTTGTTGCCGATGCGCGAAGTATGCGCCAGATCGCTGAAGCCCGAGTAAAGACCGACAAGAGGGATATTGAACGAATGATCACCCAGCTTCTTGGAGGCATTGTTCCTGAAGTGTGGGTGCCGCCGGTGCCCGTGCGGGAACTGCGGTCGCTGATCTCCTTCCGCTGGCGGCTAACAAAACAGATCACGATGTCCAAGAACCGGCTGCACAGCGTGGTGCAGCGATTCAATCTAAACGCTCCTGAAGGTGGATTGCTGACGGAAAAGAACCGGGGTTGGTGGGAAGAGCAGCAATTCTCCGAGCTGACTGGCTTCGAGGTGGAGCACGACCTGGAGATTGTAGAAACTCTGGAGGGGCAGAAAGAGGCCCTTGATCAGAAGCTGGCAGAGCTGAGCAACAATGAACCCTGGGCATCGGATATGGTCTTTCTAATGCAGATCCCGGGGATGGGGCTGATCCTATCCATGGTCGTACTGTCTGCCATTGGTGATATCAGTCGTTTTTCCCATCCTAAAGAGTTGGTCAGCTATGCTGGCCTTTCCCCTGGCGTTCACATCAGCGGGGAGACCAACCGGAGCAAATCGATTACGAAAGAGGGGCGGAAGGAGCTGCGCTGGGCGATGGTCGAGGCTGCCTGGAGAACAAAAGAAAGCGATCCTTACTGGAAAGCCCAGTTCAAACGGCTAGAGAAGAGGATGCACCGCAATCAGGCCATTGTGGTCGTTGCCCGGCGGATGCTGGTCTCGATCTGGCACATCCTCACCAAGCGGGAAACCTACCGTCATTTTGATGAGGAAGACATCGCCTACAAGATGCTGATCTGGGCCTGGGCGATGGACAAGAGATCACGGAAGGGCATGACTCCCCAGCAGTTTGCCAAGTACGGTCTGCTGCGCCTTGGTATTGGCCAGGATCTGGAACGCATTGTGAGGGGCGGAGCTCCCCGCAGGATTGCTCCGACCGAGGAAATCCTGGCGTTGAAACCGGAGCTGGTACCGCCGATATAGCATTTCCCCTTCTTTAAATATCGCTCTTTTCCGCTTGCTGGCCGAAGGTGCTGGCAGGCATTGAGGTTTTAAACTGCACAACAAAAAAGAGCTCAAACCACCATCGTTCATGCTGGAGAGAGCTCCTTGATTTATAGTTTTTGGTCTTTTTAGTGAATTTTATTGTTTACCCTTGACACTGCTATTCATCGGTAGGTAACATCATTGAAAGTTATGAATGACGTATTGAATTTTTAACAATTAATTC
>CAYORF010000184.1:0-3139 GCA_964406305.1 uncultured Anaerolineales bacterium | reverse complement strand
GGCAGTTTTAAGACCAGCTTACCGGTCGGGAGCTCCACCAATAGATTCCTGATAAGATCTGACAGACGAAGGAGTCTCTGAAGCTCGCCTGCAGCATACTCTGTCTGGGACATAAGGGCTGTAATACCAACAACCTTCAAGATCCTCTGGCCCACCTGGGAATGCAGGAACTCATCCACTTCCTGGGTCGCCATCCAAAGCACGCCGTTTCTTTTTCGATATCGTCTGGCCATGTTTTCGATCGCGTCCCCGCCGCCAGGGGCTCTAAGCAGAGCCCAGACCTCATCGAGGAACACATCTGTTACATGGTTTGGGTCTTCTCTGTGCCTGCGAACTGTTTCTGACCAGATGATGCTCATTACCTGCCAGAGATAAGCGCTCAGCCGGACTTCGGCAGAAGACGAAGAGCGCACATCACTCAGGCCAAACACTACGAGCCGCTCATCAACAATGTCCAGGGTAGACTGGGAGCCAAAAAATTGAGAGTAAACGCCTGTTGCATATGGCTTTAGGCCAGCGCCCAATGAGCGCCCTACCTCTCCCATATGTTCCAGGATATCTGTGATGTCGCGCAGTACAGGAGAATTGATCCGAGACCAACTATCGGGTTCCAGGCTGCCAGCGCGTCCCTTTACAGCCTCTTCATAAGCCTCAGACAAAAGATTCCATTCCTCACCGTGGGTGATCTGTCTTTGTAAAACCGTAGAAGCAAAAACAACCAGCTGCTCAATGCCGGCAACCAGGGGCTCCTCTTCACCAGGATGAACATCCAGTACGTTGAGGCGATCACTGTCTCCGGTTCCTATGGTGACATAGCGGCCTCCGTATGCCTTTACAAATTCACGCATCTCCCCCTCAAGGTCAATAGCAAAGACAGTGTTTCCTTTCATCAGGCCGATCAACATGTTCGAGCGCAGCCAAACGCTCTTCCCTGCGCCGGTCTTGCCGATGGACAAGATAGTAGGAGAGCGGTCTTTTGCCGCTCCAAGTGGGTCGTAGAAAAGCGGAGTACCGCTGTTGATGTCAAACCCCATGTAGCGCCCGTTTTCTTCAAACAGGCGGCCTTTGGGATGCCAGAAGAATGACTGAAGAGACCCGGGGGTCATATTGCGCTTCCTCTGCTGGAATGCCATATGAGTAAGGGGCATGATGGTTTTCCAAGTCGGTAGCTGGTTATGGGTGGTAGCAAAAAACTTGACACCCAGAGTGGTAAGTATGTTTTCAAGCATTCGGGATCTGTTTCCGAGTTCTTCGGGATCCGCGGCGGCTACCATTACATAGAACCGGATCGTGATCGGGTTCTCAAGGCCCATCTCCATCATGGCTCGGGTTTTCTCTACTTCTCCAACTTCCTGGTCCTTGCTGTAATTAGAAATAATGCCTTTGGATTGCCTGAGATGAGACAGTCCTTTCAATGAGGTTTCCTTGCTGCGCAGCTTTCCAGCAACTTGAGCGGGATCCTCAATTTCGATGAAAAGCGACCCAAAAAATCCTCCAGGCAGGCTTTCCAGCTGGCGCAGGTGGATAATGGACCCGGGGTTATAGTCAATAATCGAGTACCCCCTCATATAGACTCCGTCTATATATAGGAGCTCTGGCTCTTCCCGGACGTTGTCAGGAGCAAGGGTTTCAATGACTTGCGCGGGGGCTAGGTCTGGCGAAAAAGCCTGGTGATCAGGATAAGAATAGGCCTTCCCTCCCTGCCCCTGCTCCAGAATATTATGGAGTGCTGTTTCAGCGCTTGTTTCGTGTGCTCCCGCTGTGGTTGGATGAAGCACTCTCCAGACAGCTTGAGCCATTTCTGGACCGGAAAGAGGAATCAGCTCCAAGCCTTGGTTGATAAAAGCTTGCTGCAGCAGGCCGCCTTGCTTAGCGATATGCTCTCTTGCTTTTCCTGTATGCATTTCTAACGCAGATCCATTGGATCCACTGGTCCGCCCCAGGCCAAACAACCCCCTGCTCTGCTGAAGCAGAGGTACGTATGATATTGAAACGATCATTCGAGAACTGATCGGAGTTATGCTTCCAAACCAGTTGGTGATCAATGCCATATAAGATCTGGCCGCGTGCTCGATACTCTCATTGTTGAGATAGCCCGCGCCAAACCGGTCACTCTCCGGCTGGCCGGCCCAATATTGCTGTAACTGATAAAAGTGTTCCAGATCCGGGGAGGGATCGATAGGTGCAGGAATAACAGTTAGCTGAAATTTTATCCTTGGTGGAAGGCTGGAAAGGATATTTGCAAACTTCTGTTGAAAGGCGCCGCTGTTCTCTCTCTCCATATTAGTAGGAATAGGGGGAAGCTCAAACATCCTGACGAAAGCCCCGTTTTTCGTTATTACCATGTCGGGTAGGACCCTGGAGATGGGGACCAGCCCCAAAGTATCTCCGGATGGGGCTTCAAAAGAACTCGTCCCTTGCGCCCTGCCCTTCTGTTGATGGCTTTTACTAAACACTCTATTCATAATAAATCCCTAAAATCCTGAAATGCTCGCCAAGAATGTCTTCAAACCGCCTAACCAAACCCATGTCAATATTCCGGCAACAAGAGCCAAGCCAAGAACGTTCAGTATGCCCCCTATCGTGAGGGGCATGGACCGGATCTTGAACCAATCTTTGGACGCCGGCAGGACCCCATAGTCAGGCAGCTGATCAACCGTCCAGCCGGCAGGATCCGGAATAACAGCTTCATGAAGGTCAGAAGTTGAAAACAGATCCCCTTCCTCTGGCCCGGGAACATAATCTCTTTGATAAACCTTTGGCCTTCTACGGAACCGAAGCATGTCTTTGAAAATGTCTTCGAATTTTCGACCACTTCCTGGCTCCCTGGCAATGGCCAGCCAGTATCCAAACCCAGCAGCGAGAGTGCCGACAGCAATTTTTATTGGCCACCCCGCTGGTATCGCGACGCCGGCAATAATGCCCAGAACCAACCCGCTTCCCACAATGAGGATCTCCCTCATACCCACGCCAACCAAGGATACAACACTGCTGTTATCAAGATCGAAATAAGGGGGGACCTGGTGGTCTGTCATTTGTTTTGTCCTAAAGTATCATTGATCCAGTTATTCAGGTTTCCGTTCTGGGCAGCACTTTGCATAATGTCGTTATAAGAGCTCGCACCTGACAGGCGCCTGGA
>CAYORF010000183.1:0-3472 GCA_964406305.1 uncultured Anaerolineales bacterium | reverse complement strand
ATCCAAGGGGGAGATCCGGGTAACCATGGATGTCGCCCATAAGGTCCGTTATCAGATTGCCAGATTTTGTGGATGGGGGCCATATAAGGCGGACTCCTATTACTATTTCATCACCCCGGCATCCCTGACCAGGGCAGAAAAACAGGGTTTAAAAGTAGCTCACCTGCTTTCGCTGCTCAAGAACCACACCGAAGCCATCCCGCCCAACATCATGACAGCCCTTGAGCGCTGGCATAAACAGGGCATCCAAGCTTCGATCTCTCGAAGAACGATCATGCGCTTGGGATCGCCAGCTGTCTTAAAAGCGTTGAAAAAAACTCCGGCTGAGCGTTATATCCTGGAGCAGCTGGGACCCACTGTCATAATTATCAAAGAGGGCAGTGAGGAAAAGATCGCCCAGGCTTTAGTAGAATTGGGTTTTTTTGCGGGTATTGAGGATCAAACGGATTCCCAAACCTGATACAGTCCCAGATTTCCCCCTTCGCCATCCGAGTCAAAAGATTCAACGACTTTAAATCCACTCGAATCCGCCAGCTGGCTGAGCTCCTCAGAGCTGAAAAGATGCACGTAGCGTGTACCGGACCCTCCCCGCTGCCAATCGAGCAGGTAATCACCTTCATCCACTTCATCGGCGGAAATATTGACAGTATCCCAGGGCAGGATCTTCTTTTTTAAACGTTCACTTCTGATGAATTGCCAGGCGGAGATGTATAAAACTCCTTCATCATGTAAGAATTTCCGGATATTATCGCACAGAGATACTCTCAAGGGGTGGCTGGGAATATGATGGAATGTGGCGAAACAGAAAATGATATCAAATTTTGTTGGAGGCAGCACTTCCTCCCAGCTAGGGGCAGTCAGATCCAGTTCGCGGAATTCCGCCTGGAAACCAGTTGGAATATCAGATGCAGCCCAGTTTAATAATCCTAAGCTAAAATCAGCGCCCAGGTAGGTGCCCTGGAAATCGTTTTCTGCCAATTGGAAAACAACCTTGCCATTGCCGCATCCCAGGTCCAATACCGAGCTATCTGGTGGTATCCTTTCCAGGACCTTAAGGACACCCATCTGCAGCCGTCCGCGGGTTTCAGAAAAGTCATCCGCGAAGCTTTGGTAAAATTGGTGATTGAGGGAAACGATCTTTTTTGCAATCTCAGGCTTCATGACAATATTATAAGCGATGCTTGAGGTTGAAGACTTATCATATACAACCCGGGAATTATTGGTAAAAACTATGTCCAAAGCAAATCACAAAGGGAAGGATCATGAAACCAGGATCTATACGGACCAGGAATTATACCTGGCTGGATTAACCTTGGCGGAAATTGAGGCCGGGGTGGATGTTTTCAAAGCCATCCGCCATCATCCCCTGCCAGATGGGGCAGGTTTCTTGAGCAAACACACCCTGATCACTGCCTACCGCAACCAGGTCAGGGATGGCCACCGCCAGGAAGACCCTGTCCTATTTAAGAAGATCCGTTTAAAACCGATGCGTACCATGTCCGGGGTGACCACGGTCACTGTGCTCACTAAACCTTTCCCTTGCCCCGGAAATTGTATCTTCTGCCCGGATTATGAAGGAATGCCTGTCAGCTACCTCCCAGATGAACCCGGCGCGATGCGGGCACTTTTCCACGCCTATGATCCATTCACACAGGTAGAATCGCGTATAGAAGCCCTGCACGAGATCGGCCATCCCACCGATAAGATCGAGTTATTGATCCTGGGTGGATCCTGGACTGCTTACGATCATGATTACCAAACCTGGTTTATCAAAAGATGTTTTGATGCCATGAATGGCCTAGAAGTCGATTCTCTGGAAGAAGCCCAGAAAATCAACCAGGACACCAAACATAAAAATGTTGGATTGGTTCTGGAAACCAGGCCGGATCTGATCACCACAGCTGAACTTTCCCGGATGAGGAAATTCGGTGTGACCAAGGTTCAGCTTGGCATTCAAAGCCTGGACGATGAGATTCTGAAATTGAATAGCCGGGGGCATACAGTTTCTCAGGCAAGGAAAGGGGTTGCCCTTTTACGGGCAGCTGGATTTAAAATTGTTTTACACTGGATGCCCAATTTGTTGGGTTCAACCCCAGACTCGGATCGGGAAGATTTTAATCGGCTCTGGGTAGATTTCTCTCCGGATGAGATCAAGATCTACCCCACTCAATTATTAGAGAACACTGGATTGCATGAGATTTGGAAAAAGGGGGAGTATAGACCTTATTCAACCGAGGAATTGATCCAGCTGATCGCAGATATCAAGACCACGATTCCCCGCTACTGCCGGGTGAACAGGGTGATCAGGGATATTCCCTCTGGCAATGTTGTGGCTGGTAACAAGAGGACAAGCTTGAGGCAAGACATTCAGAATGAACTGGCTCGCAGAGGTGAATTTTGTTCATGTATTCGCTGCCGGGAAGTTAAGGGACAGGAAATCGATGTCAGCACTTTGGATATGAATGATCTGATTTACTCAAGTAATGGTTGTGAGGAACACTTTATCTCGTATAACACCCCAGATGACAGTTTAGCAGGATTCTTGAGACTCAGTTTACCGGGGCCGGAGGCGCTGGATCCTGGCATTGATGAACTTGAAGGCGCAGCCATGATCAGGGAGGTCCATATTTACGGGGAATCGCTTCCAGTTGGTTTGGAAAAGACTGGAGCGGCCCAGCATGCTGGACTTGGCACAGCGCTCCTGGCTGAAGCAGAACGAATATCAAAGGAACACGGCTATTCTGAACTGGCTGTGATCTCAGCGGTTGGGACACGTGGATATTATCTAGAACGGGGGTATCAGCGTGGAGAGCTGTATTTGATTAAAGATCTTCCCTAAGTATCAGTATTCGATCTCACTGATCGGGTTTAATTTCTTGAAATTATGTTTGGCAGTGATCCAGCGAACAGTGCCGGTCCGGCCGCGAATCACCAGGCTCTGGGTTTCAGCGGCATGGCCAGTATAGCGAACGCCGGAAAGTAATTCTCCATCTGTTATGCCAGTGGCTGCAAAAAAGACATCATTGGAGGAGACCAGGTCATCCATGGTGATGACTTTGCCCAGGTCATACTCCATTTCCAAACCCAATTTTTTCTCTTCTTCATTTCGTATAAATAATTTTCCCTGTATCTCACCACCCATAGCTCGTAAAGCACAGGCTGCTAGAACTCCTTCGGGGGTTCCGCCGATACCTATTAAGGCATCGATCCCTGATTCTGGCAGGCAGGTCATCAGGGCAGCGGCCACATCGCCATCGGGGATCAAGCGGATCCTGGCCCCAATTTCTCTTACCTCTTTGATCAGTTCATCATGCCGGGGACGCTGGAGGATGATCACTGTGACGTCCTTGATAGATTTACCCTCTGATTTAGCGATCTTTTCCAGGTTATCCTTTAAGGGCGCTTCGATATCAATTAGGCCTTTTGCCAGTGGGCCAACTGCTATTTTATCCATATAAACAAAAGGACCCGG
>CAYORF010000182.1:0-3476 GCA_964406305.1 uncultured Anaerolineales bacterium | reverse complement strand
AACGCTCTCCGGCCGTCTGGGCGGCTCACTTGCCGTTTAGCATATACCCCTTCCCCCGCACAGTGAGTAAATAGCGAGGAGCGGAAGGATCTTGCTCTATTGCCCTTCTCAGATAGGCCATATGTGTGTACAGGGTATTCATGTCCTCAACGTAAGACGTTTTCCAGATCTTGGTAAAGAGTTCTTCCTTGGAAACCAGGGTGCCCTTCTTATTAATCAGGTATTTCAAGACCTGCACTCCCTTGGTGCTCAGGTGAGTAACTCCCTTAGATGTGAACACATGCTGCTTCTTTTCATCCAGGCAGATGTCATGGGGCAAAAATTTTATTTAATTTCTCTGATAATCCAGAAAGAGAAGTAGATGTGCATTTAGTCAGATTAGTGAGGATCTGGTAAACCTCATATGATTCCATTAGGTCATGTAGGGCAAGCTACCACCCAAGCGCTAAAAACTGCTATTACTCACAAATATCCTTGGTAAATAAACAGGCACCATTGACTTTTTGTCAATTACTATCCTGCTCGATCCACGTTTTTATCGTTCCCAGGGGGTGAAATCAGAGTTTAAAACAAAATACTTTGTGTTTTTGACTTATCTTCCTCAAACCCTAATTAAACTGCACCATAATTGCTCTGATAAGCTAATAAATCAACAAGAAGGGCTACTAAAATGGTATCCTCCGGCAGAATGGGGTTTCCCTTTACCATGAAAACTCGGATTATAGTTCCGAATTTTCATGGTAAAATACAGGCATGATAAAACGATCCTTTTACATCTCCAGCCTAAAAAATGCAATAAACCGATCGCCAATTACAGCTTTGCTGGGACCACGCCAATGTGGAAAAACAACCCTGGCGCGTCTGTTAATGAAGGAACAGGAAGCCGTTTACTTTGATCTAGAATCTGTTCCTGATCAAAGACGACTAGAAAACCCCGAATTAGTATTGGGCGACCTGAAGGAGTTGGTAATACTCGATGAGATCCAGCTCAACCCCAGTCTTTTTCAGGTTCTTCGTGTACTTGTTGACAGACCCGACAACAAAGCCAAGTATTTGATCCTAGGTAGCGCCTCGCCTGAAATCATAAAAAATGCCTCGGAAACTTTGGCAGGAAGGATTGAATTCATAGAGTTAAACGGTTTCGATCTCGGAGAGATTGGCAAGATAAACTGGGAGACACTTTGGCTGCGAGGAGGCTTTCCAAGATCTTATCTGGCAGATTCAGAAAAAAATAGTCTTGCTTGGCGGGAAGGATTCATAAGGACGTTTCTGGAACGAGATATTCCACAACTAGGTATAAACGTTTCCCCTGTCGCAATGCGTCGATTCTGGACCATGCTAGCCCATTACCATGGACAAACCTGGAATGGTTCGCAGCTGGGGCGGTCTATGGGTTTAACTGATAAAACTGTGCGTTCATATCTTGACATACTAACAGGTACATATATGGTTCGCCAATTGCAACCTTGGATTGCTAATTTAGGCAAACGACAAGTGAAATCACCCAAGGTCTATTTCCGCGATAGCGGATTACTTCATAGTCTTCTGGAAATCACGGATCGTAATAATTTATTCGGACATCCCAAAATCGGTGCTTCCTGGGAAGGTTTTGTTATTGAGCAAGTGCTTCAATATGTTCGCCCCAACCAGGCATACTTCTGGGCTACGCATAATGGTGCAGAAATTGATTTGCTATTTTCTTATCAAGGGAAAAATTATGGCGTTGAGGTCAAACTTAATGAGGCACCCAAAATTACTGCCTCAATGTATACCGCTCTAGAAGAATTGAATTTGGAACACCTCTGGGTGATTTACGCAGGTAAGGAAGCCTATCCAGTCCAAGAAAAAATCTCGGTTTGGCCGATAACTTCTATCGATAAATTACCCATTGGGACCAAATAACAATATAAGTTTCTCTGCCACTACTTGGGTATTTTTGCATATCCCCCTAAAAAGGTATATTCCAACGCTATTCATTTGAGGGCGTAGATCCTGATCGGGGAACCAATTCCTGAACAATCGCATCAATATCAATCGGTTGGACCGATTTGGTAAATTCAGCCAGGTTGTTAATGAAGCCCTGGACAGGGGACCGCAGGTTATCACTCGGCGGGGAAAAGAAATCGTCGTAATCCTGTCCAGGGAAAATTACAGGCGAATAGGGCACACCAAAGCCAGTACTATTTTGGATATCTATGCCCATACGGTTCCCGGACTCCAGGATAAAGCCGCTACCATCATGGATGAAATCACAGCTCGTGTAGCCCTGCCGGCTGACTTAACTTCATCCCAATTGCACCAGGGTTGCACCAGGACCCCAAATGCGAATAATTCCCACTATAAGAAATTCCCTCATAAATCAAAAAAAAGAATGTTTTGTGCCTCAAATTTGACTAATTTTACCCCTGCGGTAGAATTAGTTAACCACGCACCCGTAGCTCAATGGAGGCCCTTCATCTCCACTTCGTTTCGCTCAGGGTAAACTCTTGACTTCGAATTGGACGGAGGAACTGAAGAAAGAGGTTTCAGTAAGAATTGCGGATTTCGAAAGACGTAGCACCTGTTTTGATGAACCAGAACGAGATTGCACGGGTTGAAAAATTCTGGGAGTTCTGGGATCAATTATCACTAGATTAATCCAATCATAGAAATCTCTCTAAAACATACCTATGAAAATTATCGCCATTAGTGACACCCACGGCCTGCACGGGGCATTAAAAATTCCAAATGGAGATGTCCTAGTCCACGCCGGCGACCTGACCCGTCACGGGACACTGGATGATGTGCGGGAGTTCAACGACTTTCTAGGCGCACTGCCCCACCCTCACAAGATCGTCATCGCCGGTAACCACGATTTCTGTTTCGAAAGTGACAGAGTAGCTTGTGAGAAAATCCTGACCCACTGCATCTATCTACAAGATCAGGAAGTCACCTTGAACGGAGTGAAATTCTACGGCAGTCCCTGGCAGCCCTGGTTCTACGACAGGGCCTTCAGCCTGGAGCGGGGATCCGAGATCCGGGCCAAATGGGATCTGATCCTGGAGGGGATAGATGTTTTGATAACGCACTGTCCGCCTTTTGGCATTGGTGATCTAGCAACCCAAGGGGAGACGGCCGGCTGCCGGGATTTGCTGGAGGCTGTAGAGAGAATTAAACCCGATGTGCATATTTTCGGGCACATTCATGAAGGTTATGGAACCACTACTAACGGGGCAACAACCTTTATCAATGCCAGCGGCTGTGATCAGTTGTACCAGCTAGCGAATCAGCCGATTGTTTATGATTTTTAAGCGTAAGGCGAGGTTGAAATTTGGACATGGCGTATTACATTGTATATACATTAGCAGTACATCTCAACCAAAGGAATCAGTACTATGGAAAAAAACTACAATTTCAGCCAAAATTGACCCTACTATAAAGAAACAGACTGAGCGAGTTTTTAGAGAATTGGGATTAACTTCTTCTCAGGCAATAAC
>CAYORF010000181.1:0-3527 GCA_964406305.1 uncultured Anaerolineales bacterium | reverse complement strand
TCGCAAACGACTTGATTTTCTCACACCTCATGAAGTGTTTTTGAGGGGCTTGTTGTAGTAGATACTTGAATCCAAGAATTAATAAACAATATCATTGACATAATCAATCGCATCTGGGCAAACTGTCTTCAACGCTTCAGCAAGGTTTTCCCAATTCACCAAATTCTCCACTGTGTTGATTTCAATCAATGCCTGTGACAAACACCCTGACCCCGCATGATAATTAACCAAGGTAAACCGCCAAAGATCTTCATAAGAAACCACTTCACCGGCTGTCTGATCCAGCTCATTTTTAACTATTTGACCCACCTGGGAACAATTCCCTAAAATGGTCTCTGTGAATATATCTACACTGTATTGTGCTTGAATGGGATCAACCCCCTCTCCTGCTACAGGCACATCAATTTCAATTTCAGATAATAATGCCCCCCGTAATAAGATTTGGTTCCAGTCATCCAACAAAGCATATCCCGACTCACAGACATCCTCTTTCAAAATTAGCGGGCAAAATTGATCATAAAAATCTCGATTCCACAATAATACTGTATCTGCACCCAATTCATTAATATGACCAAACCCATATTCAAGATAAAGATGTTTGGCTGTTTTTGGCCAGAATTGTGTTTCCCTGGCGAAAATTCTTTTCAGTAATTGGGATGGTATGCCGCTTTCAAGGGCAGATTGAATGATAATGTTATCAAAATTGTTTTGCCATAAAATAACAAGAGATCTAGCAACTTCTAAACCACACTGGGAAGCATAGCCGTTATCCAGTAAGCCAAACCCATCACACTCTGATGCATCGACATAACCTTGCATGATCAATTGGCCAGCAAGGTATGTATAAGGCTCACTGGTTTCAAGAGCGCTTGATTGAGTTGGGTTTGCCAGCCATTCTGGAGGAGTTCCCAAAGCGGGAAACGATTCCCAAATCTGAGCACAGCCCTTTATACTGCTAAAATCACTTTGCTCGCTAATGAAGTCAACAAACCAACCAACTGGTTCCCCTTCTGCTGATATACCACTTTCAGATACACGAACTCGACCCTGGTAATGAACGGTGCTATCACCAAAACTGGAATCAGCCCAAAATTCTATTGGCACACCAATTTGATTTGTTGCCCTAAGTTGAATTTCACATGAGCCATTCTGACAAGCAAATGGAATTTCATTTAAAGTTCCCTGAATCTGAGTAATTGACTCGTTAGGTAAAGGTTCTTCAGTTATAAAACTTAGTGAAGGAATCTCAGCGCATAGCTTATTATCTCCAACATAATCACATCCGACCAAGTCTATCCAAATACTTGGTACCGGTAAATCAACCGAAACTTCCTTGGTTTTTGATGTCGAGTTGGCTTTAAATAAATAGAGGCCAGAACATGTTTCATTTTGATAGGATTCAGCTTTTGGACAAGGCGCAGATTTAGCCCAAGAATCATAAATCTTACTACCACATTGAACGTATATTTCATTCGCGGTGGGAGAATCAGTATGGTCTATATATAAATCACAAACCAGGCTATCATCATCCCAACGTACAAGCCACCACTCATATTCTGTGTAAGAAACCTCAATGGTCATAGAGCGACCTGAACCATCATCTGCTTGAACTCGATCTGGATTACTAAATAAGACCAAGATACCGAGACAGACCAAAAACAACAATTTAAACCTGGGAAATGTCAGTTTTTTTTCCATTTAATTGAAATCCATTGTTCTTATAGGTCTTTTTAAGGATTTTTATCCAGGTTCTTCCATTATAAAGGATATCTCCCATAAAACAGGGGAATTATATGTTCCTCACATATCAAAAATGTAATTTTTCTACAATAAAGGTCAAAATCCTGCAAAACAGAGTGATAATACAGGTCAACTAGGTGATTTCTTTATAGAATTAAAACTAAAAATGGAGCTAATTACAAGTGCTAGATTCAACTAATAAGTGCAACTTTGAGTTAGTGTAAACTTCTTTCTGTAAAATTGATAAATAAAGAATGGTAGGTCAGGTGTATCCTTATTGTTACTAGACAAAAAGGAGAAACACCATGACCTACCAAGACCATTTTACCTTACCATCCGAATTACTTGAACAGGTAGCAGAGCAAGACCTTGATTTTCTACCCGAGTTGATCCGCATTGTGGTCAACACCGCCATGAAAGCCGAACGCGAACAATACCTTGGCGTGGGTCCATATGAGCGGTCAGAAAAACGGCGAGGCCGCGCAAATGGGTATAAACCCAAGACGGTCACCACCAGGATGTCACCGATTGCTTTTGATGTGCCCCCAGGTGCGCGAAGGGGGTTTTTATCCCCAGGCCTTGGAGAAAGGCTTGCGCAGTGAACGGGCACTGATGCTGGCTCTGGCTGAGATGTATGTTCAGGGAGTCTCAACTCGCAAAGTCGCAGCCATTACGGAACGATTGTGCGGTAGCGCAGTATCAGCCACACAAGTCAGTCGGGCAGCCATTTTGCTAGATGAAGTCCTGGAATCGTGGCGTAATCGACCTTTGGGTCCAACAGTTTACCTGTACCTGGACGCTCGTTATGAAAAGGTGCGAATGGATGGGCAGATCCGGGATGCGGCTGTTTTGATCGCCAGTGGAGTGAATCCTGAGCGAAAACGCCTGATTCTGGGCGTTTCCGTCTCACTCAGAGAACAGGAGATCCACTGGCGCGAGTTCTTGCAGAGCCTGGTGGAACGGGGATTGACGGATGTGAAGCTGATCATCAGTAACGCCCACACGGGATTGCAGGCTGCCCGCAAAGCGGTCTTCAGCAGCATTCCCTGGCAGCGCTGCCAGTTTCATTTGCAGCAGAATGCCAGCCAGTATGTACCGCGCCAGAGCATGAAGCGGGAAGTTGCGGCGGATATCCGGGCCATTTTCAATGCCCCGGGCCGTGAGCAATCTGAAGCTCAGCTGCGTTTGATCGTTGAGAAATATGACAAGCGCGCTTCCAGACTGGCTGATTGGATGGAAGGCAATATCCCGGAAGGATTGACTGTGTTTGCTTTCCCAACCGATCACCGTCGCAGGATCCGCACAGTCAACAGCCTGGAACGAGTCAGTCAAGAAATTCGCAGGCGAACCAGAGTGGCCAGGATATTCCCAAACGAAGCTTCGTGTCTAAGACTGGTGAGTGCCGTGTTGATGGAAATCAGTGAAACTTGGGAGACTGGCGAATTTATTTATCATTTTGTTAAGGTGCTGAACTTCAACTACTATGGATCACCTGACTACTTTTACAGAAAGAAGTTTAAACTAACATCAATGATGCATCTCTCGAAGCCAGCAATTGAAAGCGCAACAACAGAAGAATGAGACGCAATTTAACATTGCATGTACGTGGGAATTGCATTGAATTATTGACTAAAATGATATATCATTATTGGTATCTGATAAAATAAGAACATATTATAGCCCACAATTCGTTGACCATGACTCTAAATCAAGACATCCATCGCAGCATGTTAGTACTGCGCCCCTTTTTTTGGACACGAAATAACCATTTCTTAGTGAACAACAGT
>CAYORF010000180.1:0-3604 GCA_964406305.1 uncultured Anaerolineales bacterium | reverse complement strand
GGTTGTTCTTAATGTTATTTCCATGCGAACAAATGGAGATAGGACCTGTGCCGCTTTCAAGAAAGCATCTCCCAACCTTCCTATATTGATCTACTCTGATCAGGAGAAGCCGTCAAAGGTTGATATGATGGTCCGCCCCGGGCTTTCTATCCGGAAGCTGATCAACTACATAGAGATGTTTTCTCCGCTAGATAGTAAGAGCTGCATCCAGTACGGAGACATCTGCCTGGATGAAGAGAAGCAGCGTGTGTTCACGCCGAAGGGGGTTACTTACCTAAGCACTAAGGGAATGCAGGTCTTGAAATACCTGATCAAAAAGAAGGGCGCCCTGGTTACCAAGGAAGAACTCTTTACCAGGATCTGGAAAACGTCTTACGTTGAGGACATGAATACCCTGTACACACATATGGCCTATCTGAGAAGGGCAATAGAGAAAGATCCTTCCAGTCCTCGCTATTTAATCACGGTTCGAGGGAAGGGGTATATGCTGAACGGCAAGTGAGCCCTGTAGACGGTCGGAGAGCGTTTTTCTGAGGGAAAAGCATACTGATACTGGCCGAGAAACAAGTCACAATCATTGAATTGCGTATAGGCAATACCATATTTTGACCAACCTTAATCAAATACACAAATAAAAATAATCGCAAAGTTACCAAGTCGAGCGGGGCGGGGGTTAGGTGGAAATCCACCATCTAGATAGCACAATGCCAATATTAAAACTTTACTCGTGGTAGAAACATACCGGTTGTTCGCTTGTAGTTTTCGAAATCTACACCAAACCGAGTCAGGGGTTGAGATTCTTCAAACTCAATCTTTAGTTTAATATCAATTAACGTGATTGTTAGCCAAAGTAAAACGATGAACCAATTGGCCAATATTAATAGAGATGAACCCAGAACTGCAAGATACGTGGTGATGAAGCTCCTAGCAAAGTATCCGTATAAAGATGTGTATGAAAAATGCTTGTCCTAACAGGAAAAATGTCGATGGCCGATTTTGGTGGCTCCAGAATATTTTATGAGGCCTGTTTTTACCATGCAAATATTCTACTTTACATTGTTTTTTAACTTCAAAATTAAAAAATAAATTATTTCACCAGAAATATCCATAAATTCATGATTAGGTGGTGGCGAAAAATGCTACAATATTGAAAGTTCCCCCAAAATTCTTCACCAGTTGGACGTAAATGAAGAAAATTTTATTTTGACGTGGAATTCAGGTTAACAATTGATAGACTGCCTTGTCAATTCATTATTTACGATCAAGGAAATAATATGCCTCTTTTATTCGATATGCCCTATAAAAACCTTCTGACATATGAAGGCACTAACCCCAAACCAGGGGATTTTGACCGATTCTGGGAACGCAGCCTGGAAGAGATGCGCGCCGTGGATGCCCAGGTAAAACTTGTTCCCGCTGAATTCCAGACCAGTTATGCCGAGTGTTACCATATGTATTTCACTGGTGTAGGCGGGGCGCGTGTTTATGCCAAACTGCTTAAACCCAAACAAACATCCCCAACAAACTCTGCTGCCCCGGCAGTACTGATGTTCCACGGCTACTCCGCGAACTCGGGCGATTGGTATGATAAGCTGCCCTATGTGGCGGCGGGGTTCACCGTTGCCGCACTGGATTGCCGCGGGCAGGGCGGGCGCTCGGAAGACCCTGGCGGTGTAGAAGGTTGGACGCTCAACGGTCATATCGTGCGCGGTTTGGATAATGTTCCTGAGAAGATGCTCTATCGGGCAATATTCCTGGATGCAGCGCAGCTTGCCAAAATTATCATAGAAATGCCCGAAATCGACCCAGAGCGTGTGGGTGTCACTGGTGGTTCCCAGGGAGGTGGACTGACGCTGGCCTGCGCAGCCCTTGAACCCCGCATCAAAAAAGCGGCTCCGGTCTTCCCTTTCCTCAGCGATTACCAGCGGGTATGGGAGATTGACCAGGACGTGGCTGCCTATGAAGAGCTGCGAGTCTGGTTTCGCCGTTTTGATCCACGCCATGAACGTGAAGATGAAGTTTTTACCCAATTGGGCTATATTGATGTCCAGCACCTGGCTCCCCGCATTCGGGCCGACGTGTTCATGGCTGTGGGATTGATGGACACAATTTGTCCACCGTCCACCCAATTTGCGGCCTATAACAAGATCACAGCTCCCAAATCCATGGTCACTTATCCCGATTTCAGTCACGAGCATCTACCGGATTTGAATGATAAGATTTTTGAATTTATGCAAGATTTATCAATTTGATTTTGACGGCAGATTAAATTGATAGGTTGGGCAGTAGGTTGAGTCATTATATAGGAAGGCGCTTCTTTTTCGTTCAGCAGAAGGAGCTGGAGAGAATCATGGGCAAACAGGGTGTAGATTGAAGGACTGGTACCTTAACTATCCCCTGCTACCGAATTCCAACTTAATCTGCTGCTTACCAATCTGCTATTCCATTTGATTCGGATGATGATAAAAGGGATACTCAGCACCTTGGAATCGTAACTGTAGAGTCTAGGGTTGTGGGGAGAGCAATCCTGTGTCAAAAGAACTGAACCTGATTGGTTTGCTTTTATCCGATATCCCCAGGATGATCCTCAGCCAGGAGTGGCCTGCTACGGAAGGGAAAATTACCTCCCTTAGATTGGTGGGCCAGAAGTTTGAAGAATACGATGGGGACTATTATGTTAATATCGATGGATACGTTCACTATCAATATTCTGTAAATGGTATAGCATTAACCTCCTCAGCTGTAAATTCAAATTCCTCTCCATTTTATCCATCCAGCATTGTTAGTAAATATACCGTTGGGAAAGATGTAATAGTCTATTACAACCCCAAAAATCCCGCAGAGGCCATGCTTGAACCAGGGATCGTATATAACTTTAAAGCCTTTGGTCTGGTTTCTTCTTTGATGGTTTGGGCAGGGGTATATTTCGTCCTGCTGGTTGGGAACCATGATGTTTCCCCTTCAGTGGCCAGGGCTCACGCTATGGAGGAATTCAGCACACTCAGCGTTCCCCATGTCCTGGTTGTGGATAAACCCATGTTCCTTGGCCCGGATGACCTGAAACAACTCTGTCCGCCTGGAAAACAGCTTGATGTGTAGCTCTTGGCTGTGCCCTGGGTGTCCCGCTCGGGCCTGATGTCTTATCTGGATTTTCAAATTCGGGATCTTGGCCAGCTCTATGAAGAAATGGAAAAACGCTTAGCAAACGTGCTTGAAAAATGGCTTGACCAGGCTGATCCCAATCTTCCCACTATCCTGACTGCCCATGCTTCCGTGGAAGGAGCAGTTTATGGGGGAGAACGATCGGTGTTACTGGGAAAAGACTTTGTACTGCCGAAGTCCATGGTCACTGACCCCCGTCTGGATTATGTTGCCCTGGGTCATGTCCATAAAGCACAAAACCTGAACGAGGGAAATCACCCCGCAGTGATCTATTCCGGGTCCATAGAACGGGTAGATTTTGGGGAAGTTAAGGATGACAAGTTCTCCGTAGTGGTGGACGTGGAAAAAGGCCAGACTGAAATAGACAGGCGCAAACTAGAGGAAATTAGACCTTTTCATGATCGCTTTTTGGAGCTGTCGTCCCAGAAAGATATCACTGCTC
>CAYORF010000179.1:0-3740 GCA_964406305.1 uncultured Anaerolineales bacterium | reverse complement strand
AAAAGCGCTCGCGGCGCAGGCACGTCAAGGTCCTAAATCTCAGGCTCTGTACCGAAGGGTAGACACAGAGCGGTGAATGGTGATCATTATCTCTGTTCTACCCTTTTTCAGTACTTACTGTCAAGTATATGTAACAGGGCATGTCATTATTTTCAACATCTTATATGGTTAGGTTATAATTTATTTAGTTCCAAACAATTGTCTAGACTTGATTGCTAGTGGTTAGTGTAAACTGTTTTCTGTTTCAATAATTAGAGGTAATTTCCCCACTGAAATAATAGGTATAAAACAAAGAAATTAAATGTTCGGGCAAAGAGGCAGAGAGGCAGAGAGTATTTGTGTATTTTGATTTAGCATCCTTTTGTTCAAAGATTGAGGAAAATATAAAATGAGAAATAATTATCATTACTTAGAAATATGCGAGCCTAAACCTTTACCGATATTAACTGCTTTTCTTTTGTTTTTCAGTGATTTACTTGGATTATGTTTTTCTTTTTATTTGGCTACAATAATTCGCCGTGCTTTGATTCCTTATGTGGGAGGACAAGTTAGTTGGTCCTATAATTTTCCCATTATCCTGATAGGTGTTGGATTTATAATGCTGTTGTTTGCTTTTTTTGATTTGTATCCAGGTTATGGGAAGACTGCAATAAAAGAAATAGAACGTTTGGTCAAAGTTCTTTCACTTGTTTATGGATTTTTGGCCGTTACAGTTTATTTCTTAAAATTGAATCCAGATTTTCCCCGCTCGATCTTTTTATTTGCCTGGAGCCTGAGTATATTAATCATCCCTTTGATGCGGATCATCCTGCGCAATCGCCTATCATTTCTTAATTGGTATGGGAAACCGATATTATTCATTATTAAAAATGAAAATGATATTAATGCTGTGAATATTGCCATAAGAAGTAGAAGGATGGGATGGCGTCCTTTAGCGATCCATATTTTGAAAAATACTTCTTTCCCAGAGTACATATCTGAGGTTCCTGTTGTTTCATCTATAGATGAGATGATAAATCTGGGCAAAGAGTATAATATTGACTCGGTTGTCTTCACAGCAATTCCTTTTTCCGATTTAGATCAAAAAGAATTGGCTGTCATTCGGAAAATTAACGCTCATTTTAACTCGATTATTTTGATGTCCTCAACATTTGAACTGGGATCAACGTTTGTAAAGATCCGTGATTTGGAAGGATACCTGGGGCTTGAATTACACTACAATTTACTTGATCCTGTGAAAAAAATTCTTAAGAGAATTATTGATTCGGCAGCGTCAGTGTTATTAATGATATTAACCATTCCTATTTGGATAATTATTCCTCTGATGATTAAACTTGATTCGAAAGGACCCATTTTTTATCAGCATCTCAGGATTGGGAAAGATGATAATCCATTTATGGTGTTGAAATTCAGAACAATGGTTATTAATGCAGATGAAATATTGAAAACTTACCTTGATTCTCACTCCCTGGCTAAACAAGAATGGGACAGCATCCAAAAATTATCACACGATCCGCGAATAACAAAAATTGGGTATTGGTTAAGAAAATTTAGCCTTGATGAATTGCCACAAATTTGGAATGTCTTCTTGGGTGAAATGAGTCTGATTGGTCCAAGAGCAGTGACTGATGAGGAAGTATTAAAATACGGAGATTATGGTCCGATTATTCTCCGCACGAAACCTGGAATCACGGGCTGGTGGCAAGTAATGGGACGTAATGAAACTACCTGGGAGCAAAGAACCAGGTTTGAAGTATATTATGTGAGCAACTGGTCTTTATTGATGGATTTTTATATCACGGTTAAGACCATTTGGGTGATTATTAGCGGGCAAGGTAGATAGTCAATGAAGAGGGCAGTTCAATTAATTAGCCACTTTTATTGGCTCTGGCTTCTCCTGGCCGCGCCATTCCTGGTCTTTCCATCCCCCAAACGTTCTTTTGCCCTGCTGGTTATTCCTTTGATATGGCTGCTTTATCTTTGGCAGGGAAGAAAATATAAAATAGAAAATAGAAAATATAAGATTGGGAATATTGCTGAAGATAGGACGGATTCAGTAATTAAGCCGGGTTTTCCTGTGACTCCGTTAAACCTCAACCTGCTGATCCTGGCCATCATGCTGCTAATCAGCCTATGGGCCACCTACAGCATGGAGCAGAGCCTGGAAAAGATCAGCGGGTTGGTTCTTGGCCTGGGGGTCTTTTTTGCTGTAGTGCGGGAAAGCAGGAAAAAAAATGGCTGGTGGTGGAGTCTAGCGGCCTTCCTGGCTGGCGGGTTGGGCTGGGCGGTTCTTGGTTTCCTGGGGATGGAATACCAGGTTCGTTTTTCCTTCCTTTACCCGATCATTGCCAGAATCCCGATCCTGATCTCATCTTTTCCTACCCTCGGAACCGGTTTGCAGCACAACGCGGTAGGGGGCACGATCCTCTGGTACCTTCCCATGCTTGTGGTGCTGAGCTGGATTTTGAGGAAATATAAAATAGAGAATATAAAATATAAAATTGAAGGATGTGTGAAAGGAAAGAAGTGGAGTGGGATTGCCGCCTGGGGGATTCGGTTCATTGTTTGGCTGGGGTCCCTGTTTGTGGGCCTTGTCTTGATGCTGACCCAGTCCCGGGGTAGTTATCTGGCGATCGCTCTTACGGCATTTATAGTAATTGTGATTGTCTTGCCTAAAAAATGGCGCTGGGTCCTGGTAGGTTTGCTGATAATTTCGGTGATTGGGGGAAATGTTTTAATAGAGACCAGCGGGGGATGGGAATCAATGATCGCTGATATTGGTTTTTCCGGTGAATCTGGACTCTCTGCAGATACCTTGAGTGCCAGAATGGAAATCTGGTCCCGGGTAATTTACGGTATTCAGGATTTTCCAATCACCGGGTTGGGCATGAATACCTTCCGGGAAGTGGTGCATGTGTTATATCCCTTATTTACGATCTCGCCAGATTTTGATATCGCCCATGCTCATAACGAATTCCTGCAGGCAGCTCTGGATCTGGGGATTCCGGGGTTGCTTGCCTTTATCTCTATCTATTTCATCGCTTTCTGGATGTTAGTAAAAGTCTGGAAATCTTCATTTGAGATGACAAATGAAGGAAACGGGTTATCCAACTTCAACGACCCACTCCTGAAGAAGACTCTTGTGCTGGGACTGGGAGGTGGGTTATTTGCTCACCTGATATTTGGCATGATGGATGCGATCACGCTTGGTGCGAAACCGGGGATTATTTTCTGGATGTTGTTGGGATTGATTACGGGGTTGTACGAACGAATTACAAATATAAGATATAAAATAGAAAATTGAGTGTTGAGTTTTAGATTATTATTTATATATCCTACCTTTAATAATTTTCTATATTCTGTTTTCAATATTATATTGAGAAAAAAAGCATGATAGATTGGCTGAATTTGTTTTATAACAGCATCTGGATTATCGCTCTAGCCTTGGCTTTAGCGGTTTTGAGTCTTGCTTATTACGAATCCCGACTGGAAGATGTTAAACTGGGAGTTGTTCTAAATTCACCCAGGTTCGCCCTGTCGCTAAATCTTGCTGGGGCTTTGTTCTCCCTCGGCATGTCGCTCACGTCGGATCGATGGTGGGAGATCCTTCTGTGGATTATCTTATTAGGATTATTTAGTTATCAGGGGTATTTTAATATCAAATATAAGATATGAAAGATATAAGATCTTGGATTCAAGTATCTACTGCAACAAGCCCCTCAAAAACACTTCATGAGGTG
>CAYORF010000178.1:0-3756 GCA_964406305.1 uncultured Anaerolineales bacterium | reverse complement strand
ATACCCTGTACACACATATGGCCTATCTGAGAAGGGCAATAGAGCAAGATCCTTCTAGTCCTCGCTATTTACTCACTGTGCGGGGGAAGGGGTATATGCTAAACGGCAAGTGAGCCCCATAGACATCCGGAGAGCGTTTTTCTGAGGAAAATGCATACTGGTACTGCCTGAAAAATAAGGGTGAAATATTGAATTACGTATAGGCAATAAGGTGTGTTTTGTTGGGGTTCCTGGCGGACGGGTGTGCTAATTTCCTCCCGGGATTATCCTATCCCAAGCAGTTTCAATACAACCAAAATGATCACGACTATGATCAGAATATGGATCCAGCTGCCTGATTTTGGGAACTTTGGGCTGATCTTCCCCCCAAAAGCACCGAGGAGCCAAAGCACTAACAGAATAATGATGATCGTCCACAACATGATATTTCTCCTTATGATAGATCTATGAGATGGACCCCAAAATCCCCTTCTGATTTCTCGTTTGACCGGTTAACCGACTTAAGCTAATTAATCAGCGTGCCAGTAAAATGTATCAGCATGAAATCCCCTCGAGGGGGTTAACAATAATCTATCTACACCTACCTGCTAAGATCCAAGCTAACCTCCTCGATCAAATACTACACACCTTTTAATAGATTCCCGAGGGCCAAAAGGATAAAACCGCCCACCACCAGCAAAAAGGCGTTGCCAGCGAGTGCGCCGATGATCCCTTGATTTGCCAGGACACCCAGGACTGCAAGAATTACTGCGATCCAAAAGGTTACTTCTTTAGGAGCACTAAGTTTGAGATTCATGAGTTCATTTCCTTTTTTTGTTTTGTTTGACATTTCCGTGGTGCTTAAAGCTGATTCCCTGCTGTCGTTACTTTATTTTCGGACCAATTTAATGATCCAAATCAAAATGACGGAGCCCAACAGTGTAACCAGCATGGTAGGGAGGCTGATGGAGTCATTGATGGTTCCGATACCCAACAGTGGGCTGATGAAATAACCGGCCAGGAACGCACCCACGACACCTATCACGATATCAAGTAATAATCCCTGTTGTCCGCTCGTTTTCATGATCCGACTGGCGATGTAACCGACAACAGCTCCGGCAATCAGGTAAACAAGAAGGTTCATTTTTTCTCCTTTTGATGGTTTAAGATTAGTTTTCTTTGCTTCCAGCATTCTAGTCAACCAGGTGGTGTCACCCAAGAATGAAAATGCTTTGCTGCGTCACGCAGGCGTTCGGCTATGCGTTCAGGCAGCTCCCCTTTGCTGATGAATGCATCAGCACCTGCGGAAAGAGCAGCTTGCTGGCGGGCATCCAGCTGACTGATGAGGACAATGACCATCTCGGCAGGGCAGGCCTTCCGAAGCTGTTCAAGAGCCGCAGTCGGCGAACTGGGGAGTAAAGCCCAATTGACATGCCTCCATTATTTGTACCACTCTCTATGTTAGTCCAACTAGCTGAAATTGGGTAGTAGGAACCATGATCGTCTCTGGCACTGGCGGTCGATAACCCAAAGCGCTGTGAGGTCTGATCGTGTTGTATTCCTTCCTCCACATATCAATTACGATTCTTGCTTCCTTCAAAGTATAATAGATTTCTCCATTCAATAATTCGTCTCTCATCTTCCCATTGAACGATTCAATATAGCCGTTTTCCCAGGGGCTGCCCGGCTCAATAAACAGCGGCTTGATCTGGAGCCTTGACAGCCAACTGCGCACGTTCTTGGCGGTGAACTCCGCTCCATTATCAGACCGAATGTGAACTGGAACTCCTCGCTGAACAAAAAGCTCTGTCAAGATTTCCATGACATCATGATGAGTAAGCCTCCTGGCAGCTCATGACGCCAAACACTCCCGTGAATACTCGTCCATCACATTCAGGATCCGAAAGGGAACCCCGTTATGGGTTCTGGCCTGCATGAAATCATAACTCCAGACATGCTGCGGGAAGGGGTATATGCTAAACGGCAAGTGAGCCGCCCAGACGGCCGGAGAGCGTTATTCTAAGGGAATGCGTACTTGATACCGCCTGTGAATTTAGGCCAAATAATTGAATTGCGTATAGGCAATATAGTATTTTGACCAACCAACCAAATACTCAGATAAAAATAATTCGCACATTCTTATTCAAAATAAGTGGTTAATCCAGGAGGGAAAGATGGCAGAAATCCAATTTGGAGTCTGGATTGACCATATCCTCTACAGTCGAAACGCGGCAGGGTGAGTGAGTAATGGAAAGATCTGGAGAGAGATGCCTAACGGTGAGCGGATCTACCATAAGTATCCGGCGGGGTCAGACCATTTCCCTGTGACTTGTAAAATTTCTCTGGATTAAGCGGGTAAGGGAGAAACTCAACATTAAGGATCTAGTATATGACTTTGTAATTGAGTGTTGAAAACCTATTTACTAACTGTATAATAATAATGGACTAGGAATACCTGGTCGGCGGCAAGCTTCGGGAAAACCCGGGGCTTTTCGCTATTAAGGGAACACTTCTATTCCATAACCCGCTAGTTTGCCTCTGGGGTTTCACGCGAGTATGTTCTTGAAAATCTCCAGTGCCTATTTAGTCGCATTGGTCTGAGAGCGCTCAGTCCTATCGTAGCAATCATGGCAGATGTGATGACGTTTGACATGACATTATACATGCTGTATAATGTGGCATATAAGCTGGCATATGCAACAGGAGGGATCGATGACAGTATCTTTCAAGAATCTAGAAATGCGGGCTGCTGAAAAAGCTATCCTACTGGTGGGCAGTAAACTCGGTTTAAACCTCAGTGAGGTCGCCTCAGCATTGGATGTCCATCCCCGGACAGTGTATCGTTATAAAAACCACGAAAGCGTACCATCCCCCGATGTCCGTGATAGATTAGGCAAGCTTCGTGAGATCTCCCAACTTCTGATAGAAGTGTTCGTTGATCACGAAGCGCAGTTAGACTGGTTATACGGCTCTGTGCCTATGCTCCGGGGACAGCGACCGATTGACAAAATCCGAAAAGGGGAGCTTGACGAGGTTATTTCTGTCTTGGCTGGCATCCACTCCGGAGCTTTCGCATGAGGTTTCAGGGGGAAGTATGGAGGTATATACCCGAGGGTGAGCTCATCCGTTGGGCGGCCAGAAAGGCAGCAAGAGAGTCTCCCCTGCTGGTAAGATAAACTGACTTTTGAGACAAGTTCTTAGACCTCTGGAAGAATATGTTCAGGACGGCGAGAAGAAGCATTTTCCCGTGCATTCGCACTGATCGTCAACTGCCATTGGACAAACAGAAGGAAAGGAATATAGACACATGGACGTTCAGATCAACACCGATAGCAACATCGAAGGCATCAATGTATTAACCCAACATGTCGAAGCTGTTGTTAGGGGGGCTTTGGATCACCTCGATGAGCGAATCACACGGGTGGATGTATATCTTAGCGACCAGAACAGCGATAAAAAATCCGGTTTTAACGCTATACGCTGTTTGCTGGAGGCCAGTCTCGTTGGCCTTAATCAAACCGTGGTCAGCCATCAGGCGGAGACTGTGGAGCAGGCAGTTGAGGGTGCGGCCGAGAAGTTGAAGAATTCCCTCGAAAGCACCTTCGGGCAGTTGGACGAACACTAATGGGCGACACCTTCGGCCAATGTATCGAGACTTCAGAGCACTCGTACCCCGCCCGGATCGAGACACAACCCTAAGCTCGCCCAACAAGCAGCTGCAGCCGTGTCAGTTTGCAGGCTAAAATGTACCAGTAGATTGCACCAAGAATGTACCGG
>CAYORF010000177.1:0-3764 GCA_964406305.1 uncultured Anaerolineales bacterium | reverse complement strand
AACTGGATCGATAGGTTTGCCATTCCCGGATGTCGATGCCCGGATCATTGATCTTGACGATGGTGTCACAGTACTGGCTCCCGGAGAAATCGGAGAGCTTGTATTGAAAGCCCCCCAGGTCTTTAAGGGCTACTATAATATGCCCACAGAAACCCGAAATTCGCTCAGGGATGGATGGCTGTATACGGGAGACATCGCCCGCATGGATGAGCAGGGATACTTCTATATCGTAGATCGCAAGAAAGAGCTTATCAAACCAGGCGGTTTCCAGGTCTGGCCCCGGGAAGTGGAAGAAGTGCTCCAGGACCACCCGGCCATCCAGGATGTGGGTGTGGCGGGTGTCCCAGATCCTAAGAGAGGCGAGACTGTGAAAGCCTGGATAGTTCTAATCGAGGGGGCCACTTTAGATCGAGCAGAGCTGAAAGTGTGGTGTACGGACCGTATTGCTAAGTATAAGATTCCCACTGAGATTGAATTCCGGGATGAATTGCCAAAGACACATGTTGGCAAGCTGCTAAGAAGGGAACTGGTCCGGGAGCATAAAGAGAAATTAGAGGGATAAGCTTTCAGGCAAGTACTTTGCTAGTTAGAAAATAACCTGGTCAATGGATCAGGTTATTTTTTTCTAGATATCTTATTGAGATACCGTTGAGCTTCATCGAGCTTAGCGTATATCGCTTCTTGCTCACGAAATAAGTTGGTATGAACCATCCTGCGGGAATTTACCAAACGCGCTCCCAATTTTTTATGCAGAAGTTCGTGATACATAACATAATCTACGACGAACTCTGGCACCCGGCGTTGGTCCAGGGTTCGGCTTACCATCACGGTATCGGTATCCCATTGATAGTGCCCAAATTTTCTAACAGTAAATTGTTTATTCCAGACTAGATGGGGTTCTGGTAGCCGATCCTTGAAATAGGCCAGTTTCACTCGTTTAAAACTTTCTCTCAGATCATGGACCGAACCTTTGGAGAAACTCCCTTGTGGGACACCCAAATATTCCAGATATTCCCGGGTTGAATGATAAGTAGGGGAGAAGGTGTGATCCCGAATTTGCTGTTTGCTTGATTGGGATGGTTTTCCAAGGGCTGTTTCCAACAGGGCGATTAGCACGGTATCTGGAGCAGTAGTTAAACTCTCCTGGGCAGTGATCTGGATCTGAGAAGCTTTGCCCTGGATCTGAAACAGAGCGCTGGTGTGATAAAAAGTGAATTCAATTCCAAATCTTTTATATTTGGGGAGAGGATTAATTGCCGGCAGGAAAAGATTGATCCTTTGAAGCGCGTCGAGGTGGGCAGCCAGATTATCCCGTTTATCCAGGTATTTTAACCATTGATATGCTCTTCGGGATCTGATGGCCAGATCAGCAGGGGTTTTCTCTTTCTTGTAAAGGACCTTATCAATTGCTGTAGCTGAATGATGGATATTCTGTTCCAGCTCATCTGATAAGGCTTGAAAAGTACTGCCTGACGTACTGGCATTGGCTACCTTGGGTAAAGTCATCAAATTCTGGATGACAGATGTTTGTTTTACGATATTTTGGATCGTGATTGATGACATGATGGTTTAGTTTTTGAAATCCTTGATGAATGAGAAGGCTTGATTCGTGAGCCTTTGTTTGACCCGGTCTTGAAATAAGAACAAAAATCACCCTATTTTTCTTTGACAAGGAAGGCATGATGTCATAAAATCGAGTAGTCAATTAACAAGAGGTCCTGTCTAAGTCTAAAGTATATTATATAACTGCCTCTGTGATCACTGGATTAAATAAAGAAAGCAAAATTTCTTAGGAAGGTTTAATCAATGAAAGAATATTCAACCCAAAACATTCGCAATATCGCTCTGGCATCTCACAGTGGATCTGGAAAGACCATGTTGGCAGAATCACTGTTGTTTTTCAGCGGTGCCATTACCCGCCTTGGAGAAATCAATGCAGGGACAACTGTATCAGATTTCCAGGATGAAGAGCAGCGACGAGGTATCTCAATTTCAACCTCAGTTGTGCCAGTCGAGTATAAGGATGTCAAGATCAATTTATTGGATACTCCCGGGTACACAGATTTTGTTGGTGAAGTGATCTCTGCCATGCGAGTTGTAGATGGCGTTTTAATTCCTGTAGACTCGGTTTCAGGTGCTGAAGTAGGCACTGAAATAGCCTGGAATTTTGCTGATGAATTCGAACTTCCGCGTTTCGTGATCATCAATATGATGGACCGTGATAATGCTAACTTCCAGAAGGCACTGGAATCTGTCAGGCAAATGACTTCCATGCGCCTTTTACCTCTCCAGCTGCCCTGGGGAGAAAAAGCGGATTTCATTGGTGTGATCGATATCCTGGAGAACAAAGCCTATAAAGGCGATGGTAAAGATGCTGTTGATATACCAGCTGAGTATACAGACCAGGTCGAAGAACTCCGGACGGAAATCATCGAAGCTGCTGCAGAAGGCAATGATGATCTGTTGATGAAATACCTGGAAGGTGAAACCCTTTCTGAAGATGAGATTTTCAGCGGCCTTAAAAACGCGGTTGTTTCCAGGTCATTTGCTCCAGTCCTGGTCGCTTCGGGAACAGCGAATGTTGGTATGGCTCCCTTATTAAATGCGATCATTAAAATTATGCCTTCTCCGGATGAAGTTCCGGCAGTAACTGCTGAAGGTGCTAAGGGCGATGAAGAACTGGCATGTTCAGATGCTGGGCCATTTGCTGGTTATGTTTGGAAGACCACTGCCGATCCCTATGTTGGCAAGATCACTTACTTCCGGGTATATTCCGGCTCTGTCAGCTCTGACAGCAAAGTCTGGAATTGCCAGGAAAAAGAAGAAGAACGGTTTGGAAATATTAATGTCATGCGCGGAAAACACCAGGATGATATTAAAAACGTTCACGCTGGTGATATCGTAGCAGTTCCGAAATTGAATGTCACTTCTACCGGACATACTCTGGGAGATGCTAATCATCCAGTCAAATTACCTGTGCCGGTTTACCCTACCGCCCTTTACCGTGTGGCGGTCATCCCCGCTGCCCAAGGGGACTCTGCTAAACTCAGTCCGACCTTGAGCCGTTTATGTGAAGAAGATATGACTCTATCCTGGAAGCAGGATACAACAACCAGAGAAACCATTCTAGAAGGTATGGGTGGCCAGCATATTGATGTGGCCATTCGTAAGGCCAAGGACATCTTCCAGACTGAATTGAATATTCAAGTTCCAAAAGTTCCTTTCCAAGAAACTATCAGCAGAAATGGCACTGCCCAATACCGCCACAAGAAACAATCTGGTGGATCAGGCCAGTTTGGTGAAGTACATATGCGGTTGGAACCTCTGCCGGACGAAAGATTTGAGTTTGTTAATGAAGTATTTGGCGGTGCAATTTCCAAGAATTACATGCCCGCCATTGAAAAAGGTGTCAAGACTGTCATGGAAGAGGGTGTATTGGCTGGCTACCCGGTTGTGAATGTCAAGGCAGTTGTTATTGATGGTAAAGAACATCCGGTTGATTCCAAACCTGTTGCATTTGAGATTGCGGCCCGCCAGGTATTTAAGTTGGCATTCAAAGAAGCAGGTGGCGTTCTGCTTGAGCCGATCATGGAAGCTAAAGTGACCGTACCAGAAGAGAATATGGGCGATATCCTGGGTGATTTCAACACCCGGCGAGCCCGGGTCCAGGGCATGGATACCAGAGGCGGCCGTTCAGTAGTCTCTGCCATGGTACCTTTGGCTGAAATGCAGCGCTACACAACTGACTTGCGATCGATGACAGG
>CAYORF010000176.1:0-3775 GCA_964406305.1 uncultured Anaerolineales bacterium | reverse complement strand
ATTTCCAGTCTTCTCCGCTAGTACGCCTCTTTGCATGATTTCAGTGATGGTAGTCAATGCCCATAACCCGAATCCAATCGTTAATAATGTGAGGGCAGAAATTCTGAGCAGTTGATTTCGTTTCCTGTCATCCAGGCGGGCTTCATCCACGACTAGGGCTTGGGGCTTTCCAAACATCATGCCAGGCACCAGGGTGAGTAACCGGGATGCAAGAGTGGACCCAATGGACAGGATGATGTTGGTCGGGCGCAGAGAGAGTTCGGCGGGCATGCCCCACTTGCGTAATGCCCTCCATTGTACGATGTCATCTGCGATCCCAACAATGCCGTAGGCAAGGATCATGCTGGACAATAACAGCAGGCCAGTAGTGGTGAACGGCTGCCATGTGCGGTCCAGCAGCGAGAAGATCACCCCGTAGAAGAGCATGATGGTGCAGAAGCGCAGGATGCTGCCAGGCGTTTTCCTGCGCTTCGCGCCGGAACCCGGGGCATCTTTCCGTTTTAACTTCGAGAGCCAACCCGGTAGGTGGATTCTCTGGCGCAGGGATGTTTCACTCTCGGATACAAGATGGGTGAAGAGTGTGACTGCAGCTGCAAATGGCAGCATCAACAAGGCGGCCAGCAGCAGATTGGTACCAATCACTGCCGGTTTGGTGGACACATCCAGGGGGGTGGGTATGTGGGTAGTGAGGTCCGGGACATACAAACCCGCAGGGCGAAATGTAGTCCCGATGAAGTGCTCCTGCACCCGCTGATCAACGAGCAGTCCTACATCACGCACATCAAAGGTTGGAGTTTCCCCAACAGGATAAATCACCCAGGTCCCCTGCAGAATCTCCCCGCGCTGAACCCAGATTAAGTCGATATTCTGGGCAACCGGCTCTTGTCCAATCGAGAGGAAGAAGCCCATTGATCTTTCGCCGAGGTCCCCCAATTCAGGGATGAAGCGAGGTTCAACGGCATTGCCGCTGGTCTGTGCGATTGCTAAAAGCGATTCGATGATCACATGTGGATTGCTGACAAGCGCATCAAAACTGATTTCATCATCTTCAGACATTGGATAAGCCAGGAAACTGATGATAAATTCGGAACGGAACAGGTCATCGATGCTGAAATAGGCAATATTGGTGATCCTGGTGCGGGGGCTGGACAATCCAGCGGTAAGGCGCCTTGCCAGCGCGAGATGCCCGACGACTTCCGTTTCTGCTGCCAGGTGGAAACCGGGCAGATCGTCTTCCGTGAGCATGACCTCGGGAGAATATTCTACGCGATCGCTCTCTAGAGCAGGTATTGTATCCTCAGCTGCATTGGCTGCGAGAAAGGTACTGGTCAGAAGAAAAATCGCGATCAGGGCAATCCCCACCAGCAACATTATGGAACGAGTGTGTTTTTTCATTATGTCCTCCTGCTAGACAATATTATGCCATTCTCATGATAGAGTATTCCCGATGCAGACAATAACCTCATGGAAAATATACCGAGTATGCCGAAGAGTTTAGATCAACACACAAACAACTTTCTGCTCTACGGCATAGGATCCAAGAATGATAAGCAAGGCTACAAAAGCATAGATGAAGAAATGTTTAATATTCGTGGATTTCTTATCTTCAGGATAATCCATTTATCAGACCACCTTCTCTTAAAATCCACCCAACGGATGAGCTTTGCGAAGCATCTACCCTTCGGGTAAAGGGCACCTGGGACTGGTTGGGCTACTAATAATTAAAGATTAATAACCAATAAAGGTGGAAAGAGACCGCTGCCCAAGCTCCAAGGCTGTCGGGTGGAGCGGGGTTATGCATCATTGATGAATCAAAAAGAATCAATTCAAAGGAAGGATTATTTAGCCGTTCGGATAAAAGATGGCGAAGACTGGCTGTTTGCAAGGGCAAATTCGCAGCTGTCGGATTCACAGCCCACGCAATTAGACGAGGTTGACCCTTACATATTGGTTATTTTTGCATATGTTTCCCTTTTTTATATCATAATACTGAATGTAGCTTCCAACTGTTACCGGGAGGTAGATCTTTGCGACAATAACAACAGAGGATAGCCACTTTATTAATTTCTTCTGCGCAGTATGGGCATTTCTTCATTCTTGTAAACCCCGAAAACTACTGGTTACACAGAACATGGATCTCTGCCATTTCTAATTTTGCTTCTATTCCTTTATCTTGAGATTCGTAGAAAAATCTCCAACCCCCTTTATAGCTCATAAGCGCTCCTTTGACTTGGTAGGTCTCTAGAGGCTTATATTACACCAGCTTACCTCTTTCAACCTTCAAAGTTGCACTTACGAGTTGAATCTAGCATTTCTATGGACGTTATGAATTTACTAAATCATTCCAACCGATTGATATTGATGCGATTGTACAGGAATTGGTGTCTCGATCAGGATCGACGTCCTCAAATTGATAGCGCTGGAATATACCTTTTTGGGGGGATATGCAAAAACACCCATTATTGAGTTTCAAATAATCCTCCTGCCCTCCAGCTATAATTATCTATAATAGAGCGGTTTGCACCACCACCAATAGTTGAGTAATTTCCGCTTGCTGTGTTATAGTAACCGCCGCTGACAGAGGAGCCATCTCCGCTGGCTACGACAAACCATCCACCACTGGCTGAGGAGTAAGAACCACTAGCTGTGATGTTACCACCACCGCTGACGGAGGATCTGGATCCGCTGGCCGTGTTATTAGCACCACCGCTGATAGAAGAATTATTGCCACTGGCTGTATTGTCACGCCCGCCGCTGACAGAGGAGCCATGTCCGCTAGCCGTATTGCCAGAGCCGCTGCTGACAGTTGTGTAGATATCACTGGCCGTGTTTAAACTTCCCCCGCTGACGGAGGAATATTCACCGATGATTGTATTTTCGTAACCAGCTACTAAACCACCATAGCTCATGTAGCTATGCTCAGGACCTATTACCAGGTTGTGTGAACCAGTACGGGCAGCATCACCACCGTCGTCCTCGTTGTACCCAATAATCAGGTTGCCCAGCCCGTTCACCGCGCCATCTGTATCGTCGCTGCCGTCCCTCACATGCACATTCACGCCGGTGAAGACGACATCGTCGCCGCCGTTCTCCAGACTGACAGAAGCTAGAGTGGCTTCTAGATCAGCAATCCGGCTATTCTGGGCATCGTAAAGGTTTTTCATAAATACGGCCATTTCTGCCCTGGTTACATTCCGCTCGGGTTTATAAGTCCCATCAGGATATCCACCCGTTAACCCGGTATCGCTCATCCAGCAAATGAAGGTTTCAGCCCAGTGACCATTGGTATCTGGGAAACACCCGGTAGCTGCTGAGACCTTAGGGACAACCACAAAAGATACTGTAAATATCAAGTTGACTGCCAGTAGAATGATAATGGCTATCTGTTTGGTGTTTTTGGTTTTCATTTTAAGGTTTCCTCCTTAGGGATGTTGATATTGCTGTACTATATATTTTACACGAATACCGATAATGGGTATTTTTGCATATCCCCCCAAAAAGGTATATTCCAGATTAGAACAACCCTGCTTTTGCAGCAATATTTGACCAGGATGGGCAGAGGCGATGTTTCTTTAGCGCAGATTTCTAATTTCTTTCCCGCACCAAACTTGTCAAACCTCTTTTACCCTAACAAATGTGTTCTCGTTGTTATTCTACCCCGATTTCCATCTCAAATTGAACAGTTGCCCCAGTCAATAAAAACGGTAGACGCCCAGGGGTATTTCTGGTATCAATATTCTGATCAAACCTCTATAGATCATTGAGTAATTTGAGA
>CAYORF010000175.1:0-3869 GCA_964406305.1 uncultured Anaerolineales bacterium | reverse complement strand
TCAATCCCTGTTTGGCCTGGCCTGATAGCTGCTGTTTTTTAGGATCCACACCTGACATATGTCGGATGTTTTCAAAAGCCCGCAAGGCTATCAATACATCCGCTTCCTCATAGAGCATTGTTATAGTCGGTGCGATCCATTTGATCTGTTCATCGTTGGCATATTTCAGGCTGTATTCGGTGATTTTGTCCGAACCCATGACCACCTGGGGCCGTCCGCCAGCCTGCAAGACTGCCTTGAGAACCTCGGCAATTAATGGTTCAGCGACCATGTGGCCATTGATCAATACCCATTCCTCCGGTTGGACTTTCACAGAGTAGTTGACAAGCAAATCGGCAAGTTTTCTGAGACGCGGATCGGTCATATTAAATTCCTTATGGTGTTGTGAATTTATTAACTAGGAAGTATCTTATCATAATTACGAGTGAGTTCAAGCCACTCGTCCATTGAGAGTGTCTCCGCCCTGCGCTGGGGGTCAATGCCGGCTTCCAGTAGGAGTTTTTCAACCTCAGATGGGGCCCAGGCTAATCCTTTTGAGAGGGAATTCCGCAGTGTTTTGCGTTTATGAAGAAAACCGGCTTTGATGATCTCAAAGAATTTTCCCCTCATTTTCTCATCCAAGAGCGGTTCAGGATAGAGGTTTACCAGTACCACCGCAGAATCTACTTTGGGTGGTGGGAAAAAAGCGCCAGCCGGAATGCGCATCTCCAGGCTGGGTTCCCCATACATCAGAACGCTAAGAGATAACAGGCTCATCTTACCCGATTTGGCACATACCCGCTGGGCTACTTCATACTGGATAGTAAGGATGATCCTATTGGGTTTAAGCTCTGATTCAAGCAAATTGCGGATGATGCGGGATGTGATATAGTAAGGAATGTTGGCAACCACCAGGTAGTTGTTTTCCTGGACTAAATCTTGTGGGTTGAGGCTTAATATATCACCTTGGATGATCCTGATATTTTGATATTCAGCGAGGTTTTCCTCCAGGACAGGAATAAAACGTTCATCAAGCTCTACAGCTACTACCTGCTCAGCAGATTTCGCCAATTGGGCAGTAAGATGTCCAAGTCCAGCACCAACCTCGAGCACAATGTTCTTATCTGTCACCCCGGCAATCCTGGTGATCTTTTCAAGGATATTGGGATCGGTCAGGAAATTCTGTCCCAGGCTTTTATCAGGGAGAAGGCCATGTTTTTTTAGTATCGCAGAGATTGGTTGTTGCAGTGGTTGGCTCATGTGCTGGGATTATAACGCAATTCAAGAATACGGTTTCCTCACAGGAAACTGTATCATCCAGAAAATGGGATTATGCATCCTCGGTAACTATGACAAAAAACTATCCACCATCAATTATTGGGACTCAACCAGGCTCCTGGTCTCATATCTCTGTCAAGGACCGTCTGCCAGTAATCGCTCAGCGAGTGATTGAGGAAAACCAGTTCTCCTCTGAAATCAACCATAATCTTCAGCAGCTGCAGGAAGAGATCCCTAATAAACCGATCCGCCAGCTAAAGGATAAGGACGCGCCTGATCATAAATCATGGCAGAAATATATCCAACCCTATCTTGGTAAGAATTGGCTTGCAGTTCCCTGGTTCTTTGTCGAGACATATTTTTATCGCAGGATCATGGAAGCAGTGGATTATTTCAACTTCCAACAGGATCCGTTTGAATATCAGAAACGGCAAGGATTGGAAAAGACAATAGGAGATACTGCATCTCTGGCAAAATTTCTGGCTGAACGCCTGGAAAACCCTGGAAAGGTTGAAAATGTCTTGCGGGATGGATTGTATTTTTCTTTATGGGGAAACCAGGCAGATTTGTCCCTCTGGCCAGCTGGAAGCGATGCAGACCCCAGGAATGATTCCAGGAAAACTCTCAAAGAACACTTGCTGGCCAATGATATCAAACAGGTTTTAAGAGTATTCAACAAGGCTGATCTACCCGTAAAACAGGTGGATATCATACTGGATAACGCAGGATTTGAATTGGTCTCTGACCTGGCACTGGCAGATATCCTGCTCAGCCATGAGCTGGTTGATCAGGTCATTCTTCACGTAAAAGTCCATCCCACTTTTGTTTCAGATGTAATCGAAGCTGACCTGGGAAAAACGATCCAGTTTTTGACCGGATCTGATGACGATGATACAGCCCAACTTGGAAAACGGCTGGAAACCTTGATAAAGGAGAACCGGATCCAGGTTAAAACCCATTATTTCTGGACTTCACCTCTGCCGATGTGGGATTTGCCACAGGATATTCGGGAAGAATTGAAAGGATCTTCTCTGTTGATCAGCAAGGGGGATGCTAATTACCGGCGCATCTTGGGGGACCGGGAATGGGATTTTACAGAGGGTTTTCATAGAATAGTGGATTACCTGCCCGTACCGCTGGTTGCGCTGCGAACCTTAAAGTCTGAGTTGGCAGTGGGATTGGATCTGGATCAGATCCAATTTATATTTAATCAGGATTCAAAATGGATGATAAATGGAAAATGGGGAGTTGTCCATTTTTCGCCGAAGGCGAAGGATGAGTGAGGAGTAAGGTAAGGCGTTGGTTATTGTGATTAGCTAAATAAAGACTGTCATTGCGAGGGTGCAGAGCACCCGCGGCAATCTCCCAATAAAGAGGGGATTGCTTCGTCGGATTACGTCCTCCTCGCAATGACAGAAGAACGTTAAACTCTTGATATATTCTGACTGCTTCAACTTAGTTGGGTTTTGGAAACAGAAAATATTTTCCTAATATAAAACATACATAATATCCTCTGGCGGGGGTACGGGAGCCAGGAAATAGACGTCGACGTATTCGCTCCAGATCACAAGATCTTTGTGTCGATAACCAAGATCAACCCAGTTGGTGCTCCAAGAAACTCCTTGACCGACATCTTCAATGGTCGCAAAACCATATCTGGGGATGTAGACCCGCATGCCTTTCATGTAACGGTACCAATCCAGTGTTACTGCTATGACCCCTCTTTCCAGATAATGACCGCTGGATGTATAGTTATTGCAGCCTAGACAAGTCTCGTCATACGAAGTTGCATAGGCGGTCATTTTTCGCCAATAGGTGATCTGCCCATCCCGTGTATCAGCTGTCTCAAGATTGATCTGCGTACCATAACCGATGATGCGGGGACTGGGTTCCTTGATGACCCATTCTTTCTCCAAATCTCGGCTGACTTCTCTGTCATTTTCATACACAATCCGAAGGCGCTGGGCCTGTATCCCGTATTCCCCACCAGTCATGATCTGCACTTGATCAAGGGGTAGTTCATCCGCCGGCTGGTATTCATTGCTAAACTGAATTAGTTCCTGTTTGAGAAGGATCTCTTCCCGAACACGAATGATTTGAACTTCGTCATTCTCTGGCAGAGGTTCATTTTCAGCGGGGATGCTGTAATCCAATCCCTGCAGAGCGATACCGCCTTGGGCCAGGGCTGCACCTACTGTTTCTGCTGTGGTCCTGATTGTGACTGATTCATCTACCAGATGAACTAGCAGGGGTTCGGCTCGGATTAGGCTGACAGATATTGATGACCCATCCAGGAGAGTGTCGAGTGGTTTTGAGAGTTGGTCAGCCTCAAAAACCTCAACCCCATTATCTTCAAGGGCCTCTGAGAGAGTATCTGCATCGCTGATAAATTTCTGGCTGCCGTTTTCAAACTCAACCGTTACGGGAGTTCCCCGCAGCAGCTGAATCTGGTAGGTTTTTCCCAGGGATAGTAGGAAATCATTCTTGGCGGTGACGTCGTTTACCATGATCCTGTCTTTTGGAAATAGCCTCAATCCCAGATCTAGAAGGATATTTTCAGGCCGGCGCTCTGCTGATTGTAAGGTGTGTACATCACCATCGGCCGTGATCTC
>CAYORF010000174.1:0-3915 GCA_964406305.1 uncultured Anaerolineales bacterium | reverse complement strand
TGCCGCGATGCCATACCGGCTACACCCATTTGCTGGGCCATGTTGATCGCAAAGCCGTTTTTTACCCCGCCGACCAGGACAATAATGAAGCTCAAGGTGTACATGAACTTGATGGCCAGAACCCCCAGGTCCTTGAAAGTGTCCTCAAGCGCGGTCAGCGCTTCGCCAGTATCTCCGCCATCTCCATTCCCGCGGGCAAAAGCAGTGGAAGGGAAAGCCAGTGAAACTGTCAATATGATCAAAAGGATGATTCTTGCATGTCTGTTGATGTTCATAGAAAACTCCTTCTATTTCTAACTTGGAAGCTGCGCCGGTACTACTAAAATATTGCTGATATAAAACTGTTTGCGATCAGGATTGACATCAGGGTCAGAATCCCGCCCCCGATCAGGACCACACCATTAGAGATCGTGTTGGAAAGACCAGTAGGAGATCCAACGACTGTGGAAAGATTGCCGGCCATGCCAGAGCCGATGGCCGAAACCGTGGTATACACCCCTGCCCCGCCCAAGATTGCTGCAGAAAAGAATTTTGCCAGTTCCTCCCAAATACCAGTCAAGAGTGCGGAAGACCCGGGGTTACTATCAATTCCGGAACCAATAGTTTGTAAGCCGCCAGCAATGAGCTCTGTGTTGGCAGAAAGAGCCAACAGGATCACCATGCCGATCCCCTGCTGCAGCGCCCGGGAGTACCCCAGGTGATCACCAGTGCCGCGCGCCAGCTGAGCCCGTGAGAGATTGATCAGGAACCCGACCCCGAAAACGATTGAGATCCCTGTAATGATCACCTCTGCCATTTCGGCACTCTGGGCGTATAGATTATCTATTTCTTCTCCCCCATCAGCCTGAACTGACGCAGGGAGAACCATAGCGATCACTAGGATCAGCGGAATAATGCTGTATTTGTTCATGTGGTGTATCCTTAGGGCTTTTGTAAAATCGGTTGTGCTTGGTAGATCAGGATTGGGATGTGATCATGGATCGACCCATCCGGCCAGGCTACTTTATTGGTGTTGATGATTATGGGATTGCCTTCTGCGTCTCTAACAGTGACCCAATTAAGCCCGTCACTATCTTCGTTCCACGGAACGGAAGACCCCCACCGATAGTCATAGATATCCGCAGTTACATAGTGACCGCGCTCATACCAGGGGGAAACGGAAATTGGATTGATGCAGTTATATGTACCTGTGCTAGAAGGGCCAGGTCTGCATTCGGTTCTTTCGCCGATTATTACCTTTTCCCACTCTTGATAAGAGTCCCACCTTGCCCTGGCTTTAACCTTGTAGGACGAGGTAACTTCTAGGCGGAACGCTGGCTCACCTTTATAAGTGGTGGGGTTTCCTGCGTGGTATGAGGACATACTGGAATAACCGGAGAATATCACGGAGTCTTTGATATTTTCATCACCCACGGATGGATAATAATCTGAATCGGGGTGACTGGAGGGAACGCCGGCAATATCAGGGTCCGTATAAAAAGAGGGAACAACCAGTTCTGAGCCACCCCAATCCATCACTTTTTCATTTGAAGAATATATATTACGATAGGCAATGGAATCGTCGTAGTCAAGGATGCCGTTGAAATTCCACCCAAAGTAAAAATGACTAGGATCGTTCGGCACCAGGCGAATCTCGGTCCTGTAGCCGAAGAATCGTATTTGATTTGCGAAAGTGATATTGCTTGAGGGAAATTGAGTGCGAAGATAATTTAGATCTACCCCAATGCCAATCTTAAAGGGCACCCCTACCAGAGGATAAACCGGTGAGGTTGCCCAGTTACGAACAGGAACATCGATAATCCCTTGAGCTCCTCTCCATCCGTTGCATAAATAGGCAGTGCGTCCACCTCCAGCGGAAACCGGACGACCGCCATTACAGGGATTGTTTCTTATCTGGATCAATTGGGGATTTTCAGACTGAGCACTCGGACTGGCTTGAGCTGCGGAGGGAAGAAAGCCCACCAATAAAACCAAGAGGATTCCCAAGATTGATAACCGTAAAATTTTATTCATGAATACCTCTCAATTCTCTGTCGATATCCCCCAGCCGACTCTGGCCGAGGATGTAACAGTTGCTGAATAATTCAGCCCCCACTGGCTTCCAAAGAGTGCCCGCGACCTGCCGGTGACCGTGACCCTGATCTCGTTTCCGAGTACAGTAATGTCTGGGTCATCAAAATCCATGTACTCTGGGGTACTGTCTTTATTGGTATTGAATGTATTAGTGGCGACTGTTTTTGCATATGTTCCCAATGTAATATCCCCCTCCCCTGCACTTTGGATGTCTACCACAGATGCTCCCGAAAATGCCGATGCATCAGCCATTATTCTGGCCTGGCTTCGCATTGTTAACCAGCGTCCCCCGTCGATCAACAGGGCCAGGGCGGCAATCACAATCACCATGCTGGCGATAAAGACCAATGATACCTGGCCGCGTTCGCTGGAGTGTTTGTACTTGTTCATTCCCCACCCCATAAGATGACCGGTGCTGCACCCTCAATTATTTCAACGTTGGCATAGTTCGGTCTAGTAATAGTCATCGAGGACTCGACTAGTACGTCAGGGTCGTAGGAGAAGATATGGCCAAAGCCTACTGTGTTCCACTCATCATGGGTGACAGATGCGGTACAGGTCTTTTCAATGTATTCAATATCGTTTTCATCGATCCGTCTGGATGGAAAGGAAGCCATATCTTCCCAGGACCCTTCCGTGCTCCAGGTCTTTTTTGTGATATCAACGGTTGTAGCGAAAGCGGTTTGATATCTTGTATACAGGGTATAGTCAGTGACACCCCACATACACTGGGAATATACAAAGGCCTGGGAAGAAAGCTTCTGATAAAGCTGGTTACCAACAATTGTGACCAGGAAGAGGGCTAGTAGCAGCACTGGCATGATGACCACAAATTCCAGTCCTGCTTGGCCTTTCTCTAAGCGCCGCAAATAAGTTGGTTTCATTGAAAGCCTCCTCAAGGGGTAAATTCCCAAACTGGAGCGACGGCCCCAGAGCTTATCTCGGCATCCATATCGAATCCTAATGGGCTGAGTGGAAGGTGGTATGTGCCTGTGACAGTGAATAATTTACCAATTCTTCCATTCTCTTCGATAGTGCCGCCAAAACCGGCCTGGAGATCCCCAGGAACCATACTGTCTTCTACCAGAGCAAACCCAGATCCCGGGTCAACCGCTTCCAGTGCAGCTCCTTCAATCGCAAGCGCTGCCCCCATAGCGTGAGTGAACCACCCCAGCGCTGCTCCCAAGATTAAAAAGATCGCTCCAAACACCAGCGGCGCTACAACCATGAACTCCAACGCAGTCTGTCCTTTTTCGCTTCTTTTTGGTTTCATTTTTTTCCTATATATAGCGATCTGCTTATGTTGGATTACCAGCCAGTTGCGGCTTCTCCGCCTTCCTGGAGTTTCCGGGCGATCATGCCCCCCACGACTACCAGGACAACCAGGATGATAGCAGCCAAGGCCACGTACTCAAGTCCATCCTGTCCGGAGTTGCCATCTACGATTGTTCCTTCAAAATTTTTTTTAAACATCTTTCGCTCCTTGAGTAAAGAAACACAACAAGAAAAACTAATTACTACCAATGTAGCATTTCACGACTGTCTAATCAACGATAAAATGCGTTAAACCGTGTACAAAATGCGTTAATTTTCAGACCATTTTTCCCTCCCACCCCCTGCGACCGCGTTAAATTGCGTTAATTCGCGTAAATTTATTGATACAGGTCGGCATTTCACGGCAAATGAAACCCAACTTACTCTTTTGCCAAGCGCCAAAAATTCCAGGGGCGCTGTTCAATTGAGTGAATGGAGATCATCATGTTCTCAAGCTCGAAATCAAGCGAAGGGAACATGTAGGAGATCCAGAATGAAAAGTCCTCTCCCTGACAGACGGAGTTATTC
>CAYORF010000173.1:0-3921 GCA_964406305.1 uncultured Anaerolineales bacterium | reverse complement strand
CTATAACTATATCGACTAACTATTTACTACTTACTACTTACTTAACAACCTTCCTCATCGGCTGTATCGGAAACCCATAGCCCTTAAAGCTCCAACTCTTTCGGACCCCGGTTGATTTTTTATATCCCAGGCTTTCGTAAAAAGGCACTGCATACATGGAGGAAGCAACCCAGATCACCTTCCCTCCCCTGGACTAGATCTTCTCTTCAAACTTTTCAACCAGCCCGCGGCCGACCCCTTGATCATGATAGGACTTTGCGACAAATAGTGAACCTAAACAACCCATCCTGCCCTGTAGGACTCCAACGACCTTCCCCCTATCATCCGCCACACATACAAATTCAGATTGAATCATCCTTTTTATGTCTTGAAAATGAACAGGATCTGACCATCCCGCATAGAAAAAGGACCTAAAAGATCTCCAGGTCTTTTCGGGGAAGAAAAGCCATATTAAATTCACTGTTGGTATTCTTAATCAACAACCCAACTTAACCGCATTCTGATCCTGATATTCGCGAATTATGGCAATAGAGTTATCGATGACTTATTTGTGATGTTAAATCGCTTCAGTTTTATTACTGGCGTAATAACTGATAAGAAACAGAATTCCCGGCAAAGCAATGATCAAGAATGTAGCTCCTCGCGGAAAAGTGCCAGAGAAAGCAAAATCAAGCACATAAAAAGCTAGCATGCCACCAATGATCATCCAACCGCCGAGGCACTCCCATTTCCAGGCCAGGATCAAGCCTACGAAAACGATCACAAAAGCAGCCATCATCAGTGATTCCCTAAACGTCAGATGGAAGATGGGGCCTATCCCATCCATCACGGCATCTCCAATGAACATAAACAGAATAAAGGCAGCCATCAGAGCTGCTCATATGCGGGCGATCCAGCGAATGATTTTCCTAGTTTTGGGGTTCATGGGACTCTCCCGGGTATTTACAATTTACGACTTACTTCTTACTCATCTTCTTTACCACTTATTTCAATATAATCAGTCCCTCTGGATCGTAGCCAGATCGAACACGACCGCCAGGCAATGCCGCCCGGGCAGGTTTCGTTAAAAGAGCACTTTTCACACTGAGTGGGCATAAAAAGCACCAGGTGGGCGGCGATCAGGAGCAAGTAGATAGGCAGCAGCCACCAGGAAGTCTTGACCACCCAATAGATCGGGAAAACAGCGATAACCAATACCATGATCTCTCCCGGCGTGGCATTTTTTTCAAAGAACTTCTGGTCAAACTCGCGTTTGGGATACAGGATCCCGGAAAGAACATTTCCAAAATAGATCCCAAATAAAGCCGGACAGTATTTTCCACGGTATGGACAACCAATGCAGCAGCCAGCCTGGAACACACAGGTGATCAAGTAAAAAACCACCTCCAGCACCGCCAGCCAGGGTGAATAGGTAGATAGCAATATCAAGGCGCCGATAAAAACCACCAGGAAGGGGACCATGGATAGCCAGTAGAGCCACTTATCCCTTTTTGTCCATTGATAGTGTGTTGATTCCGGGTTCATTTTTTCTCCTCGTCCAGCGGGATATTTTCAAGATCCTTTTTCAAAGGCGGCAGAAGCCTGCCGGTCCTTTTCTCCAAGTCAATGTAGTCCTGACCAAATTCCTCCCGCATCACAGCTTCTTCCCGCGGGATACGGTTGATGATCATCAAGCCAAAGAAGACTACCGGCACAAAGGTTAAGACCAAGTTGGACGCCAACAAACCTCCAGCCACATAATTCATCAAGTAAGACGTATAGATCGGGTGGCGGACCCTGCGGTACGGACCCGAGGTGACCAGCTGGTGGTCTTCCTTAGAAACCACCAGGGAATTAAAACTCTTACCCAGGTGATAATGAGCCAACCCCAGCAGGGTGATGCCAGCCGCCAGAGTGATCACCCCCAACCAGCGCAGCCAATCTGGAAATTCAAGCAGATAAGCAAATTTGAAAGTCCCCTGAAAGAAAATATACTCAGCCCCAAAGACCAGTGTGGATAGAGCAGCGATACTTCCAGCAACCAGGCTGAGTTTGTTCTCCTGGATATTGATCTCTCTTTTTTCATGCAGGACTTTGGACTGAAAATAAATACGGATCGCGAACATGGCGATAAAGGCCACAAACATTAGAATCCGAAACACAATCTCTGGTGTCATCTTTTGGATCTCCTTTGATATAAGCGAATTTCAATTTAAAAACCTAAATCAGCTTCTGAAGGCCAGTTAAGGATTACCAGGTCAAACAATATCCAGGTATTAACACCAATCACCTAAAATTTATCCTATTTCTTTCCGGTATATCACACTATCCTCTTCAGCCGGGATCAGAGGGTCCTCATCAACCCTCTTAAAACCGCATTTCTCATAAATATGGTGATTCTTGATAGCCCAGGAGGGTGTTCCCAAGCGCCAACTTTTAGTATCAGAATAAGTATCTTCAATAAACATCCATGTCCCCTGACCTACTCCCCGATCTTGATAGTCAGGATCGACAAAGATCGTACCTAGGATGTTATTTCCTTCCGGCAGGATCCAGACGATAATGCCGCCAACCAGAGTTTCGCCAGCAAGAATCTTGTAACCCACACTTTCCTGATAGGGCAGCAGCCATTTGCGAAAAAATTCCCCATTATCATATCCGGGCGGTCCTCCTTTTTCCTTTCCAAGGTGTTTCTGGGCGTCATCATCGAAAGCCCGGGTCATCACCGGAGTGACCTCCGGGATATCGGATTCCACCATCAGAGTAAATGAGAGCTGAAAGTTATCCATACATAACTCCCGATAAATTGATTTAATGATAGGAAACCGGTAAAGAGATATGAGATTTGTACTTGATTTTATTGTAGTCCCACATCAACAAATAAGCTAGTTTAAAAGCAAAAACCCACTGAAGATCAGCAGGTTTTTGATCAAAGAAACCTAGTAATTTTATCCGGGCCAGCCGATAAACAAACCTATCGCAACGAGAAAAGGAGTAACGAGGTTGATGATAACGTTCTGCCCCTGGACTGGGATCAATTTTTCAACTTCCTCAACATTGCCTCTAAGTCCTTTAGTAATAGGGATGACCAGAAACAAAGCCAGGAATCCGATCAAACTAGAGAGTGGAAAAAGGCCGCTTACAGCTCCAATACCGATCACTACAAAAGGCAGGATCAAAAAGGTCAGGTAAATCCGGCTGCTTTTCAGTTTTCCTATCTGGATCGGATAGTGCTTTCGGCCAATGCTTTGGTCCGCTTCTGCATCAGGAAATTGGTTTAAAAGCAATAGATTGCTAACCAGGAAAAATGGGACCAAAGAGGCCAAGAAAGCGGTCCAGGAGTAGTTTCCCGTGAGCACGAAATCTGTCCCCATCACCATTAATGGGCCAAAACCCAATCCAGGTGCGATCAGGCACAAGAACGGATAACGAGTAATCCATTCAGTATAAAAATAGATGATCAGCAAGCCCAATAAACCAAGGGGGATCAAAGCTGCGCCGATTTTCCAGGCAAAATAGACCCCAATGACTGCCACTATGCCCAAGAAGATCCAGGACATCAGCAAAGCAGGTTTTGCCAGCTCAGGAGTCTGCTGCAAACGACCGCTGCCGCCGCTAAATGGCGTACGTTTAGTCTTCTCATCCAGGCCGCTTTTATAATCAAAATACTCATTAAATGAATTAACACTAATATGGGCTGAAATTGCCCCAATCAACACCAATACAAAATGGAACCAGTTCACTGTTCCTTCTGTCCAGACGGCAGTGCCAAGGCCCAGTACAACACAAGCAGGTGTCAGAACCAAAAACGGCAAGCGTATGGGATCCAATAAAAATTTCAAATCTTTCATTCTCAACCTCAGATCTAATAACCCTAAATGAAACCAATAAACACGGGAATTCAGGTTTGTTAACGGTAATAGTATACCCCCCCTGTCAAGT
>CAYORF010000172.1:0-3928 GCA_964406305.1 uncultured Anaerolineales bacterium | reverse complement strand
CTATCTCTGTTCTACCCTTTTTCAGTACTTATTGTCAAGTATATGTAACAGGGCATGTCACATTACGGTGTGTTTTATATGCAGCTAACAATGTGGATCCAACCCCAGCAAAGGGATCCAAAATCCAGCTATTTTCATTAGTCAAAGCTAATATACATCTTTCAACTAATTCAATAGGGTACTGACAGGGATGTTCTGTTTTTTCCCGATGATTAGCTTTTACGTTAGGTATATTCCAGATTTCCTTTTCCCAATCTTCTAATAATATTTCCCAAACATCCGATGGGTTTTTTCCTAACGGATTGCCTGATAGTTCTCCTTTCTTTGGTCCTTTGTAATGTCTTTTCGCCGGATACTTAGAAGGTACGCGAACATCATCAAGATTAAAAATATACTCAGAATTTTTGGTAAACCATAATATAGTTTCGTACCTACCTGAAAACCTATTTGAAGCGTGTAATCCATGACCAAAGTGCCAAATAATTCTATTTCTTAATATAAGTCCATATTTCTTAAAGATATTATAGAAAAATATGTCTAAAGGTATAACTTCTTTGGTTTTAGGATCAATAGTATTTCCAACTTGCCAACATATAGATCCTTTATCACTTAATGTCTTGATGAGTTGGATAATTATTTCTTCTTGTTGAATTAAATATTCATTTAACGTCATTTTATTTTCATATTCTTTTCCGATATTGTATGGAGGGGATGTGATTATCAAATCAAATTCAATATCGGAAAATTCATTGATCTTATTCGATATATCACCAAGAATATATTTAATTGTGGATTCGTGTTGTTTGGTCATATTATTCTTCACATATCATTTAGGATTACATCAATAATATAGGTATCACTTATATTATATATAGTTTACATCAAATATGTTTTCGTTGACTCCGATTAATACCGCTGATATAATCTTTATGCTTAAATTGGGCAACAGCTTTTCTGTTTTTTCAATGCACAATTTCCGAAAACTCTATCAAAAATAGAGGAGAAAAGAACACTAAAATGCGGGTGTAGCCAAGTGGTAAGGCATTAGCTTCCCAAGCTAACATCCACGGGTTCGAATCCCGTCACCCGCTCTCATGAATATAACCTCCCGGAGATTTCAAAACTCCGGGAGGTTTTTTTATTACGGAGACCTCAGAGGTTTCCCTTGACATGTTATACTTCACTACAAGCGATTTTCAATTACAGGAGCGTATTATGAAAGATTTTCTGGCAATTGCTGATTACACCCAGGAGGAAATTCAGGCCATCCTTGATCAAGCTGTTGAATTGAAAAAAGAATGGAGTGAAAAAGGCAATCCCCCCCTCTTTAAGAATAAAGTTTTAGCTATGATCTTCCAAAAACCCAGTCTACGGACCAGGGTTTCTTTTGATATGGCGATGCGTCATCTGGGTGGAGATGCCCTATACCTTTCACCAGCAGAAATTGGCTTGGGAAAAAGAGAATCCATCGCTGATGTGGCCCGGGTGCTCTCCGGTTACGTTGATGTGATTATGGCGCGGGTCTTTGATCATCAACATGTGCTCGAGCTCGCTAAATGGGCCGATATTCCGGTCATTAACGGATTAAGCGACTACAACCATCCCTGTCAGGCTGCAGCTGACGCACTCACAATCCAGGAAAACCTGGGAAACTTGAAAGGGCTGAACGTCGTTTACATCGGAGACGGAAATAACGTATCTGTCTCCCTGATGCATATCTGCGCCAAACTAGGCGCGAACTTCACCATTGCCAACCCGGAAGGTTACGGCATGGACCAAGAAACTGTCGCGCTGGGAGAGAAATTTGCTCAGGAAAGCGGCAGCACTATCCGCCAGCTTACCGATCCTGTTGAAGCAGTTCAAGGCGCCCAGGCCATTTACACAGACACCTGGGTTAGTATGGGTCAGGACGAGGAAGCTGCCAAGCGCAAAGAGGTTTTCCCGCCCTACCAGGTCAACCAGAAACTATTGGAAGGTGCGGATAAAGATGCCATTGTGCTGCATTGTCTACCGGCTCACCGTGGTGAGGAGATCACCGATGAAGTTGCTGACGGACCGCATTCCCGCCTCTTCCCCCAGGCCCACAACCGCCTGCACGCTCAAAAATCCATCCTGGTCAAATTATTAACCTGATCAACATCGATGAGGTGAACTTTATGAATATTTGCATTCCAAGAGAACGTCGCGATAACGAATACAGGGTAGGCCTCACCCCAGCTGGCATTCAACTGCTAACCCATCAAGGCCATACCTGTTTTGTGGAAAAGGAAGCCGGACTGGGAAGCGGTTTTTCCGATCATGCTTACCAAAAAGCCGGTGCCACGATCGTTTACAGCGGCGAGGAGATTTACGGCCGGGCAGACTTGATCCTAAAGGTTACCAGTCCAGTCAAAGAAGAATATACCTGGATGCCAGAAGGCTTGACCCTAATGGGATTCCTGCATCTTTCCGCCGGATGGGCGGATAAAGTTGACGCGCTGATCGATAAAAAGATCACCGCTATCGGCTACGAGATCATGCAGGAAGAAGATGGTAATCTCCCGGTTTTAAAACCACTCAGCCAATTAACCGGAAGAATGGTACCCCAGATCGCTGCCACTCTGGCCCAAAATAATTATGGCGGTAAAGGTTTCTCCCTTTCCGGCGTACCCGGTATCCCACCTGCGGATGTGGTCATCCTCGGCGGTGGAACAGTCGGTCGCAACGCAGCCCGGTCTTTCCTCGGATTGGGTGCTAATGTTCATCTGCTAGATAGCTCGCTAGAAGTATTGCAAGATATTGACCAAGAATTCTCAAGTCGTGTGAACACCCTGGTTTCTTATCCTTTTAACCTTCGCAAGGTATGCACCTTTGCAGATGTTTTTGTAGGCGCGGTCCTCGTACCAGGCGCTCCTTCTCCGATTGTGGTCTCCAGAGAAATGGTTCAATTGCTGCACAGCCATTCGATCGTAATCGACTGTTCTATTGACCAGGGAGGTTGCATAGAAACCAGCCGGCCCACAAATCACAGCAATCCCACCTACCTGGAAGAAGACGTGATCCACTACTGCGTCCCCAATATGACCGGCGTCCTGGGACGAACAGCAACCCACGCCATGAGCAATGCCACCTGGCCATTCATCAAACAAATCGCAGAAATTGGCATTGAAAAATCCCTCAAAGGTAATTCAGTCCTTCAAAGCGGTGTCTACACTGCTCAGGGAAAAATCATCAATCAAGCTTATAATAACGCCCTGGAGGGCAGGAAAGAATTATGAGTTGGCAAGACCAGTATAAACAAAAAGTATGTACTCCAGCCGAGGCAGTAAAGGCTGTAAAATCCGGCGACCGGATCTTCCTGACCGGCAACTGCTCTGTACCCAGCCAGATCCTGGCGGCACTAGTAGACCGGGCCGAGGAACTTAAAGATGTGGAGATCAATCAGGCTTTGACTATTGGCTCAGCCGATTATGTCGCCCCAGAAATGGAAGGACACCTGCGGGTCAACACCATGTTCATCAGCCACAACACCCGGCAGGCCGTACAGGATGGCCGGGCAGATTTCACCCCGGTGCTTCTCTCAGAATTCCCCCTGCTTTTCAAGAATAAGATCCTGCCGGTGAATGTGGCCTTTGTACACCTCTCCGTGCCAGATGCTCACGGTTACTGCAGCTTTGGCGTGGAAGTCGGCCTCAGCAAAAGCCCTGCGGAGTCTGCTGAGATCATCATCGCCGAAGTGAATGAAAAAATGCCCCGCACTCTGGGCGATACGTTCATCCACATCAACGACATCGATTACATCGTTCCAGTCGATTATGAGCTCCCGGAACTGGCCATGGGAGAAGGAAAACCCTCTGAAAAAGTGGAGAAAATCGCCAAATTTATCGCTGATTTAATTCCCGATGAGGCTACTATGCAAATGGGCATAGGTGCGGTGCCAGATGCAGTC
>CAYORF010000171.1:0-3943 GCA_964406305.1 uncultured Anaerolineales bacterium | reverse complement strand
GAAACGAAAGGTAGGATCACCCAACGAGGCAGGCTGTCGGGTGGAGCGTGGGTTAGTTTGAGATGATTTCGTTCAATCCATCAATAATAATGTCCAACTCTTCTGGATTAACTTGACCAATCTTTTTATCAAGGCGTGAAGTGGATATCGTTCTAACCTGGCTTATCTTTACCCACGATTGTTTCGGCAAATTACCGCTTATTAATTTGTGGGTTAATGGAAAGCTAGCCCGTTGGGGTTGGCTGGTAATGGCCATGGCGATGATAGTGCCAGATTTATTGTTGAAAACATCATGGCTAATAATCACAACTGGTCGAACGCCAGATTGTTCATGCCCTTTGGTAGGATTAAGATCAGCCCAGTAAATATCCCCTCTTAATATTCTGGCCATTCAGATAGATCTCCCGCCAGACCTTCGTCTGCTAAAGCTTGTTCAAAAGAAGAATCTAGTTTTGCAGACTCTTCGGCCAGTCTTGTTTTTTCTACTTTAGTTATACGCTCAATAACAGCATGTTCAACAGCGCTGCTTCTACTAGCATACCTACCTTGGGAGACCATATGATCTAATTTGGTTATCAGATGTTTTTCAATTGTGACCGCTACTTTTTGTTTAGGCATATTCATCACCTCCGGTATGACATTTTATCATACCTTTGTTAAAAATGTCAAATCCAAAGATCGAAACCTAACCCGTTGATAGCGCACAATATTGCCTGATATCTGCTTATGTCTATTATAGATCAACTATTTAATTAGCAAAAATGGGTGTTCTTGTGCTGATTTTCAAAAACAGGCTCTTTTTTTTTATGATTGAGACGCCAAACTAGATGATTTAGTGGAAAATTCCCGGCGAGGTTTTAGTGCTATTAGCACAACATTTAGCCTCCTCCCCTCTATAAGGGGAGAGGGCTTTCATATATATAGGAGATGAAATGAATTTCGTCGTGATGGATTTTTTGAAATCACTCGACCAGATCGTGGATACTTCGATCGCTGAACCGGTGGACTGTATGATATTTGTCGGTGATGCGTACCAAACAAGGCATAGCGGCAGCAAGAGCTAGCGGTAAATAACTGGGGAGGCCAAAAGGTATCCGTGATTAAGAAAGGGCGTTGGGTCTGTATCGTGAACAGAATAAGGAATATCTTTATCTAGGTCTTTCGTTGAGTAGTATCAGAACTATCCTCAATCCACAATTAGAGATACCGATTAGCTATCCATCTTATCGGTATTTCGTTCGTCAAAATGCAAAATTACTTGAGCTTTGGCAAACAAAGAAAGGAAAAGGGTGGATTTCTACCGTATATTTACGCACGAAAATGGGAGATACCCAATGTACAGGATATTCTGTTTCTCCGTCCAATTCGAAGTCAGCAGACGCTCTATCATTTGAGCTACGGGTGCGTGGTTTAAGGTATTATACACTAGGTGTATTTTTCGTCAATTTGATGCATAATGTATTCACCTTTTTTAGATTAAGGATATATTCGAAAGAAAAATGCGAGCGAGATTAGCTATGAATGAACTGCGGAATTTAGTCCGAAGTTTTCCCTGGATGTCGGTTTTCTTACCGTTTTTGCGATTATTTATGAAGGACAGAATTCATGACCCCCGAAATTGCTCTCACTTTAGCCATCATCGTTGGTGCCCTGATAGTGTTTGGCACTGAAAAGCTGCGGGTGGATGTTGTAGCTCTTCTGGTACTGCTAATAGTTGGTCTGACAGGTCTTGTTGGTCCAAAGGAGATCTTTGCTGGGTTTTCCAATTCAGCAGTCATTACAGTCTGGGCGGTTTATATCGTTTCGGGGGGATTGTTCAAGACCGGCGTTGCTGATATCTTGGGGAAGTTTATTCTGCGGTTATCGGGGAATAACGAGCCCCGCCTAATCTTAGTGATTATGTTGACGTGCGGCCTGATGTCAGCTTTCATGAACAACGTTGGGGCAACAGCAATGTTGCTGCCGGCCGTTGTAAGTGTAGCGAAAAAGACTAAAATTCCAGTCTCGAAACTCCTGATACCGCTTTCGTTCTCTTCCTTGCTTGGGGGCAAAATAACCCTGATCGGAACACCTGCAAATATTCTGGCAACCAACATCGTCGCTGAACATGGTCTACCCACTTTTAATTTCTTTGATTTTGCGCCGATCGGGTTGGTAGTTTTGACCACGGGTATTTTATATATGATTTTCATTGGACGACACTTTCTTCCAGTGCGACAACCGGCGGGCACCTCACAGATAAAAGGGGAGTTACGCAACTACATTGGTGAATTACATGTTTTGCCGGAGGGAAAGTTGGCAGGCTGCTCACTATTAGAATCTAAATTGGGTGCGGACTTCGATTTGACGGTCATTGCTATAGTGAGAAACAACAAAACTCTCACAAAAATGGAACGCAACACGCTCATCCAGCCACATGATATTTTATTAATCGAAGGTTCAACCGATAACCTGTTGCGTGCAAGAGAAGAACTAGGGCTAAAAACTGAAAATGAAAACAAACTGCACGCTGAACTAGACAAGCTAAGCGAGAATGAAATTGGCATTGTAGAAGCCGCTTTGGCACCGCGTTCATCATTAGTAAACCGCAGCCTGCGTTCATTAAATTTCCGAGAACAGTACGGCTTTACTGTATTGGCGATTCGACGACAGGGCGAAATCATAACCAAACGATTGAGTAATGTGCAGTTGAAATTTGGTGACGACTTGATTCTCCAAGGTCCGCGCCATCGAATGCCTTCCTTGGAAGAGCATAATGCTTTGCTGGTATTAGAACCGCTTAAAATCCCTGAAAATCGACGCCGAAAGATGCCTATTGCTGTCGGGTTGATGCTGCTTGTAATAGGATTGGTATTATTTGCGGGCATTGACATCTCCCTGGCGATGGTGATGGGAGCGGTTGGTATGGTTATATTCAGGTGCTTGAGTATGGACGAAGCTTACGAGAGTATCGACTGGCGCACTGTTTTCCTAGTGGCTGGCATGCTTCCCCTGGGAACAGCTATGGAAACGACCGGAACAGCCAAATACATAGCTGACTTGATGTTGAATACCGTTGGCACCTTAGGGCCGATGGCAGCATTGGCCGGTATCTATTTGTTAGCCGCGTTGATTACACAACCCATGTCTAATGCAGCGGCGATGGTGCTGGTGGTTCCGATTGCGCTAGATACAGCAATGAGTCTTGGAGCCAATCATTTGCCATTCACCTTGGCTGTCATCATCGGTGCAGCAACCAGTTTCCTGACGCCAGTTGGTCACAAGGCCAATTTGTTGGTTTTCGGTCCTGGCGGCTATAAATTCTTCGATTACGCCCGGGTTGGTGCATTGCTGACCGTCTTCCTGTTTATAGCCACTATGATTTCCCTGCCGATCTTCTACCCACTTTTTCCCTAACTTATGAACCGATTAATTTCCATTTCCACAAGATATGACATTATTTCAGAGTACCGGGATACCCCAATTGGGCTTCTATTGGAATACCATAATCTCAACCGGGTACTTGAAATTTTCTCCAAATCGAATCTGCTAATTGGGTATTTTTGCATATCCCCCCAAAAAGGTACACTCCAGGGCTACGCAAATTTTGGTGCCGTTTCTGACCGGGACAATAATTCCTGCACAATCTCATCAATATCAATGGACTGAAACGATTTAGTAAACTCATATCGACCGTAAAAATTGATGTGTTGCCAGGCTACAGGTGATACCCTAGCAAGTGGACCGGCTGCCAGGGAGCTCCCGTCCTCTGTCTGGCGGCGTAGAACATTAGACAAGATCAGTGCGTTGTAAAAAATAATACAGTTAGGGGGTTTTTGCACATCCCCTCAAAAAGGTTCAATCCAGGGTGGCGCTGAAGGCACTATTACCACAGTCTGGTTTCTGCCAGCGCTCATTGACTTCATCTAGGTCAAACGCGTTAGCATCATAATAACCACCGAGC
>CAYORF010000170.1:0-4026 GCA_964406305.1 uncultured Anaerolineales bacterium | reverse complement strand
CCACCTGGATGCATCAAGAAATTGAAGCAGTAAGGTAAATACAAACCGCCCGGAGGTTCCGCAAAACCGGGCGGTTTTTTTATTTAAGGGTTTGTATCAAAAGGGAGAATATTTATCACTCATTTTCCATAAGCCAATCCTCAGCAACCTGGAGTTTGGCACAGAAACGGATTTCCTGGCCCCGATTGCATTCTCCTGCCCATTCCCGGAAACGTTGGCTTGGGATAGATTCTATATCAATCACTATTGCCGTTTTTACTCTGTAGGTTGATAGTTTAAGGGATATCTCTCCAGCGAGCCCGGTGCTCAAATCAAAAAAGTCCGGGTGCAAGGCCCCATCAGATATTAGAAGTAAACTAGCTCCAACTTCCCCAAAAAGACCCATTACATCAAGAATATCTCTTTCGCTACTAATATTTCCAGGCTAAGGATCGCTGATTAGATAATTCCCCCGACTGGTTTGAATGATCTGGGCCATTAATCCTCCTTGGATTTCCGTGAGACTTGATCAAGCCGGGTGATATCTTCTTCAGAGAGTTGAAGTTTCATGGCGCCAATACCTTCCAGGACATGGCCGACCCGAGAGGCCCCAGTGACTGCCACTATATCTTGCCCTTGATTGATCAACCAAGCTAAAGCCACCTGAGCAGGTTCGGATCCATATTTGGAAGCTATCTCATACAAAACCTCGATAACTGACCGGCTGGCTTCAAGCTGCTTTTCCAATCTTTTCCTCCGAACTGCTGGTATACGGGTCAGAATTTCCGGGTTTTTGTGGAATTTACCGGTCAATATTCCTGATTCCAGAGGTGCCCAGGCAATCAATGATATTCCCAATTCTCTGGCGGTCTCTAACACCCCATTGAATTCGATCTTCCTGTTCAATAAATTGTAATAGACCTGGTTGGACGCCAATCCCAGACCTCTCTTTTCCAGTGTATCTTGCGCTACTCTCATCTGATCCGAGTTGAAATTACTAACCCCGACAGCCCGGATCTTCCCGTCATTCACAAGGTCGGCCATAGCATTCATCTCCGCTTTTGGGGAAGAAAATGATTTTGGATTGTGAATCTGGTACAGGCCGATCGAGTAGGGAGAGAGTTTGTCTAATCGCTCTTGAATAGTCTTTTTTATGTTGCCTGCGAATCGTAGATAGGAAGACCACTTAGTGGCGATAATCGCTCGCTGGCTGATATCACCCAATTTCTCAAGCGCTTCCGGCAGATATTTTTCAGATCTCCCAGCGCCAAATAATTCCGCAGTATCAAACCAGTTGATTCCACCTTCCATGGCAGTTTTGACGATCTCAATCCTGGTCTCCTCTGGGAGGGCGGGGTTGACTGCCTGAATAGCTCCACTGCCTCCCGCGAACTGCATCACACCCAATCCTATGGGTGAAACCTCTAGATCGGAATGGCCTAGCTTCCTTAATTGGATCATCAATATTCCTTTATAGGGATCAAGCCTTGGGCAGCAACAGGTATACTCCAAAACCGGTCACCAGGAGTCCCAAGATCCTGCCCAGCGTAAGCGGGATCGGATCCGCACCGCCAATGCCATAAGAATCGATCACCGCAGAAAGAAGCAGCTGTCCAAAAATCACGCCGGCCAATCCGGCCGCTACTCCAGCTCGCTGGAGAGAAAACGAGATCCCTGTAACTATCAATATCCCTAATAACCCAGACAAAGCAGTTGCGCCAATTATGACCGGGGGCACTTTCCAGGCCTCTGGACCCTCACGCACCAACCAAACCAGCATCATTCCTCCGGCAATCACTCCACCCATTGTATTGGTGAGGATTCCAGTCCGGATATCACCTATCTGAGCCCCCACCCGGCTGGTAATGGTAGATTGCACCGCTATGGCAATGCCTGTTAATGCTGCAAGGACTGCACCTGTTATTATGGGCAAACGCATAGAACCTCCAATAATCTTTAAGGGAGTGTATTCCCTCGATTAATCTCTGTTTCAGATCGATACATCGTCCTCTTTCAACCAGCCAGCGAAAATGGTCAACGAGGTAATTCCCAGCATCAGACTAAAAAAACCCAACAGGATCTTCCTAGTGAAAAAAGCCCAGCTGCTGAACAGGCTTAGAAATACTGCCAGGGGGCCATTCGCCTTTTGTACAACCTGATCCGCTTCTTCAATCGTTTTGCCGCGCTCCACCAGGCTCCATTTTAAAATCGGTCCTCTATCAATGCCCGGTATCGGCAGCAAGGAGATCAAGCTGAGGAATAAATTGGTTTGATATGCAGTTTTGCAATTTCTCCAGCAATTGAATCCGATCTTGTCAGAGTTTTTGCCAATCCCGTAACTGGTAAAAGCAAGAAACTAATTATAGGACCACCCAGGGAGCGAGTAATATGCTGGCGTGGTGAGACATTCGGGTCATTGATCTCCTGATATGTGCAGCGGGGCATACCAGCCTGGATCCGCATCTTATCCATTGGTTTTCCAATCCAGTTAGATGCAAGCAAATGAGCCAGGTTATGGCACCACTCGGATCCCAGCACTACGGCCATTTTCAAAAATCCTTCCCGGGACCACTGCAGGCGAGTATTATCTAGTTTTCTCCTGGAAGCAGACCGCGTGAAAATACCCCGGAGGGCCAACTGGGCGATTGGAATCCAGGTATAACCCACTCTGGTTATTGGTGTTTTCCAATAACTCCTATGATCCTTTCATCTATCTGGTGTGTAGTTTGATCATAATCAGCAGAAGGCAAAATAAACTCCTCAATCTAGAAATTTTAGCTGGTATCTGGATTATACCGACCTTTTTTAAATACAACTCCAGAGTACTATGTGATTATTACTGCGATAAATTTCCAATTAGTTATAATAATCTCCTTTGACCAATACAAACTCCCCGGAAAAAATGGACTGGTCCGTTCTTTACCATCTGGACCGGTCAGGCTATTTCTTTACTGGGAAGCCAGATGGTGCAGTTTGCCCTGGTCTGGTGGCTGACCAAAACCACAGAAAGCGCCACTGTTCTTACCACAGCCACACTGGTGGGCATCCTGCCTGCCGTAGTACTGGGTCCATTGTTGGAGCCCTGGTTGATCGCTGGAACCGCCGGAAATTTCTGACCATCGCTGATAGCAGCATTGTCACCTTGGGATTTGGGATTGGAGGATTCTTCTCAAAAGCCCTGATGAACATGGAAGAGAATAACTCATCCGCTTAGCTCAATATCATCAGAAGAACATTAGGACGCCCATCAGGGCAAGAAAGGCATAAATCATCCGGTTGAAATTTTCCTGGGTGATTTTTTTTGCGAACTTTTCCCCCAGAAAGACGGCCAGGATTACTGCCGGGAGTGAGGCAAAAAAGGCGGTCATGGTCTGCCTGGACCAAAAACCTGACAGGGCATGTCCGGCAACAATCATTACACTGGATACAAAAAAGAAACCTTGCAAAGAAGCTCTAAAAGCCTCTTTTTTCCAACCCCGCATCACACCATAGATAACTATCGGTGGACCGTTGGCGTTATAAGCGCCTCCCAGGATTCCCGCAAGAAATCCGAAAGGCACTGCCAGGATCGGTCTTTCCAGGACCGGGAGCTTAACTCCCAGTAGGTTGTAAATACCAAATCCAATCAAGATCAGACCCAGGATCGTCCGGACAACTGTTTCCGGGAGTACAGTTAACAACAATAACCCCAACGGAAGCCCTGCCAGGGATGAGGTCAAAAGAACCAGGGTATCCTTCCAGACTAATTCTCGCCATTCCTGGATTAACATGATCAAAGAAATAACCAACCCTGCCAGTGCGACTAAAGGCGTGGCCCCCTTTACTCCGATCACTAATGCCAAGAGCGGCATAGCAATCAGGGCGTTGCCAAACCCAAATATTGATCGGACCAATGTAGAGAGGAAAATTATCAAAACAACAACTGAAACCACAAAAATATCACTCATCTGAATTGATCTTCTTTCTGCCGCGCTGCACCAGGATCACGCCCACTATCATTACAATCAAACCTAACCCCTGCAGCAGGCCCAGACGCTCCCTTAGAAG
>CAYORF010000169.1:0-4032 GCA_964406305.1 uncultured Anaerolineales bacterium | reverse complement strand
GGTTGTAAACTCCAGGTTTGATTTCTATATCGTCCCAATAAACAGAAAGGCGGATAGATTCTGCACCCAGTTCCCGGGCCAGATCCATCGCACTGTCGTAATTCTCGTTTTCCGGGGCGTTGGCATCCAGCTCCAGGATTCGTTGGCCTTTTGGTGAAACATTAATGAGGGCTGGACTGGATACCTTGGAATTCAGCTCGGACGTTGAGTTTATCTCTCTAGAGCCATTGCAAGCCAACCCCACCAGGATCAACAAGATCAGGGGAAGGATCAGCCAGTTAGACTTCTGCATGCTGAGGTTCTCCTTTTTTGGGGAAGGTCAGCCGCAGGGCTTTGATAAACATCACCAAGCTAAAAATGATCCCACCAAACCAGTAAACAAGCGCGAGTGGTTCAAAGAACTGCCCGATTAGAATTTCCCCCGCTGTGGCTGCTAGCGGGAAGATTCCGGCCAGGAGCAGCCATCGCATAGGTGTCCAGCTGTTCAGCTCGTTTTCATCCAGTTCTGGAGCAGGATTTCTCACGCTTTGTGAGAATAAATAGATCGTGATGCCGTACAGGATCCAGATCATCAGATGGCCGATAAACTCCGGATACCAATCCAGCCGGATTAGGATTCCCATTGCCAGGTACATGATCCCGGCCGGGATGAGTAGCCATTTAAACTGTTTTCGATCCGGGAGAAGCGCTGCCATTGTATAAGTCTTGTTTTTTGTGATCCGTTTCCAGACCAATACCAGGGCGACCAAAACAGTAGTGGTCGAGATCCCTGAAATGAGCGATGCTCCCACATCCGGGGAATTGATACTCTGGAATAGGCCTCCAAAGGTCATGACTGCGGCTAAACCGCCCCAGCTGTTAAAGAACTTGCCAATTTTTCCTGGCAAACTGTGTCCCAGACTGGTGGAGCCAGTGAGTAATTTCTCGGCCACCAGAAGGGGAATGATAAATGAAAACCAGGCATGCCACCAAAAGACCAATACGATCGTTTCTACAGGTGCAAATCCGGCGATAATCAGGGGATCTCCCCAAGGTGGAGCCCAGAGAACTTTTGTCAGGTAGGCTTCATACAAGCCGAAAAGCATACCGGCATAGATCAGGCTGGAAAAACGAGGTTTATCTGCCCGGTATACCAGACTGGCCAGGAGGATGATATGAAGTCCGTAGAGCGGGACTACTACCAGGATCCCCCAGGCATTGAAAAATGGGAACATGTCCGATCCGGAGAACACCTCGGCAAAGAAGGTCGAAAACGCTGCCAAGATGATCCAGAACAGATATTGGTGTTTTTTTGGAATGGATATTTCCGTATTCATAAGATTCCTTTTCTTGGTGGATTAACGCCATTGGAAGGTAGGGGATGCCAGAACACCTGCTATCATCACTTCTGCCGCTTGGCGGGGATTATTACTCAGTGTTTCTTCCAGGGTGGAGAGCAGTTCAATTTCCATTCCAGGAGGTAAACTTCCTCCCAGTAGATTGTTGGCGACTCTGTCTACAAAAAACCTCGCATCCCCGGCCTGGATATCAACCAGATAAGATTCCAGATCGAACTTGGTTCCCTTGATCCGGTTCTGGACCAAGTCAAGGGCAAAACGCCAGCGAGGAAGCAGGTTGCCCTGCCAGGCAGCTGCGGTATCAGGATAGCCGTCCGGTGTGGGCCAGTCATACAGAGGTTGCCCCATCCTTTTCAGATAGCGCTGTAGGGCTTTGCTGCCATCGGTGTCGGCCCCTGAACTTCGTAAGGCTGAGACCGTGTAGTTCACCGGGCGTTTGTATTTCAGATGGGTAGTTTCTTGTTGGATTTGTAGAAAACCATCCAGCAAGATGATCCGCAGGACAGCTTTGATATATCCCCGGCTCTCCATGAAGGTCTGGCTGGCTTTCGTGATGATCTCGCGGGGTGGGTCGTCAGCCAAAAAGCGGCGGGCCAGTTTTGTGCAGACAGTTTCTGCAGTGGCAGGGTGTTGTACCAAGATGTCCAGGACTTGATCTATTTCCCCTTCGCCGGTAGATTGAATGGTCTCTCCCAGCACGGTTTTTACTCCAGGGGTGTGAGAATCCTGATCAAATTTCAACTCACCACGCCAGAAATGTTCTTTGATCCGCCAACCGGTTAGGCAGCGGGCAAGTTCCATCACATCTTCCTGGCTGTAACCGCCCTGAACGCCCATGGAATGCAGTTCTAATAGTTCCCGGGCATAGTTTTCGTTGGGCGCGTCTTTGTGATTTTCCTGGTTGTCCAGGTAAACCAGCATGGCCGGGGAATGGGCTGACGCGCCCAACAACTCCCGGAAGTTTCCTAATGCATGTTTGCGGATCACTTCACGATCATCTACGATTTTCAGGAACCAGCAATCGCCTTTTTGGACCGAGATATTAAAATGATCGGTCCAAAATTCCACAAGAACTTCTTCCAGTTGTTTTTTGCTATACACTTGCCGCAATGTTGTGGCTTGCCGGAAATCATCTAGCACTAAAGCAGGATCGAAGTTGTCAAAGATCTTGTCCCCCCGGTTGCGGAGGGCATCGGCATCCATCTCAAGCACTTCAAGGCGGCTCAGAAGCAGATTAGTTTTGTGATCCGTAATATTTTCTGGGTTGAGCTGCTCTTCCAAATAATTTCCCAGTCCGATCTCCGCCAACCGCTGACGTTCTTCAGGCCTTGGACCGAAACTGAGCCGGTTTAGCGCTCGCCACTCTGACGAAGATATCTGTAGAGGATCCGGAAAACCAACCGATTGGGTTGGGAGATAGCTGGCCAAGGGAGAGCAGCCGGCAGCGGCTCCCGCACCGGCGCCCAGAATACCCAGCACCTTGAGGAAATCTCGGCGAGTGATGTCCATTATTTAGTGGCCTTCTCTGTTGGTTCTTCTTTTTCTTTCTTCTTGAAGATAGCGTATACTGCCCCGCCCAGCGATACCAGGGTTCCGACCGGGATGATCAGAAGCCAGCCGATGATTGGAAAGGCGGAAGCCAGCTCAAGAATCGCTGCACCACGGATGAAGGCGCCCAAGGATTGAAAATTGCCATCATTCCTCCAATTCATGCGCAGGCCGATCTCAGCTGCGATTCCGGCTGCGCCCAGGCTGGCCGCGCCTATTAACAACACCAGCCAGATCCAGCCCAGAACCTGGGTGAATTGAGAGGGGAGTGTGAAAAGGACGACTGCTGGGATAGCCGCGATGCTGCCTGCCAGTAAGCCAACGCCAAAACTCTTTTTTGGTTTTTCTGAGATCCGGATCCGAGCTTTTTCAACTCGTTCCGGGAAAAGCAGCCACCAGGTTGTTAATAAGGCCGGATAAGAGATCCCGACCAGGATCAAACTGCCAAAGATCGCGTACATGTCTGCCATGATTTACTCCTTATAATGTGAACACGTAAGCCGGAATGACTCCCGCTTGATAGTTCTTCTATGGGGATATACAAGATATTGAGAGGGAAAGTTGCACGAAGGATTAACTATTAGGTTAAGATTGATAATTCATAAAAAAGAAATTTACTAAGTACGCAAATTTCTCCAATCCATTTACTAATATTCAATACCTGTTGAGGTGGAAAAAATAGAAAATACTTATCAGTCTGCGATTTTCTCTTTGATATTCTCTCTTAACAAATTCCGATTGTATCAAACGGGTTAAATATTTATAATCAAACTTAACATCAAAGTTTTTATTAAGGAGACTCAGTTGAATGAGGGAATGCGTAATAGAAAATTTAGTAAGAACCATTTTTCAGTCACTCCACTTGGCCTGGGATTAGCAGCCCTAGGACGTCCAGGTTATATTAATTTGGGACATGCTGATGACCTGAAACGAAATTATGGTGTGGAAAGTATGGAAAAACAAACACACACAATTTTGGATGCTGCCTGGGATGCGGGTATTCGCTACTTTGATGTGGCCCGATCATATGGGCGCGCGGAAGCTTTTCTTAGTTCCTGGTTGATAAAAAGAAATATTGATCAAGAGTCAGTTACCGTTGGCTCGAAGTGGGGCTATACCTATACTGCTGACTGGCAGGTTGAATTGA
>CAYORF010000168.1:0-4192 GCA_964406305.1 uncultured Anaerolineales bacterium | reverse complement strand
CATTCACGTGCGGTTTCGTTCGTTTAAATTTCTCTTTCGCCATAATTCCTCTCCTTGAAATACATGTTCAAAAAGGATTCTTGTGCCAGCACCAGAGCCCTCGATGGGAATTGAACCCATGACCTCATTCTTACCAAGAATGCGCTCTACCCCTGAGCTACGAGGGCTGGCGTCTCACACAACTACAAGCTCCAGAAGCACAATACTTCTGCAGCTCGCAGTTAAGGTGGGCGAAGAAGGATTCGAACCTCCGTAGGCGTTTGCCAGCTGATTTACAGTCAGCCCCGTTTGGCCACTTCGGTATTCGCCCAGATATTCAATTATTATCGAGCCTGGCTCGATAATAGGAGCCGACGATGGGACTCGAACCCATGACCTGTCGCTTACAAAACGACTGCTCTACCGATTGAGCTACGTCGGCACAAGTGCCATTTTTTCCCCTTTCCAGCCAAGGCATTATATCAGATGGAAATAAGCGAGGCAAGTGCACAGCCGGCGTCATCGACAGAGCAAAATCTTATCAGCTTTTAGGTCTATCGTCAATACTTCCGGTCAGTCCAGCGCCCCCTGAAAACCCCTTGCCTGCCAGATTAAGTACAGCGCCACCGATCCCGCCACAGCAGCGTTGAGTGAATCGATTTTTCCGCGCATGGGAAGCTGCAGTAAGAAATCGCAGGAATCCTTCACAAGCCGGCGCATTCCTTCCGCTTCGCTGCCCACAACTACAGCCAATGGTCCACTCAGATCTACCTTGTCAGGAGGTTGGGCTTCAGCGCCGCCTTCCAATCCTACTACCCAGAGCCCCTCTTCCTTTAAGTACGCTAAGGTCTGGGACAGATTGGCCTGACTGATATTCAAGTACTCACTCGCTCCCGAAGAAGCGTTCACCACTGCCGGAGTTACCGTAGCTGTCCGGCGAAACGGCAGCACCAATCCGTGCACACCCACCAGTTCAGCTGTGCGGATCAATGTGCCCAAGTTTTGAGGATCCTTTAACGTGTCCAAAAGCAGGATTAGGGGAGTTTCATTATGTTTCCTGGCAGCCTCCAAACTTATTTTCAAGTCCACATACTTGAATTCATCTACCTGAACTGCTATGCCCTGGTTGTGGCTGTTAATTCCCTTCAGAGTCTCACGGGGAACCTGAGATACCGGGATAGATTGCTCTTTCGCCAGGCGCAAAACTTCTCCCAGTCGGCCATCTGTATTAACGCCCTCGGCCATCCGCAGCTGGTAGGATTTTCGCCGCCGCGCTCTTAACACTTCATATACCGGGTTTCTACCCCAAATCCATTCTTTCATTTATATATACCAGGGAGAATAAATCCAGATTTCCACAAATTGGATCTGGTTATTTCCAATGCCAGGTTGTACCCTGGGCTGTGTCTTCCAAGGTGACGTTCAGCTCTTCCAGCTTATCTCGCACCAGGTCCGACAGCTCCCAATGTTTTTCTTCCCGGAGTTTTTTCCGGATCTCGATCAAAAGGTCGATAAAAGCTTCCGCTTCCCCACCCTGTACTTCCTGAACGGAAAGATCCAATCCAAGAACTCCAGTCAGCTCCTTGAGCAAGGCCTGGGCTTTGTCAAGAGATTCCTGATCAGCGCCTTCATCACGGGCTTGATTAATGGCTTTTACAAAATCAAACAGAAAGCTCATAGCGCTGGCGGTATTGAAGTCATCATCCATGGCAGCCAGGAATGATTCCTTGGCCTGGATGGACTGATCTTCTAATTGGTCAGCGTCACTCCAGCCATCTTTTGGTAGAGCTGGTTTCAAAGCAGACCTCAATCGCTTGAGCGCCTTTTGGGCGTGTTCAATGGTTTCTTCGTTAAAGGTCAGCGGGCTTCGGTAGCTTGAGTTCAAGATCATCATCCGCAAAGCAGCAGGTTCATATTTCTCGAGGAAACTGTCAATTGTGACCAAGTTGCCGACCGATTTGGACATTTTGGCGCCGGAAAGCTGCATCATGCCGTTATGCATCCAGTAAGTTGCGAACTGCTTTCCGAACATGGCTTCGGTCTGGGCGATCTCGTTTTCATGGTGGGGGAAGATCAGGTCATTTCCACCGCCATGGATATCGATCTGTTCACCCAGGCAGGTATGGCTCATCACCGAGCACTCAATATGCCATCCCGGCCGGCCGTTGCCCCAGGGGCTGGGCCAGCTCGGTTCTCCCGCTTTGGCACCTTTCCAGAGCGCAAAATCCATGGGATGTTCCTTACGCTGATCTACATCAATCCGGAAGCCAGCTTCCATATCATCGATCTTCCTGCCAGACAATTTTCCATAGCCGGGGAATTTGTTTACCCTGTAATACACATCTCCATCTTTGGGATAGGCATAATCTTTGTCAACCAGAATCGCCACACCTTCAATAATGCGGTCCATTTCTTCAGTTGCCCGAGGATACACGGTTGCGGGCAAAATATTAAGATCCTTCAGGTGTCGATCGAATTCATCGATATAACGCTGGGCGATTTCCATCGAATCCACCCCTTCCACCATAGCGCGCTGAATGATCTTGTCATCCACGTCAGTATAATTGGTCACATGCCTGACCTCGAATCCGCGGTACTCCAGGTAGCGGCGGACAATGTCAAATACCAGGGCGGACATGGCGTGACCAACATGGGCCTTGTCATAAACTGTAGGGCCGCAAACATACATGGACACTTTGCCCGGTTCAAGCGTCTTAAATGGTTCTTTCTTCCTGGATAGGGTGTTGTAGATTTTGATTTCCATGATGTATCCCTGATAGGGTTTTAAACCTCGTTAGGCTTGGCAAAGATCATTCTGCCTGCCGCAGTTTGCAGCACCTTGGTAACTGTTAACCGGATGTCTTCATTCATGTGATCCTTGCCATCTTCCACCACTACCATGGTGCCATCTGACAGGTAACCCACACCCTGACCGCGTTCTTTGCCTTCCTGTATTATCTTCACTTCCACAGCTTCACCTGGGAGCAAGACAGCTTTGACAGAATTTGCCAGCTCATTGATGTTCAGAACCGGAACACCTTGAATTTCAGCGACCCGGTTGAGATTATAGTCATTGGTCAGGATAGGACAGCTTAATTGCCGGGCCAGAATGACCAACTTGCTGTCCACTTCCCGGGTACCTTCAACATCGATATCACTGATACGGACCGGGATGGTCTTAGATTCCTGTAGATCAGCCAGGATCTCCATTCCGCGCCTTCCGCGCTGGCGTCTGAGGTTATCAGCAGAATCAGCAATGTGCTGAAGTTCATCCAACACGAAACGGGGGATCAACAGCTCACCTACCAGAAACCCTGTCTGGGCAATATCAGCGATCCTACCATCAATGATCACGCTGGTATCCACCAGGATGACTCTCTCCGGTTCACTGCTGCTGCCCTTTTCTGACAGGGGAAAAACCCGGCCGCTGAACAGGGAAAAAATATCATTCCGCCTGGAGACAAAAACCGCTACGCCAATATAGCCGAATAGCAATACCCCAATAAAAGGGAATACTTCCCCCAGGAAAGATGGCAGCCTGGATAAAGGAATTGATATCAATGCCGCGATAACCAGGCCGATGAATAAGCCAATCAAACCGGAACCTAGCGTTCTAGAATCCAACTGATTCAGTAAAGAGCGCAAGGATTTAATCGGTCGAGTAGTGATCAAGGGGGTAATTACCAAGCCGAATAACGCCCCGACCAATCCGAAAATAACTGCGCCTTCTTCTATAGTGATAGTGGTCATATTGGCCAGGTCAACGCCAAAATATCCCCCCAACAATCCAAAAACGATCATACCTACGATGCGTGAAATAAAATCGAAACTCATTACTCCCCTCCTAAAATAAAAACAGCGACCACTATATCAATGTGCTCGCCAAATGAATCCTATTCAAGAGAAGATATGATGCCAAAAAAGAGTTAGACTGCCTGTCTTTCAATCCTGATAATAAAATAAATATTCATTATGGCAGATAACAAAAAATATAATGGCAAAATAAGTCCAAGTGTTTCATTTGGCAAAGCCAATAAATAATTCCGCTTTAATCATAGCATGACCGCCATACCACGTCAACACTCTCAGAGAAAAGACGCTTTCCTTAATATATTTCTAATAAATCCCTTTTTGGACTCAGAATTCAACCAAGTGATTGGCTGTAACTTTCGCTGGCGGAAGTTGTTCTATCGTATAATAGTTTATTAAACTA
>CAYORF010000167.1:0-4206 GCA_964406305.1 uncultured Anaerolineales bacterium | reverse complement strand
TTATTCTCAGTTTAGATCAAATCTAATCAACAATCAAAAATTATTAAGCAAATTATCGTTTACGTAAGTATTATACATTAAATAAAAAAGGCTGCAAGCAATGATTATTCGATTAGATTTTTTATGAATCTATGGTGATTATTTAAGATTGATAATGGCAAAATCTGCTGGTAGGTAGCACGGATTGGTTATCAGTGGCTTCCTCTCAGGGTCCAGCACACCTCATTAATACACTAATACGTTATTACAAGGAACGAAGGCCTTTGTCTCAATCCTCAAAAGATAATAACACGTTGATTTTTTCCAGCACTTCAACGATGGTGCTTCTGGACAGCCGACAGATTAACTCGGCATCCCGGATCTCCCAATCTAAATTCTTAACCTGGTCGGCCAGAATCACTCCCTCAACGGGCAAGCCAGGCGGTATTCTTACTTCAAAGGGATAACCCTTGATCTGATTTGTGATCGGACAGAGAATGGATAAGCCTACTTTGCCGTTATATGCCTTGGGAGACAGAACAACAGCGGGCCGTCTTCCCGCCTGCTCATGTCCTGCTTGGGGATCCAGCGTGATCCAGATTGCATCCCCGCGTTCAGGGATATAGTCCCTGTCCTTCTTTACCACGCTTCTCTACCTATAGCGGGACCTGTGTTCACTTCGCCATGAAGACTCTCTTCTGTCACCTGGTTAAGCATCGCTTCGAGCTCTAGTGGGAGCTCTCTCTCGGGAGAAATTACAATAGACCCATTGACGATTGTTAAGTTTACCAAGGAGTCTTCCTCAAGCCCGACTTCAGCAGCAATCAGTTTCGGAATTCGCAGCCCAAGACTATTCCCCCATTTATTGATCTTTTTTCTCATATGAATTACCTCGTTCTTTATAACCAGTCGAAGGATATACAATGAGTATACATGGATTGGTCGTCCTCGTCAAGTACAGCCTTGGACCCATCCCCGGATTACAGCAGCCGCTGGTAATCTTTGGACACGACGTATTTGCCCCCACTGGTCCCACTAGGCAGCCCACTCCTGGGTGTTGAAGATCCCCTTGTTTTTCAGGTGAACGCCTACTATCCGGAAAGATTTATTATTGGCAAGGTGCATTTCCGTGTAGAGTGGCCGCGCAAGATTATTGAGAAAGACCCCAATCTCCCCAAGATCATTCGTACCGTGCGCGGAGTTGGCTATCAATTTGATCTCTAGGCCAATAATCTATTCCGTTGGTTTTGGGTATTCTTTCCCATAGTCCACAATAGTAAAAAACAACGTGATCCCCGGGGAATGCGTTGGCAAGAGCGCGTTTTGCCTATCAGTTCTGTAAACTTATCTGTCTCCCAAGAGATCACTGCAAATAATGAAATTGCCCTTGTGCAATCTAAAACAGCTGGCGAGTGGAAGATTCTAGCAATGCTTTCATTCACAAAGGGTTGGGATTGTGCCACTTAACAAATATGTTAGGTCTTTTCCTTTTACTTAGACATATATTTATTATAGGGAAGCATCCCCTCACGAACCAGGGGAGAGCAGAAAACTTAGTAGGCATTTTTCCGCTCTAGATCACTAGTTTATCGATTACACAAAGACTTCAGGAATGTATTTGTATGAAAATCCTCATTGTTGAAAACGATCCCCATACCCAAAAAATTCTCCAGTCCATTCTTGCTCAAAAAGGATATACTGTCCACTTCTCACCAGATGGTAGAGCAGGCTTCCTCTCCGCAAAACAGATAGTCCCCAACCTGATCCTGTTGGATGTCCCTTTTTCAGATACAGACGGTGTGCAGTTCCTGCAAAAGCTGCGCGCAGACCCGGAAATAGAATCCATTCCAGTGATTATTCTCATCGCTAAATCCCAAGCAGATACAAAAGATAAATATATGCATGTTGGCGCAAATACCTGCCTTGATAAGCCCTTTCGCCCCGGGCAGCTCCTTGCCCAAATTGAGGCTCTCCATCCCTAAGTCCGGGCAGTCTTGGTTTCATCCCTTCGGTTGTAAAATGGGAGATACCCAAAAAAGGAGGGGAAGAATCCATTGTACTGATGGAGGCGAGGTTCCCATCTATTTGACCATTTCACCACCCTATCTCAATAGCGAAACACTGCTACAAGGAGAGCATGATCGGGCACCTGTTCTGGTTCAACAGCGTAGACCTTTCCCCCTTTCAGGATGGACTGGACAGCAGCCAGGTCGAGCAGATCCTCGTCACCGGGTTCAGGATACTGGTGGATGTGAACCATATTTGTGTCCGGGTCAAAATTACCCCACACCTGAACGCCGACGGCGACAAACAATACGTCCACCCGCCCGTGATGCGCTGCCAGAACAGCCTCCTTCACATCGGCGGTGGTTTGTCCGGTACCGGTCAATTGACTGTACTGAGCAGCCGCTTTTTCTTGGGCTTGCATAAAGAAAGACTGTACGAGAGCCCAGGCTCGGGTGTGTAATTCTTCGACTCCAAGTTCCTCCGGGTTGCCCGAAATTCCCTTGTCCAAAAGATGAGGGTACGTATTTGCCTCGGTATAAAGTGGGAAGAGATAATCGACGCCGGCCAGCACGATAGGGGATTGCTCGCCAATAAGCAGGCTGGGTAACTCATCGTCAATCATATGAAACCAACGCAGAATCCTGTCTTTGCCTTCATCACTGATGCTATGCCCATGAAATGTAGCCGAGCGACCTGCCGTTCCTTGTGATATGGCGGAATGGGACTGTACCTGTCTCTCGAAGCGCTCATATTGAAGTGCCTCGGCCATGCTTTCCGGCATACTCTCTGGGTCGATCTCATCCACTGTGTGCCGTGTGGCTCCCAGCAACCTGATCTGGTTCTGGCTAAGAGCCAGGATGTAAAAGTGGCCGTCACTGGTGAAGAACGGAAGCAGCGGTTTGAGATGAAAACGGTGAGAGATCACCACTAGTTCTTCAAACGGGAGAGGAAGGCGATAGGAATGAAACTCTTCTGGCGCAATAAATACCGCCAAGCCGTGGCTCTGGTGCTGCCAGAAGTCAGACTCCTGCAATAGACGCTGAGCTGGCTTCAGTATTTCCCCCACATTCGAGGAGTGCAAACCCTTGGCAAGCAAGCGATCCTCGACCTCTCGAAGCAAATTCGTGAAGCGAATTGGATCCTGTCCAGTTTCTCGACCAGCCTGATGAGTGGGCATAAACAGCGAAATATGCCAGCCAGGACTTCTGGTTATAAAGGTTTTTAGCTCCTCCATGGTAAGCGCATCCATATAAAAGGTCTCCTTTTTTATTTGTTATCTCGAATAAAGTAATGAGGATAGCGGGCTAACGGATGAGCTCACCCGCAGCCGAGTCTTGTTTTGACGATCCAACATCCCAAAACGCCCACCTTAACCGGCTGTCGGGCGGAGCGTGGGTTAGCCTGACCAGAACATATAGAAATACCAACCACTTTTTGTAGCCCACCAGTTAGCTATCCCCAAACCAAATGCCAAGATGAACATGAGTATGAGACGAAATGGGATTGGCTTGGGCAAACCCCAGGGATCTTCTGAGAAAACCATATAATAAACAGCCATAACTATGAGGGCTGGTCCAAGAATTGCAAGAAATGGGAAGTGTCTTCCAAGTGATAGAAGCATCCATATATTAACCACTAGTAAAACAGCGCCAGCTACTAAGTAGAAAATTGATACTCCCTTTCGTCGAGCTTGAATAGCCTCTTCTTGGTCTTCTGTTTGATCCTCAAAGTCTATTGCGAAATTGGTGTCAACGTTCATCTTGTCAATATAGAGATTTGGCTCAAATTTGAATCTCGATGAACGGGTTGCAATTATGGCATCGTGACTAGCAACTTGGAATATGTGTTTTGTACCGGTGTCCCACTGAATCTTTCTTTGTACCTTTGGCAACTCAATCTGAGTACCATTAACAAATATAGACCGTTTATTTGTTAAATCATTAAGCCTAAATTCAATTTGGTGCAAACTACCATCTAATGTTACTTCCCATTTGTATTTTGACATAGCTATCTCACCTTTGGATATTTACCAATGATTATGCGGTAAGGCAGGCTAACGGACTACTGCTCAGCCGCTTAGCCGGCTATGCAGAACCAGGTTCATTATACTTACATCATCACAAAAGAACATAACGACGAAGACTCTAAGCCGAAGGCTAAGTCGGCTTGTCAATTAGCACACGTAAATGTACCATCTAATTTCGGCAAGAATGTACCACC
>CAYORF010000166.1:0-4237 GCA_964406305.1 uncultured Anaerolineales bacterium | reverse complement strand
CGGGTGTCCTTTACCCGTAGGGTAGATGCTTCGCAACCCATACAGGGTACTCCGTAAAGCTCATCGGTTAGGTGCCGCGGAGTAGAGAGGAATTTTTAGGGAGAGAAGGTGATCCGATGAAAACACAATTTTCACTTGTCATACTTTTGGTGCTATTCGTATCGGGATGCATAGCTCACACGCCGAGTATAAACACAACTACGCCAGAAGACTTCCCAACCCCGAACTTCACTCGCACAATCTCTCCTACAGAGACTACAATCCTCACTGAAACGGCAGTCCTATCGGCCACCGCAGCCGCATCAACCACGGCAATACCAACAATTGAAATTGGTCCCCCCAACACACCTGATCCCTCAGCAATATTTCCTGATATCACTGAAATCCACATGACCAGTGAAACTTCGGGTTGGGCGTTTGCTTCGAGTGGGGACAATGTCCTCGTTCTTCATACGTCGGACGGGGGCACTACCTGGCGGGATGTCACCCCCCCTTTTGAAAGCTGGTCAGCCCTTATTGGGCAGAATGAATTTTATTTTCCCCGGCTTGGGGAAGGCTTTTTCCTGGATGAACGCCGGGCCTGGATTTCCACTCTGCGCGTCGATAAAGAGTGGCCCCAAGATGTCTTCAGTGCCTTCACGGCAAAGATCATGCTGTCCACCGACGATGGTGGGGCGACCTGGCAAATGAGCAAGTTACCACCGGGAGGTATGGGAGTCGGTTACGGCCGTTTTATAGATTTCATCAATCCCATGCATGGATGGTTCGCCGTCTACGGACACCCCGGGGCAGGAGCAGGGTATCAAGGGATATACATGACGAGGGATGGAGGTGACTCCTGGGAAATCGTCTTCGATAATCTTGGTACACCGTCAGGATCATATGATTGTTGTGATCTTGCCTTTGGAGATTCAACAACGGGGTTGATGACTATCAGCCGTTTAGGCTGGTATAGCCCGCTCTACATCAGATGGACCCAAGATGGCGGAACGACATGGCAATTCCAAGATCTTCCGGAACCTGAAGATCCTTCAATCTCCGATCCATCCATCTCTGATTTCGATTGCGGGACGGTCTTCCCACACGCATTTTCAAAGCTCGAGGTGGCTCTTATAGTTGAATGCCGCATGTTGCGTGACGCCGGATCCCCTGCTAATGAATGGATATACGGTAACTTTCTCTACTCGACCCAAGACGGTGGAATGAATTGGGAATCATTCCCCGCGCCAAGTGGGCGCCTGCATCTCCTCAACCAGAGTTCGGGATGGATGCTTGGGGAGGAGATCCACTGGACGGACGATGGTGGCAAGACCTGGACAAATATCAACGATGTTACCTGGGAAGGACAATTCAACTTTATCGATGCGCATCACGGCTGGGCTGTAGCCAGGAATGATGATGAAATTGCGCTGGTGAAAACAGAGAACGGAGGCCGGTCATGGATAATTATCGTACCTAGGCTAGTACCCTAATCCTAAATCAGTACTGCTGCCTGCAAAGAACAATCCAGGTTTAAGGAATTTATCGCTGCCCATTTCTCTAGTTTGGATCTCTGCGTCACCTAACCCCCGCTCCACCCGACAGCCGGTAAAGGTGGATGTTTTGGGATAAAGGAACATCAAGTCAAAGCCCGGCCGCGGGTGCCCTATACCCGAAGGGTAGGGTGCTTCGCAACCCTTCGTTATCACTCAGGATGTTACGCGAAGCTAATCCGTTAGCTCGGTCAATATTTGGTACAATTCAGACAGTGATTAAGAAAAATGTGTTAGAAAACGTTTCGGTATCTGTCCACCAACGTCCACTACAAAATCCATCAATAAGGGTGGATTTTTTCTTATGCTATACTCCGATTAATATCAATTTTAAGCTGGAGAATTGACATGCATAGAAGTCTTCCAGGCAAATTCCAATTGTTAATGTTTTGCTTACTGGTGGGGGCCTGCACTGATAATTCAACTCCAATCACGCAACCCAATTCCCCTATTTCCCTACCTCCCACCTGGACTGCATATCCAACCGAAGCGAACACGGCTACTCCCACAGCGTTGTGGTCTCCCCAGCCATCTCATACACACACAACAACTCCGGAATGGCTTGAAGAGCAGCAGGTTTTACAAGGAGACGTGGCGCTGGATCAATGGCTGGTGATGGTCGAGGATGCCCGGGCGATCAGCCTCCAAACCCTACCTGATGGAAGCTACCTGATGTACGGGAAAAACCAGACAGGTGCCTACAAGGAAGAACCCTTTTTGCTGCGCTTCGGCCCCAGAGGAGAGCTCATCTGGCAGAAAAGCCTGATTGGAATGGATCCTGTCAAAGTCATTGTCATGCCAGTAGGAAGGATCCTGGCGCTGGAAAGGGAGTCTTATTCGATTTTCGATTTTGATGGGAAACTGATTCGGGCCGTGGATGTGGTGATTGAAGAGGGAAGGGATAAACCTCTGGGATTCGGGAATCTGCAGCCAAATATCTCCTATCTAAATAACGAAATCGCAGTAATGGATCGATCCGGTGTGGTTTCCTTTTTTAATCCCGCCGGTGACCTGATCCGCCAGCAATACAGCGACATTGCCGGGAAATACCAGGACTGGTATCACTGGTACCTACCCAACAAGGTCTATGTCTTCCGCGTGCATGATATATACAGCTATGGTTTTCAGTACAGAGAGTTTGAATACGAGCCAGGCCCTTATAGTGAGAATGTCAGCGCCATGGACGGTAATGAGAAACTGAAGGATTTGGTGCTGCCACCCGATCCAGTCTATCTCGTCACAGGTTACGGATCCAAGAGGCCAATAATACTCACCGCCGTAGAGGGGGAAGCACCAGGGATCTACAATATCTGGCTTGCAAATCTACATATTTCCGACAATGAACCCATATTTCCAGGTAATGCTACTCAGAGGGATTTTTCATACATCTACCTGGATAATAATTCCTATGTATTGGGATCAACCGTTCGCTTGTATAGCCCTATAGATGGTACTTTCCTAAGGATGGTTATACCCAGATATACTGGTGATGAGACCCCTGATTTATTGTTTGGGGATGGGGAGCGCGAAGGGATGCTGATCGGAGGTGCGGACCAACCTGACGGCCAGCTGCTCCTGGTAGGGAATCTGGAAAAAGAGGGTCGGTGGGGAAGTGATCTATTTTTCTTGAAGCTTAATCCTTTTGACATGCTCAGCGGCTGCCCCTGGATTCGACCCAGTGCATTTGGATCACCGCAGACCGGAGAATCTGGTCGTTCCAGCCGGGGTGGGCGGAGAGAGGAATCCAATTTAATGACCCTGGACTTCCTTGTTGAGGAACTTGAGGATCCCGGGGTAATCATTGAGGACCTGTCGCTTGAATTTTTAGTCTACTGTTCTTCCGTTGCGCCCGAACCAAGCTCTACTCCAGTTCCCCCACCGAGCGCCACACCATATAGCGGGCCCACCTGGACGCCCACATGGACTCCCACACCTACGCCAACTCCCGAAGTTAATAATTAATTTGGTCCTCTATTTATCGAAAGAGATGAAGGAATAGGAGAAGATAATGTTGTTCTGGTTGAGTTAAGATTAGTTATCAAAATCAATGGAAGATAAATACTTATTCTCTTATCCTGCATTTGAAAGATAATTAACGTTAGGTTTCTGTACATTAACCTTATGACATTCAAGGTGCAATAGAGATTTCTTAAGTTGTCGAGTGATATGGAAAATGAATAGGGCACAAATTGAATTTACTCCATCTGATGTCTGGCTCCTATACACCATAATATTTGCTACCGCTCTGAAGGGCGCAGAATTAAGGGATATCATTGCGGCAGGTGATTATATAAATCATGCGGTCTTCTCTTTCGAGGAACTACGTGGCGGGCTTTTGCGCCTGTCCAAGGCTGGCTACATCGAAAAACAGCGCTCGAGATATATACTTACCAAGCCCTTTGCCGCTCGGTATGACGAGGTCATAAGAGATGGCCGATCTTATAAGATCTTCAAGAAAATTGAACGCATTTTGGTATCGCCTATGATTTGGAGGGAAAGCTCTTCTCGAAGTATCTTTCTGCGGAAGAGCTCCTATGAGAAAGCTCTTAGGAATTATCTGAATAATTTTTGACAGTTGAAAGGCATCACACAGTCGCGGAACCTCATAACTACTGATAGCGCCTTTCTATAAGGTAATCACATCCAGAAAACCTACCGATGAATAACAGTGTCAAGGGTAAACAACAAATTTAGCTAATAAGGCC
>CAYORF010000165.1:0-4490 GCA_964406305.1 uncultured Anaerolineales bacterium | reverse complement strand
ATAGATCTTCAGGAAAACAAAACTTAGACATATTTTTCGATCTAACCCAGTGATAGCGGGCAATAATGACCGAATAACGGTAATTATCGGGCATTTTTGCCTGATATCTACTTATATGTTTATAGTGGATAGGGATGCAAATTTGATGATTTTTGCCTTCCGGGTGCAATTAATTTGAGATATATTACTTCCAGGTCAAAAACACCTGGAAGTATTGTTTTAAGATCAAATTTCGCCCCTTGAAGGTGTGGGATACCTCACAAAAATTGGCCGGCGTCTGATTAAAGATCAGGTGTTTATATTGAGTGTCTGATAACAAGACAAGTGATATTGAGTGGGCGACTGACAAAAAGTCAGAAGCTATATTTTCCATGGAAGGTTATTACAATTATCTAGGAGTTAACTCCTAGATAATTATGGAGTAACAAATGGAGCTGGCTGCTAAATAGCTACCTGGTAATCTGGCACCCTGAACCATTCTTCAATAATTGTGTTTGCCAAATGTCTTTCTATGTGTTAAAATGCCGTCCGGCAGAGCTGAAGTCTTGGCTCTGCTGTGTCGTGTAAATAGATAAAAGAACCAAAGGTAAAAAATAATATGCAGATCGGGATTGTGGGATTGCCAAATAGTACTAAAACAACCATATTCAACGCTTTAACTAAGAGCCAGGAAGAGACCGCTGTCACCAGTTCTGGCCAGGTGGAAGTGCACACAGCAATCGTGGAAGTGCCAGATCCCAGAGTGGATAAATTAAGCGAAATGTTCAATCCCGAGAAGACCACCTACGCCAGGGTTCAATACAATGATGTGGCTGGTTTGAAAATTGGCTCCGGCCAGGATGGATCGCTAAGTGGGCAGTTGCTAAATGCTATTTCTCAAAGTGATGCGATATTACACGTGGTCCGGGCATTTGAAGATGACCGCATTCCTCATCCAGATGGCAATGTGGACGCCATTCGTGATCTCTCAGCCCTGGAATTCGAATTCCTGATCTCTGACCTGCAGATAGTTGAACGGCGGTTGGAGCGACTTAGTCATGATTTGGATCGGAAAGGAACGTACCCCGAGCGATCTGCAGACCAGTCCGAATTTGATGTCCTAACCCGGATCAAAGTAACTCTTGAGAATGAACAGCCTATCCGATCTATGGAATTCTCTCCAGCGGAAGAGAAGATCACTCGCGGGTTCCAATTCCTAACCGCAAAACCAGAATTGATTGCTTTAAATGTTGGTGATGACGGTAGCGAAGATCCAGCGGATTTTTCAATCGGTAAAAATGAGAATGGTGATATTGTTTGCCTGCACGGCGCCCTGGAGATGGAAATTGCTCAGCTTACCGAGGATGACGCAGATCTTTTCATGCATGAATACGGAATCATTGAGCCGGGCTTGAATCGCATGATCCGTTTGAATTATGAATTACTGGGATTACAATCCTTTTTTACAGTTGGTGAAGATGAGGTCAGGGCCTGGACAATTACGCAAGGGGCTACAGCTGTTGAAGCTGCTGGGACCATTCACTCGGATCTTGCCAGAGGATTCATTCGGGCAGAAGTGGTAAGTTATCAGGATTTGATCGAAGCGGGTTCTTTGGGGGAAGTGAAAAAACTCGGGAAAACTCGTCTGGAAGGCAAGGATTATATTGTCCAGGATGGAGATATCCTTAACATCCGGTTCAATATTTAACGGCTACAAACATCCCACTTTCTTTTGTGATTCGAATTGAGCCATTTTCTGTGATTTTCCTTTGGAGAAAATCACAGAGCGCTGTGGTTCGAGTATCGCTTTCCTCTAGTTTTGTATAAGACCGAATATAGCGGATAATTGGTTCAACCTGGTCCACTAGCAGACTGTCAGGATATTCTAAGAAATGGAAATGATTGAAATCCTGACTAAGCAGATTTTCTCCATTTTCCATGCTGAATCTAAGAGTAGGCGTACTCCAATCAGGTATTTCTAGATCTGGGAAGAACTGTGATTTCCAAGCCTTGATTTCTTGCAAATGAGCTGGGCCGTTAGTAGCTGCGTATAGGCAACCACTGGGTTTTAGCACGCGTTTGATCTCTTTCAAAGCAGCAGGAATATCCGGAAGATGATATAGCATGTGATTGGCGATTATGGTGTCAAATTCATTTTCAGGGAAGGGAATATTACAGGCGTCAAGGACGAAATATCGATAAAACGTGGTGCTTCCTAAAGCTGTTCTGGCTTCTTCCAGCATACCGATAGAAATGTCAGAAAGACTGATATCCCAACTTGTTTGAAGTCTATTCTTATTTTTCTGCCAAAGATAACCTGGTCCGGAGCCAACTTCGAGGAGCTTGCAATCTTCGGGAAAATTAAATTGATCAAAAACCCAGGTGTGCCACCCAACCGGATTAGTACTAAAGCACTGATGCAGACCAGCCCTGGCGTACAGGTTTGAGGAGTCTTTGTATTGATCTGCTCTTAAAGAATCGGGGTCAGTCAATCCGTTTATCATATCAAGGCCAGAGGGTGGTTCTGATCATTCAGGGGATCATGACTTGTTTTTCTGGACTGCGAAGTTTATTTAGTCGAGTTTGAACAAGCATATTCAATCCCATCTTCATCACGCTACGATCCATGTATTCCTGCAGCTCTTCATTATTCTGGAAAGACATAATACCGCGCTCTTGATTTTCGCTGGTCTGTTTGAGCAATCGTCTCATTAGATTTCCATAGATCTCAATAACAGGTTTTCCTGTCTTTATTGCTTTCCCGATGGCTTTGGCAGCCAGTCGTCCACTTAATGCTGCCGCGTCCATACCTACACCCCTCGTCAGATCGATCAATCCGGCTGCGTCACCAACCATTAGGAAATTTCGTTCGCCAAGCCAGATGCGGCTTATTCCATCCATGACCATGTTGCTGCTATAACCTTCTTTCTTAACCACCTGGACATTTTTCAAATTATACAAGTCTTTGACATGATCAAAAAAGGCATCAAGGTGTTTTGTGATGTCCTTATCATAGCCAGTTCCAACGACCCAATAATCCTTTCCGTCTGCGAGAGTTTTGTTATAGATCCAAGCGAACATCATATTGTTGTAATCGATGTTCCAAAATTGATATAGTTTGTTATACTCCAGATCGCCGTCTGCCGTGAAGTAATAATTCAGGGCTGCTCCGCTGCTCCCTTTTTGAAAGCCGGTATCAGTTCGGAGCTGCTGGCGGACCACCGGTCTCATGCCGCTAGCATCAACAAGGTATTTTGTCTGGATGGTTCCGGGACCAGTTTTGCCTTCCAGCATTACCTGAATACCTTTTTCGTTCTCTTCAAATTTCTTAAATTTTGTAGCATCTTGGAAATCGGCACCGTACGATTGGGCTAATAGACAGAGCCATTCATCAAATGTGTCCCTCATAAAATTTATCATGGGGAAATCACCTTGAAAAACCTTGCCATTTGGAAAACGCATCTCGGTCTTGTTGAGAACATGAGTGCATAAGCGTTCTAGTGGGATTTGATCTCCAATGATTTTTTCAAAATAAGGGAACTGGATACCTGAACATGGTTTTTCACGGGGTACTTCAAACTGCTCAACCAGGAGAGTTTTGAGATTCTGTTTAGCACAGAATTTTGCGGCTACTGGTCCAGCGATTGCTCCCCCAATAATCACGACGTCATATTCTTTCATATTGGATCCCTCATAATTAAATGAAACCGGTTTCCATCTTATGTAGGAAACCGGGTGATTATTTGAATTCGTTCATAAACCTGAGTTTATCTACAGGCTTCGTATTCCTGGAAATACGTATTCTCTTCACAAACCAGCTTGCCTTCGTCGTTTAGAACACACTCTTCTCCATCGTTGTACAGAAAGATAGCCTCGTCGCCAAGAACTTCCACTTTATCTTTAATTGCTATGCATTCATCACGAAAAGCAAATGAAAAATGGTAATTATACGAGATGATCTGGAATCCTCCATCCAATTTGATAAAGGAATAAAATTTGTTGGGGCAGGTTTCACAATCGAATTCACCATAATTAGTTACTGTTCCGCAGACAGTAATGGTGTCTCCTTCCTCGTCCGGAATTACCGAGTTTGGATTTCTGCAACCTCCCTGGTAAACTTGCACTGTTGGTGTGGGGGGGATGGCTGTATCTTCGATGACAACGGCTGTAGGGGAAGGATCGGGGATTACTGCTACTGCCGCTTCTTCTTCGGGTGGTTCTTCACCAGTAAGGATGTAGTTGATGCCATCCTTGGATGAAAAGAGCATTACCGACATCAATAGAACTGCAAAAACACTGGAGATGGTCAAATTAGATAAACGATCTTTGCGAATAATCGTACGCGAGGCATGTAGAAAAGAATAAATTCCACCAATCGGAACAAAGGAGAGTAGAAAAGCACCGACTTTTTTGTTGGGGGTGGAATCTCTTTTCAGCGCTTGTTCTTGAATTGCCCAAGTGTCAGTTTGCAGGCTAAAATGTACCAGTAGATTGCACCAAGAATGTACCGG
>CAYORF010000164.1:0-4643 GCA_964406305.1 uncultured Anaerolineales bacterium | reverse complement strand
CTCGGCTTTACAGTAGGGACAGTAACCTTTCATCTGAACACCCCTCCATCGAGCAGGTCGCTTTTATCATCATATGAAGCTTGTCCGTCAAACGGACAAGCTTAGTATTAAGCAGCATTGCAGGCTGTGGTACGAGAACAATGTATCGATCTCCGGTCATCGGGAATGGACAGTGCCGTAGGAAACGATCCCTCTCCAACATACTATTGAGCGAGAATACAAAAATTATAGCAACCCCAGGAAGAGTCCCGGCCGGTTTTTCCCGATCGGGCCTGCAACGTGATCGCCAACCAAAAAAAGGCCTAAGAATAGTTCGAATAAAGACCCCGCTACAAACACCAGTAGTAATTCCACGGCTTTTTCCTGCTCTTTGGTTAGGGTTCCTACCATTTCAAAATGCTTGGAAAATAATTTTCAAAATTGGTCCAAGGTTTTTAAATTTATCCCTCTCGGCCCACCCCCTAGAAAAACATCAAAAAAAACAGCTTGTATCATATATATATCTTTTAATCATTAACCCTTGAAATATTTACATTAATTATCTTGATTTATTGGGTAATGATTCGTTTTTCATTTTATTATTTTTAATTCTTTTTATCTTAATTCTTGTCTATCTTGTTTCATATTTATCCCTTTTAATTATTAATTCTACTTCCATTTCATTTAAATTATTTTTACCCAGTCATATTCAAACATAAATTATTCCCATTGTTTTGATGTTTGACTATAAAAAAGAGTAGTTACCCACATCGGTTACCTACTCTTGTAGAAATTGGAATTACGTAATTTCAACTTATTAGTGTCCGCTAAGCGGACATTTTTATCACAGGAGATACTAATCGCTTGAGAATATTTACCCTCTTACGGTCCAAACCCTTCCGATCCAAGCAGCCAGAACCTCTCCCCGCCCACACGCCACAACCCAGTGGCTCCAGAACGCTACCTCTCCATCCTCATTCATGCAGTAGTAGTTTCTATCTCGTACATACACGGTTTGACTGCATTCCGGGTATTTTTTCTTTCTTCTCGGCTCAGGAACCAGCTCGGCTTTACAGTAGGGACAGTAACCTTTCATCTGAACTCCCCTCCATCGAACAGGTCGCTTTTATCATCGTGTGGAGCTTGTCCGTTTGACGGACAAGCTTGCCCAATCAATAGTTAACTATTAGCCATTTTTGCTTTTTCCCCTTTATCCCGCGACTTCAACTATGTGCCAGGGTCATAACATCGCCGCTGTTGAAATCTTTTAGGCCATTACAGATAACCTTTTTTGGCCATAATTATTAAGCCTGGCAATCAAATAAAGTTTGTCCGTTAACCGGACAAGCTTCGTATTAAGCCGCATTGCAGGCTGCGGTACGAGAACAATGTATCGATCTCCGGCCATCAGGAATGGACAGTGCCGTAGGAAACGCCCTCTCCAACATACTATTGAGCGAGAATACAAAAACTATAGCACGAACAATTAGTGTCCGACGGTCGGACACTTTTATCACAGGAGGTACTGATCGCTTGAGAATATTTACCCTCTTACGGTCCAAACCTTTTTGATCCAGGTAGCTAGAATTTTTCATCGCTCATACGACACAACCCTGTGGCTCCAGAGGGGTAACCAGTAAACAGATTAAGGCCTATCGCTTCAATACTGATTACTGAACACTGCGCCAGCCGGCCACTGTTTACTCCTGGGACTGTCCCCCTGGACACTTTGTTCTCAAGTTTCGGCCGGCACCTGTTTTTGCAGCCCAGGTTGTATTCCTTCTCTATGTTCGCTGGTTGTTTATGAGGCGCGACAAGCTATATGAAGAGGGATTGGCTGACACCGCAGCTTCTATGGCAGTAGGAGCGCAGCACAGCGGCAGAACAACTCATGGGGCCATATCCAACGCAGCTCAATATGCGCCAGTCATGGTTGCCAGGCGATTGGTCCGGGGGGAAAGTCTGGATAAGGCTTTCTTCTCCATTCAACAGCGCCGGCAATCTCCCATGTTGAATATATTGGTCAGTACACTGGTAGGCTGGGAACAATATGGCGCTGATCGGCCTCTGGGAGAGGTTCTTGAACCGCTTACAGAAACAATCCGGGAAAATGCGGCCACTAGAAAGAAGGTCACCGCGGAGTTGACCGGGGTCCGGACCCAAATGGGGATCCTGGCAGTGGCACCCATCGTGCTGGCAGCATTGATGCGGTTTACTTCCCTGGACTACGCTCGCTTTTACTCCAGCTTCTGGGGAGAGAGCACCATGATGGGATCGTTCTTCCTTGCATTTGCAGGAGTTGTGATTGGAGAGCGAATGCTCAATCAAGTAAATCAAGTTATGGACCTGGGAGTAGAAGAATAATATGGCATTCTTAGGAACTACTACCCTGGTTATTTTGTCTGGCCTATTTGGACTCGGTATATTCTTGATCATCGCGGCATTCGCCGTTCCCAGCGTGATGGGAAACAGGGTAATCGAAGAAGATGGCAGGATCCGCATCGGTAACATTGCAGAAGCCCAAGTGTTATCTGCTATGGCTGCTGATATGGGAAGAGCCATTGACAGTGAAAAGGGGGACCTTCATGGACTGCTTAGAAAATCAGGCTTTCTTTATAAAACCCCCGAAGAATATTATGCTCGCAGGATCTATTCATCGGTGATATATGCCATCCTTGCGGGCGTTCTGGGATATTTTCTCGACCCTGGTTATCTCGTGACTGCGGGAATGGTAACGGGCGGCCTTTTATATGGGTTCGCTTTGCCGGCCAGGTCCATCCAGAAAGCCATCAAAAAACGACGGGGGCGTATCCAGGACGAGATGGGTTTCGGTTTGAAACAACTGGTCAACCTGCTGAACACTGGTACCAGCCTGAGTGACGCCCTACCTCAGACGAGAGATTTTGGTTTGTTTGGAATGATCTGCGACACGGTGTCTTCGGGTTTGCAGACCAGCAAGCCGATCGACAAGATCATTGATGACGTGTTGGATTCCGTGCCGGCGCCGGGACAGCTCAAGGAGTTCCTGGGGCTCATCAAACAAAGCCAGATTGGTGGCGAGGTCCAGGTAAACGCTATGAAAACAATGGCTCGCATGCTGCGCCAAAGACTGTCCAACCGCATCATGGAAATCGGCGGGCAGGCCAAGGCCAAAGCGGTCCTGATCAATACCATGGTCATCGTACTGGCATCCCTGATCATTATCGGTGTCCCGGGCCTGGTCCTGTTCATGAGCATTGGTTTCTTCTAAAGATCCCCCTGCCCCAGCGGTCCGCAACTCCTTGACAGGGCTAATAGAAATGATAGTATATACTATAAGTATATACTTCTTTGGATTATAGGAGGCCTTGATGAAAACAGCAAAATTGTTTAGAAACGGCGGTAGTCAAGCCGTACGCCTACCGAAGGAATTCCAGTTTGAGGGAGATATTGTCTACATCAAGCAACTTGGGAACGTAGTGGTTCTGCTGCCGCAAGTTGATCCCTGGCAATCCCTCGAAGATAGCCTGGATCAATTTTCAAAGGATTTTATGGAAAGTAGGGATCAACCTGAACAAGAAGATAGAGAAGATTTATTCCAATGAAATATTTACTGGATACCAACATCTGTATTTATACGATTCGCCAGAGCTCCCCCCAGACCCTTAAGCGGTTTCGAGAACACAGCGCGGGGGAGATCGGAATCTCATCAATCACGGTAGCCGAGTTGTGGTTCGGTGTCGAAAAAAGCAAACAAAGAAAGAGGAACACAAAAGCTCTTGATCAATTTTTGTTTCCTCTTGAAGTTGTCCCTTTTGATACACCAGCCGCTATTACCTATGGGGCAATCCGAACGTTACTTGAGAGCCAGGGCACACCCATTGGTCCGCTGGATACACTAATTGCGGCTCATGCACTGAGCTTAGGGACTATTCTGGTTACTAATAACGAGAAGGAATTCAAACGAATTCCCCGCTTGCAGATTGAAAATTGGGCATCAATAAAATAACAGCATACTTGGAAATATTTACACAAAATAATCTTGTCGGTTTACATTTCGCAGGGTAATTATTTAAACATGGCGTTAGTTCATTTTTATGCTGATAATTTTATTCGTACCTGTACTTTGAATAAGTATCGTGCAAATTGTATGTACATCCTATTCTTTTGGGCAAGGTTTTACATACACGACTGACAAACCAGAGCATGATCGGCGATACAATATCGGCCTGTTTATAAGCAACGTTTTCTTTTAGAAGATTTAAGTTTAATGACAAAATGACCAATTGCCGTGAGAATTTTAACTATGAATACCCTTTTCAACATCTGGTAAAAAGTCATAAATCAATGAAATCACTTGACAGTTTGTGTAGTTGAAGGGGACAATACCCCCCATATGAACACAAAACGTAAACTAACTAACGACTTTTTTGATACGCACCCGGTTTTCTCTCTGGAGGAAGCGGTCCGATACCTGGCGCCATCTGGTAAGAAATCCAGTGCAATAGAAAAACTTAAGTATCATCTGGCTGCAGGTAGGCTAAAAAGCCTGGGCAGGGAACTTTATACTGTTGTTCCCTCTGGTGCTACAGCCGACAGCGTTAATCCAGATCCTTTTCTGGTGGCAGCAGCTTCCCGACCAGATGGTGTCTTTGCCTACCACAGCGCCCTGGAGCTCCTTGGAG
>CAYORF010000163.1:0-4775 GCA_964406305.1 uncultured Anaerolineales bacterium | reverse complement strand
CGAAGATCTCGCCTTTTTTGACAGTAAAAGAGACCTGGTTGACTGCTGTAAAGTCACCGAATTTCTTTACCAGTCCAGATGTCTGGATGGTGATGCAATTTTCTTTCATAACTAATCTAAAGCCTTTCTAATGTATCGCAATGAAAAGAAACCTATCACTAACCCCAGCGCCAGGAGGATGAGGATACTAGGCAGGAGATCCAAGAATGTGGATCCTTTTAATGTGATGCCGCGCATGATATTAAGCCAATGGTGAGCGGGAACTAAATAAGCCAGGTACTGAATGATCTTGGGCATTGATTCCACGGGCGCAGCATATCCGGTAAAAAGGAAATCAATCATACCAACCATGAAAACCAGTAAGAACGCCTGATGCTGGCTCTTTGAAAAGACTGAGATTGCCATTCCTTTACCTAATTCAACCAGAGTGTACATAAAAGCGAGGCCAAATAAAAGGAGACCTGATCCTCTAATGGGTACATTAAATGCGAAATGAACAACACCTAACATCAAAGTGAAATCAAACATACCAACCAGAATGACCGGGATGGACTTGCCGATGATGATCTCGATCGAGGAAAATGGCATGACCAGGAGCTGCTCTAGTGTGCCAAATTCCCTTTCCCTGGAAAATGTCAATGCGGCAAAGATCAGGATTGTAAACTCAAGCATTAATGCGAGCTCAGCAGGGGTGGTGTAATAGGCTTCGTTCAAAGCCTCGTTAAACCAGACTCTCAAGCTAAAATCAAATCCTTTAAAAAGATCAGGGTCGATCCCCAAGTGATCGATTGTGATCTTTTCGTCAAGGGATCTGACGACACCTTCTACAGCCCGGAGAGCTTCCCTGGCCGGAATGCTTTCAGCGCCGTTTAGGATCACCTGCAGAACAGGATGCCCTCCAATAGTTTCGATTTCATTGGAAAAACCGTGTGGAATAATTACTGCTGCATTTATCTCTCCCCGGTCCATCAGGTTCTCAATAGTTTCCATTGATTTCGCAGGTTCAGTCAACGCGAACACACCTGTGTTCTCCAGTGAGATCACCAGATTCCTGCTGGCTGCGGTTCTGTCCATATCCCAGATCATCAATGGTAGATTGGTGATTGGTCTAGACGTTGCCCATCCAATAGCCAATAATTCCAAAGCTCCGCCGAATAACATGAAAGCGGGCAACCACCAATCTCCTTTCAAGTGCAGAAATTCTTTTTTTACCAGGGCCAGGATTCTTCTAATCATGAATTTGGAACCTCATGCTAACTTCTTCTTAAAAAATAAAGCTGCTGTGCCGGTGAAAGCTAATCCCAGGACGATCAGCATAATCGCGTAAGGCCATAAAGTATCTATCCCGATTCCAGGGAGGAATACACCTCTTGTTATGATGGCGTAGTGTGTCCCAGGCAGGAACATGGATTCCATCCTTGCCATCTCGGGTAGAGAAGCGATGGGGAAAAAGATTCCGGTCAAGAAGAAGCCAGGGAATAATACGACCAGAAAGGATAAAGCCAGGGCAGCTGATTGAGATTTCATGAAGACTCCAATGACCATACCCATGCTCAATTCAGCAAAAAGGAATATTGCGGATAGTAATAAAAACTCCAAAAAGTTGCCGTTGAAAGGTACATTGAACCAGGCCATCGCAATCACTGGGATCACAATCACGTTTACGAGACCAGCAAGGATATACGGAATCATCTTGCCTAGAAGTAGTTCGATTCGCCTGACGGGGGTTGCTAAGAGCTGCTCCATAGTGCTGTGCTCGTGTTCTCTAGCGAGGGTCAGTGCAACTGAAAAAGCAGGGAAACCTAACACGATGGAGAGTAAACCAGGAACGATGTCAACCAGGGGTTCAAGGCTGGGGTTGTACCAGGATCGGATCCGGAGGTCGATCGGTTCCAGGGAGTCCAGCGATATTCCATTCACCAGGATCTGGTCTGCCAGAATGTCATTGGCGAAAGCTTCGGCTCGCCATCCAATATGATCTACAGCAAATCCACCCGTTTCAGGTTCTGTTCCATCAATAATGATTTGGAGGGATAAGCCCCGCATGGCTAATAGATCTTCGCTAAATTCAGGGCCAATGATAATGGCAGCCTTGATCCTCCCTTTCACAAGGAGATCTTCAATCTCCGCCATAGAAACAGCATTTTGATACAAATCTAGATCGTCCCCGGCAGTGATCTGGTGTATGAATTCCCTGGATGTAGCACTCTGGTCATAATCAAGCAATGCAATTGGAACATGCTGGATCTTAACTGCTAGGGAGTAGGTCATTAACAACAGCACCAGGGTAGGGGTAACCAGAACCAGAATGAATGTTCCCCGATCCCGGAGGATGTGTTGAAGTTCTTTTCGGATAACTGCCCAAAGGTGACGGAATGACATAATTAATTAGTTTGGTCTATTTTTTTGATCAGCGATATAAAGGCTTCTTCCATCCGGGGTTTTATGACCCGGATTTCCAAGATATCTAGTTTAGCCTTATGTAGGGATTTCTGGATCTGTCCAATACGTTTGTTGGCAGAATCCACAAGGATGTGAAGTGCTTCTCCATAAGTTTGAACTTCCAATACTCCTTTAAGCGGCTGGATGATTTCCCGGGCCTTCTGCCAATCGTGTGTGACTACCTTGATGAATTCGCCCCCGATCTTTTGACGGATATTCTCTGGTGAGTCGCATTCCACGATCTTACCCTGATAGATCAAGCCTACTTGAGAGCAGCGATCTGCCTCGTCCATATATGGAGTGCTGACGATGATAGTTGTTCCTTGAAGATGGAGATCATTTAATATATTCCAGAACTCCCTTCGTGAAACGGGATCCACCCCAGTTGTTGGTTCATCCAATAATAGGATGGGAGGTTGATGGAGCAGAGTGCAAGTCAAGGCGAGCTTTTTCTTCATACCGCCAGATAATTTAGCAGCTCTGCGATCAGTGAAATCCGTCAATTGGGCAAACGCCAGCAGTCCCGGAATGCGCTCTTTTTGCTGGGCAGGGGGGACATCATACATTTCCCCAAAGAACTGCAGGTTCTCTAGAACGGATAACTTGCCATAAAGACTGAATTCCTGGGCCATATAACCGATCTTAGATTTGACGGCCTCTGAATTTTTGTGTAGTTCACAACCGGCTTCTATTACTTCACCTCCGGTAATGCTTAATAACCCGGCCAGTGTTCTTAATAAGGTGGTTTTTCCAGCTCCATCAGGACCCACTAATCCAAATAACTCACCTTCTTGGATGGTGAGATTGATTGAATCCAAGGCAATATTTTCCTTGAATTTCCTGGTTAGGCCTGTGATTTTTATGAACTCTTTTTCCATCATAATTCAGTCTTTCTTTATAAGAAATAGGGTGTGACGAATCTCTGGCTACTCTTTGGCTTTGCGGATTACCCAAAGCACGATCAAGGCAGTTGCGGGTGGTTCGAGGATAACGCCCAAGAGTCGAATTGCGTCTCCAAATCCCATGGCAGGTATCAAAAACCAGTCAATTAAACCCATGACAATAGCAGATATGATAGCGGCAATATAATCACCCTTAACACCAATGGGGCGATTGTCTTTCCAGATCAAACCGGCAATATAGCCCATTAATAAACCGACTACTATCATGGCAGCGATTAAAATTAGGACCTGCATGAAAACGGACATTAGTTTCTCCTTTCTTCGTTAAAACAATAAGTCCATCCTGCTCCTGAAACTGGTCATTCTGGAGTTGTTGTAGATAAACAGATAACTGGGATTTCCCTTCCAAAAGCCCGGTATCCTTCTGGTGTATGCTCGATATCATAACCAATCATAGCACCCAATGCTTTGAGGTTCTTGGGATATTTCTGAGTATAGGCAAGGATCAGCTGACTGGCTTCTTCAGGGTTAAGCTGGCTTGCTACCGCTGCCATTTTTTTATTGCCTATCTGAATAGTCACGGATGGATCATTAATAATGTTTTTGTACCAATCCGATCGGGTTCCGAAACCTGATACAACATAATATTTACCAGCATTTGGAGAACTGTGGATTATTTCCAGTACGTTTTGTCGATCTTTTCCAGATTTCCTTCCCTTGTGGGTAAGGAGAAGACCATGCCTACCAATTATAAAACCGAAACCAAGGCGATAGATCCAGATGGGCATCCGCCAGGGAATGGCTTTTAATCCGCGTGGAGGGGCAGGGAATTTCATAGGTTTTCCTTTAATCGGAGCTCTTTAGCCCTTTTATTAGCAGTTTTGTGCTGGACATGATATGGGCCAGGATATCGATCTGGTCAGGATCATATAACCAGAGCATGACAGTGCCCTCTATAATCGCTCCTATCGCGTAAGCTGCCTCCTGAGCGCTGCCTGGATTGAATTCTCCTGCATCCATGCCTTGCTGGATTAGGGTTACCAGGAGATCCAGATTCTTTTTATAATATCTCTGTATCGCGTTTTTGATCGTATCCTGGCGAAAGGCAAGTGCGAGGAAATCATATACCAGAGGCATCCACTTTAACATCTTTACTATGTCCTGGCCGCCGCGCTCTGCATAGATGTACAAACGTTCTTCAGCAGAGCGGTCATCGGTGAGCAGGGCAGTCAAATCTTTAATTTCAAACTCAAATACTCGATCGATCAGTTTTAGGATGAGGGCATCTTTACTGTCAAAATACCAGTATAAAGATCCTTTGCTCAATCCTGAGGATTCTGCGATATCAGACATGCGAGTTTTATGGAATCCTTTTTCTGTGAAGGTTTCCATAGCTGCGTCGAGTATCTGGGATTTCCTTTTTTCTGAAAC
>CAYORF010000162.1:0-4884 GCA_964406305.1 uncultured Anaerolineales bacterium | reverse complement strand
CAAATCCTATGCTATGACCGGTCAAATCCTGGTCAAAGGCGCTGATTGGTTTAATCAGATCGGTACCAAAAAATCAACTGGAACCGCGGTTTTTGCCTTAACAGGGAAAATCAAAAATACTGGATTGATCGAAGTTCCTATGGGTATTACCCTACGGGAGATCATTTTTGATATCGGTGGCGGCATACCTGATAAAAAGGAATTCAAAGCAGTGCAAACGGGTGGTCCCCTGGGTGGTTGTCTGCCCGTGGAAGCTCTGGATACGCCAGTTGATTTCGATTCTTTGACGGCAGCCGGGGCCACCATGGGGTCTGGCGGCATGATCGTCGTGGATAAGGACACCTGCATGGTGGAATTAGCTCGTTATTTTTTGACCTTTGCTTCCGCGGAATCCTGCGGAAAATGCGTCCCCTGCCGGATTGGCGGCCAGCGGCTGCTTGAAGTGCTTACCCGGATTACCAATGGCGAAGGATCCCTGGATGACTTAGATGAAATTGAAGATATATCCAAATATATGCGGGAAGGATCATTATGCGCCCTGGGTCAACTGACGCCGGGTCCGGTTATGGCTTCTCTCCGTTTCTTCCGGGATGAGTATATAGCCCATATCAACGAGAATTATTGTGAAGCTGGTGTATGCGCGGATATGTTCACTTATGTAATTGATGCAGACCGCTGCACAGGATGTGGACTGTGCCTCAAAGCCTGCACGACCGATGCAATTATTGGTGAGAAAAAAGTGGTCCATGTGATCGATCAATCAATGTGCATCCAATGCGGCGCTTGTTTTGATGCTTGCAACATGGGTGCGATTCTCGTCAAGAAAAAACATGAAATCATCCAGGTTGAAACAGCGTAATTAGAAGGAGAAATCCAAGTCATGGGAACTCTTAACTTCACCATTGATGGAAAAAAGATCCAGGCTGAACCGGGACAGACGATCCTGCAGGCAGCCCGGGATGAGGGAATTTATATTCCCATCCTGTGTGATCACCCAGCTTTGCCCCCGGAAGGCGCCTGCCGGATCTGCCTGGTGGAAATTGAAGGCCAGCGGGCTTTGCATCCAGCTTGCACTTATCCGGTATCTGATGGGTTGATAGTAGATACCAACAGCGAGAGAGTGCGCTCAGCCCGGAAATTCAACCTGGAACTGCTGATATCCGACCATCCGTTGGATTGCATGACTTGTGAAGCAGCTGGAGATTGTTTGTTGCAGGATTTGGCTTATGAATACGATGTGTCTGAGGACCGCTTTCAGGGTACCAGACACCATTATTCAGTTAATGATCCGAATCCTTTTATCCAGGTAGACCGCAATAAATGCATTTTATGCCGACGTTGTGTCAGAGCCTGTAGAGAAATCAACGGTGTTGAAGCTATCAGTGTGTTTTATAGAGGCTTCAGTGCCTATATCGGTTTTGGGGCGGACAGCTCAATGGATAATAGTCCTTGTGAATTTTGCGGCAGCTGTGTAGAGGTTTGTCCCACCGGCGCGTTATGGCCAAAGAATTCCCTTGGCCAAGGACGGCCGTGGCAGACAGAGACTATCCAAACGACCTGTCCTTACTGTGGCGTTGGATGCCAAATTAACCTTCAGGTTAAAGATAATAAGATTGTCAAGGTAGACTCAGCCTGGGAGGGACCATCAAATCATGGCTGGACCTGCGTCAAGGGGCGCTTTGGTCTTGATTTTGTTCATCATCCGGATCGTCTGGATAAACCCAGGGTCAGAAAATATTTACTGGATGGTAAAAAGAAACCCTCGGCGAAGAATCGCAAAGCTGAAGTGGAAGGCAATCCCTGGCAGTGGGTGGAGGTTGATTGGGAAATAGCATTGGGAATCACTGCTGATAAAATGGGCCAGATAAGAGATACCCATGGTCCTAGGAATATGGGATTCTTAACTTCTGCGAAGTGTCTCAACGAAGAGAATTATTTAATGAACAAGCTGGCAAGGCAGGTGATCGGAACCAACAGCATCGATCACTGCGCTAGGCTTTGACACTCTTCTACTGTGGTCGGTCTGGCCACCGCATTTGGTTCGGGAGCAATGACAAATTCAATAGATGATATCGCTGATGATGCTCAGGCATTCTTCGTGATTGGCACTAACACCACTCAAAATCATCCTGTGATCGGCATGCGCATCCGTCAGGCAGTCCGCCAACGGGGAGCAAAGTTGATTGTTGCTGATCCGCGAAAAATTGATTTAACTAAGTTTGCGGTACTTCATCTGCGGCACAAACCCGGTACGGATATTGCTCTGGTGAATGGATTGATGAATATCATTCTCTCTAATAGCTGGGAAGATAAAGAGTTTATTAAGACCCGAACAGAAGGTTTTGATGATTTTAAAGCTGTTGTCGACGAATATACTCCGGAGAGAGTTACAGAAATAACCGGTGTACCGGTGGAGGATCTCCTGCAAGCCGCTGAGATTATGGCACAAAACAAACCCACCGCGGTCTTGTGGGCGATGGGGATTACCCAGCACATTACCGGTGTTGGAAATGTGATGAGCCTGGCAAATTTACAGATGCTTCTAGGGAATATGGGAGTTCCTGGAGGTGGGACAAATCCCCTCCGCGGACAAAATAATGTACAGGGAGCTTGTGATCTCGGTGGACTGCCAAACGTTTACCCCGGTTATCAGAAGGTTACCAATCCCGAGATTCGCAGTGAATATGCTAAGGCGTGGGGCCTGCCTGAAGAGCAGCTTTCCCTTGAATTGGGATTAACAGCAACAGAAATGATGCCCTTAGCCTTGGAGGGAAAGCAGAAGGCTATTTATATTCTGGGCGAGGATCCGCTGATGAGTGAGCCTGACACAAACCATATTCGCCAAGCTATGGAGAAATATGAGCTGGTTATCCTGCAGGAAATATTCCCCTCGGAAACTGCCCCATATGCGGATATTCTGCTGCCGGGAGCGAGTTTTGCTGAAAAGAACGGTACTTTCACGAATACTGAACGCCGCATCCAGATGGTGCATAAAGCTGTAGAATCTCCAGGATTGGCAAAACCGGATTGGTGGATAATATCTGAGTTGGCGAAGAAAATCCTTGAAGAAGGAAATCGTCAAGTCAGCAAAGCTGTTTATAGCGGCTGGGAATATCAGGATACAGCTCAGATTATGGATGAGATTGCAGCCCTGACGCCTATATATGCTGGTGTTACTCACAAACGACTACTTGAGGGTGAGAGTTTGCAGTGGCCTGTGAAAGATCGGGAACATCCAGGCACACCGATCCTGCACGTCGGACAATTCTCTCGCGGAAAAGGTCTATTCAATCCCATTGAACATGTGCCCCCGGCGGAACTTCCTGACGAGGAATATCCCATAATCTTGAGCACCGGGCGTGTGTTATACCACTGGCATGGCGGACAGATGACTCGGCGTTCAAAAGGTTTATTAGAGATCTATCCGGAACCGCTTATCGAAGTTAATGATTTTGATGCGGAGAAAATTGGATTAAACGGGAATAAAAGAGTGAAGGTTACATCCCGGCGGGGAACAATCGAAGCGGAAGCCACGGTTACGGATCGTGTTCCCCCGGGTATGGTATATGCCAACTTCCATTTCCCAGAAGCCTCTGCCAATGAGTTAACTATTGCGGCGCTGGATCCGGTGGCCAAGATCCCCGAATATAAGGTTTGTGCAGTGAAAGTTGAAGCTGTATAAATAAAACAAACCTATAAATTTATAAAGGGACGTTATCTGCAGATAACGTCCCTTTATTTTATTCCCAATATCATCAAAGTCAGCCTATCTTGGACCGGTCTTTCTAACAATGAACTTGTCACAGAATTGTCACGGCTTTCTCATGAAGTTTATAATTTGTACTTGTTAAAATATTCACAAGTAATTAATCTATTTACTATTATCAAACTAGGAGCGTAATATGTCTAAGATCCTGATTGTTGATGATGACAATGATTTCTTGAACGCGACCCGCATATTGATGGAACATGAGGGTCATCAGGTAAAAAGCGCTACAGGTGGCAAACAGGGTTTCGAAGAAGCCCTGGAGGGAAAACCGGATCTGGTTATTCTTGATGTGATGATGGAATCTGTTCTGGAAGGAGTCTCTGTCTCTCACAAGATGCACAGAAATCCTGCTACGTGTGATATACCGATTGTGATGGTCTCGGGGATTGCCCAAACTGAATATGCCGCTTTGATCCCACCAGATGAATACATTTACATTGATGCCTATTTGAACAAACCGGTCGATCCGACCATGTTGGTAAAAAAGGTCCGAAGAGTGCTGGCATAGATTGCTTTGATCGTCTCACTAATTACACAAATATTTGCAATGAACTTAGAAAGGATTTTGAAGGTATGACAATTAAATTGGATTCCTTAAATGATGAATAATGGTTCAGGACAGGAGACCAAGCTGCTTGCAGCACTTTATCTTGCTCAGGAACATTATGGCTGGTTAAGTCCAGAAGCTATACAAAAGGTTTCCGGTCGATTAAATATTCAGCCGGGGAAAGTGATGTCATCGGCAAGTTTTTATTCATTATTTAAAATGGAGCCCCAGGGAACGTACGTCATTCAGGTTTGTGAAGGATTATCTTGTTTTCTAGTGGGTGGCGGGGATTCATTAATCGGGTATCTCAGCGAAAGATTGGGGATCCAGCCAGGAGAAACTTCAGTCGATGGGCGTTTTACTCTGGAATTAGTCCAGTGCCTGGCGGCTTGTGGCTCTGCGCCGGCACTCCGGGTTAATGACGAACTTTATGAAAATATGACACCTGATTCCATCGATGATCTGATAGAGACGCTAGAGAAGGGGGATTATTGATGGATAGAGACGGATCAAGAACTGGAATTGCTTTTCAACCAGTATTAACTAAAAATATTCACCGTGAAGGATC
>CAYORF010000161.1:0-4885 GCA_964406305.1 uncultured Anaerolineales bacterium | reverse complement strand
CCTTGTCATAGGCACATTTGTCCGTCGTGCTGCTGATTCAAAGAGTCTCGCTAAACGCATGCTGCCGCCCGTGGATAACAGCAATCCATCTCCTTCCCCCGCACCCAAACCGTGGACATTAACAATTGCCTCCACATTAAAGGTGGAAGAGAAACCCACTTTAGCTTGCAGGAATTTAGAAATATCTGGGGTGACCCATTCTCCTCCTTCCAAACCTTCCCCGCTGTAGGCAATAAAGAGAAATGTCTTATTGGGCTGATATCCACTCGCTTGCATGTTCCTAACGGCTTCTAACATGACAGCCACCCCAGACGCGTTATCATTCGCTCCGACTGCCAAGGGTTCTCCTGGGATAAGAGGGTGATTATCATATTTAGCCAGCACAACAATCAACTGATTGTCTAGCTGATCCAAGACATGTCCTTTTACTCCAGGTAAATGCCCGATGACATGCCTCACCTCAACCTTATCCCGAATAGAACCGTTGATCTCCATCGATATTTTTTCATCTGTAACCAGTTCAAAGAACTCATCCTGACCGAGTTCTTCCGATTTGTTCCTCAATTGGGGAACTTGATATCCCGTCTGGCTCAAGAGATGATTTGCTACATTTTCACTTATGCGCATATAGGGAACATCCAAATGCACCACTCTGGTTGTTCCAAATAGATTTATATAAGGGGATTTAGTGCCCAGAGTCGTATTTTGAGCCATAAGTTGCGGATCGTCGGTGATAATTAATACACCTGCTTTTGGAGTAGTATTTAAAAGATACGCTTCCCATTCTGAGAAAACCATCACGATTTCACCAGAAAAATCCAGGTCATCCAAGGCGGGGAAAGTTTGTGACCATCTCCCGACAGCCATCAAATCACCCATAGCTATAAACCGTACTGGTCCTTCAGCAAAGCCAAGATTCTGGTAATTGTTTACATATTCAACATAATCTTGATGGTAAACCGGCTGGTAAGGTGTACTCTCAATTGAAAAATCAGGGGCGCCATTCAATTCTTGAAAGGAACGGGGCTTGGTTTGGAAATAAGTCATACTTTCTCCGGCAGGCTGTAAATCCAACTCCCTAAATTGTTGGGCGATGTAATCTGCAGCCTGGTCCAATCCAGTTGTTCCCAACGCTCTTCCTTGCCACTCCGGGTCCGCTAAAATAGTAATGCTCTCCATGGCCTTTGATCCATTGAACGTTTTGGCTTGTTCCCGGAAAACCGCGATTGCCCCCGTTGTCCCTTCCAGCCAGAGGAATCCTACAGCCAGAACGCTAATCACTGCAATGGAATATTTGTTCACAAATATTCGTGTTGCGGCTACTCCCACTTTTTCTATCAAGCGGCGAATCCCTTCGCCAAACAGGTTAAAACCCGCAATGGCAATAAAAAATGCGCCCGCGGGATATATCGCTGTCCAGGGATAAGAGCGGGCATAGGTTCGAATATTACTTAATAGAGCTCCCCATTCCGGCACATCAGAATAATGATACGGGGCTCCCCCAATCGCGAGCTGCGCAAAGGCGCCGCCGCCGATAAAAATACCCACAAACCCCAACTCGCCCAATAACATCAACACAGAACCCATTTCCAGGGAGAGGATTGAGATCAAGCCGGGAACAAGGTTTGGTAAAACATGTTTCAACACAATTCGGGTAGACGAAGCTCCAGCTGCAGCTGCGCTTTCTATGAAAAGTTTTGGGCGGATTTCCATCACTCTGCTCCGGACATACTGCATGATCTCGCTCCACCCCACGAAACTGAGACCAATCACAAAGGGAAGCATACCTTGTCGAATGCCTATGGCCAGGATTAGGATCATCACTAACAGCAAAGCGGGGAAAGCGGAAATAATCTCAGCCGCTCCCAGCAGAAAACGATCCACCCAGCTACCTGTGGTCCACCCGCTCAGCGCACCGAGTAAAAAACCGACTATTAAGCGCACTGCAACAACTGATAAAGCCAGAGTTAGCGTCTGCTGGGTGCCCATCAGGATCAAACTCAACATGTCTCTTCCAAGCACATCTGTTCCCCAGAGATGATTACCACCTGGATCAAATGGCGGCATACTAAACTCCCCATCGATTATCGTTAAACCGACCTGGGTGAAAGGACTATGGGGTGATAACTGGACACTGAATAAAACCACAACTATAAGCATTAATATCAAAATTCCGCCAATCATGAGGGCTGGATTTCCCAGTGTACCGTGCAGCCAGGAATTACTGCGTTTTTTATCCCGATTCGAATTGTCTTTGTGAATGAAGTCATTTTGATCACCCTTGACTAGCTCGAGAAAAGGACTCGGTTCCGGAGGTTCAGGTTTTTTAAACCATTCCTTCCATTGCTCTTCAGAGAACCAATTATTTAGCCGGGCAAGCAAATCCAATCCCCACCGAACCAGTCCTTTTTTCTCTGCCCGCGATATTACTGAACCCAAGTCCCGTAAACGGGGATTGATCAGCAGATATAGAAGATCGAGAAGAAGATTTAATAAGATGATCAATATTCCCATGGAAAGAACCAGCGCGATCGTAAGGTGATCATCTTGAATTGAGATAGACTTTAGGAGTGAAAACCCTAATCCGGGCCATCCGAAGAAATATTCTACAACTGGTAAACTGCTCAACGCAAACCGTAATGATAATCCTATAGTCGTTAATATTGGGATGGCAGCGTTTCGAATAATATGAACCAGCATCACCCTGCTCGATCTAAGACCTTTGCCAAAAGCCGTGCGGATATAATCCTCAGAAAGAATCTCCTTAACTGTTATAAATGTGATCCTGGTAATTTGGGCAAAGGGCCGGGCAGCCAGGACCAGGGCAGGTAAAATTAGGTGTTTATTCCATCCAAAACCACCCACTGGAAGCCAAATTTTCCCCGTCGCCTGGGTTAATTTTACGATCCCAAACTGCAACAAAAGTGCCGCAAAAAAACTGGGTATAGAGACTCCGATAATTGATCCCATTATAGCCACCAGAGACCATCCGGATCGGCGTCCGGCTATCCAGAACCCCAGCATCACGCCTGCAATGGCTGCAACAGATATCGATACAGCTAATAAACCAAAACTCCGGACAAGGACACCAGGCACAACCTCTATGACCGGGACTGGCAGTAATGATACACTTCCCACTGAGGTCTTTCCAAAATCTCCTTGAGCAATATTCACGATATAGTTGATTGACTTTGGAATACTTTGGGCAACAGATTCTTGCAGAGATGATCCTTGAGCCATATCCAAACCAAGGAAACTGGAGAAAATAATAAATCCAATCACAAATATCCCAAAAATCAGGCGTTGTGTTATAAACTGTAAGATTGCAGAATTATTAGAAATTACAGGAAACTTGATTTTATTTGAAAAGAGCTTCTGAAATTTCCAATCCTTTGCTGAAGAAGCCCGGAGATCGCTGGTTAAGTATCGATACCAGGCAAACAAAACGAATATCAATACCCCTTCCAGAACGAGAATTAAACCCTCTCCATTGATTCCAGCAATTGCTTTTCCCCCTTGGTAAAAATGAAATGGTGTATAGATTACAACCTTCTGTAAATTTCCATAAATGTTGGCCAATCCTACAATAAGATAATTGGCTACCAGTAATCCTCCCGAAATCAAACTCGCTAGACGGCCTGATGGCAAAACCAAACTCAACATAAAAGAAAACATTCCAAAAAATAACAGTTGACTCAACAATGTGAGAAATGGCCGTAGAATTACCAACGACGTGAGATTTAACCCGGATCTCTCAAATGGGACCAACCAACTGAGCCAGACAAAGCCGAGAATGGCAATTAGACTGATTCCAAAACCAATGACCCTTCCCCAAAAAATAGCTGTCTTTCTTAAATCAGAAGAAATTACTAAATTTGGCTCTTTATCTTTTGTTATAAGATTTGCGCCTGCTCCCACTGCAAATATTCCAATGATGATAGGCATGTATGAAAAGAAATAGAAATCCAGGTATCCAACCGGTGTGGTAATCGTCTGAATCCCTTCTCCAAAAAACGCCATCATTTGTTCTGTGAAATTCCCCAGAAAAGTATTGATGTCTATAGAGATTAGATTGGCATAATTGGAGATTATCAAAAAGCTATATAGAGTTAACCCGATTCCCCATCCTATGATTTGCCCTCGGTATCGACGAAGTGTATTTTGAATTTCAACAAACATGGATGTCATTCCTTAACAATCGATATCGATAATATGACCTGAGAGTTCCTGGTCTTCGGGTCTGGGAAATGAGGAGTTTTTGTTCATTTTCAGATGATCATGTTACCACCATACATACGGAGCAATCTTTTACCTGGAGCAGGAGGGAAAATTCATTAATATTCACCCAACAAGATAACTCCATAGATAGCCAATGTAAATATACAATCAACAATCACTACAACTAAGTAATAAGTTAATGCAGCTGGTGTAGATTTTCGAGTAAACCACTGCGCGGCCAATAGTGCACCCGTAAAAATCACCAAAGGAACTCCAACCCGGTAGATTAATTCCAAATGTGCCGGGATATCAACCCAGGCTGAAAAGGGAACATATACCAACATAGGAGACAGGAAAAGTACTTTTAAAACCTGGTAAGAAATTATGGCGATTATCAGAAGTATTTTCGAGGTGGGGAAGGTGAGGTCTTCATCATTTTTTATCAATCGCCAGACAATTAGCAATACAAAACCAACCACCATCCAGGGAAGGGCAAATGGGAACAATAAAATTCCTGTGATTGCTTCCAATCCTCCAGTGAGTAATAAACTTGGTAAATCCGATGAACTAACCCCATCCAGAGCAGTTCGTGCTTCTGAAGAAGTCGTACTCAGAAACACTTGAGATCCCGATGCTCCTTCCCTCCATACCAGATATAAATTTCCCG
>CAYORF010000160.1:2530-4905 GCA_964406305.1 uncultured Anaerolineales bacterium | reverse complement strand
CACTGTCGCGGGCCACGAGGAAAGCGGTCCAGTAGACGTTCCAGCCATAGCGCTCAGAAGCCAGTCCGGGTTCTACACCACAGAGCTGGTTGGCAAGTGCATATCCCATTGCGGGGATAAAGCCAATGGTGTTTTTGGGAGAAGCGCACATCTCTTCGATGGTAGCGGCATAGGAAGTTGGAACACTGACCTCAAAGTATAGTCCAGTGGCATCATGCAGGGCCTGCTCGATTAAACTGCCACCTGCGATCATGAAGTCAACGTCTACGGAAGGCACAAAGAGAACCTTGATGGGTTTATTCTCACTCTCTCCAGCAGGGCCGCCGCATGCGCTAAGCAAGAGAGAACCTACGATCAGGAGGGCTAATAGCACCCAATAAAACCGTTTATTTTTCATTCTTCTATCTCCTTACATATATAGGGTGGATAAAATTGTCTGGTCAAAAGGGGTTAAATCAATAGTCTGAGAAACCACCTCCTTAAAACTCTTCCGTCTTTTTGGATTTTTGCTGAAAAAGTTCATATCAATGGGATTCTTACCAATCAATGATATTTATAAGCGATCATTGTAGTGTGATTTGGTGAAATAAGTTGAAAAATGATCTTATCAGCTACTTTGAAAGATTACAATTTATATCATAATCTTATATTTTGATTCTAACAAGGATAAAATCCTTAATATTATCCTGAAAGAAGGCATATAGTTCGTAGTTTTATTATTAGTTCCTGGAAATCTCAACTCAGACCAATTCATGGTGTAAAATGCCAGATATGAACACTATATCACGATCAGCTTATCAGCATTCATTGGATTACATCTACAGTTTTGTGGATTTCAGCCGTACTCATCAAGATAATCTCAGTCCGGAAAATTTCGATCTAACCCGGATGGTCCGATTCATGGAGATTTTAGGATCTCCCCAAAACGATTTTCCTTCCATCCACATCGCCGGCAGTAAGGGCAAGGGCTCGGTCAGTGCGTTTTGCTCCTCTGTTCTGCAGACAGCCGGGTACAAGGTTGGCCTGTATACTTCCCCACACCTGAAGGATTTTGAGGAGAGAATGCAGGTGGATCAAATTCCAATACCAAGGGCTATCCTGGTGGAGTATGTTGAGGAAATCAAACCTGCCGTAGCATCCGTTCCTGAGATTACTACATTTGAAATCATGACTGGTTTGGCTTTTCTTTATTTCTCTCGGGAGAAAGTCGATCTAGCGGTAATTGAAGTAGGCTTGGGTGGCAGATTGGATGCGACCAACATCATCATGCCAGAAGTATCGGTTATCACTTCGCTTTACCTGGATCATGTATCGATCCTGGGTGATACACTGGATCAAATTGCGGCGGAAAAAGGGGGCATCATTAAACCAGGGGTTCCTGTAATCTGCGCTCCCCAGGAAGAGACAGCCCTTTCTGTGCTTAAGGACATTGCCGTTAGAAACGAAGCTGACCTGATCCAGGCTGAACTTAAATATCCTTTTGAGATCCTTTCAAAAACGCTGGATGGCCAAGTTTTTAGCCTGAAAGAACGCGGACATATTGAAGAAAAATTCCAGATTCCTCTCCTGGGTGATTTCCAAGTAATTAATGCAGTGACAGCATACGCAGCTTTGGATGCGCTGCGGTCCAAAGGGTTTCCGATAGAAAATTCAGCTGTACATAAAGGATTTAAAGAAGTGAACTGGCCGGCTAGATTCGAGATCCTTCGTCGTCAGCCCCCGCTGATCGTTGACTCAGCCCACAATCCAGCCTCGATGGGAAAACTCAGAGACACACTCGATGAGTATTTTCCAGATCTACCCCTCATCCTCGTCTTTGGAATATCTGAAGATAAGCAGATGGATGGAATGTATCAAGAGATCCTTCCCAGGACTTCCCATTTAATCTGTACCAGGGCTGACCATCCCCGTGCGATGGATCCAGTGGATTTATGCAAGAGAGCTGAAGATTATTCTTGTTCCAGGGAAACAGTCCCAAACGTAGGGGAGGCATTAACAAAAGCACTCGAATTAGCAGGAAGTAAAAAACTTGTCGTAGTGACAGGTAGTATATTTGTAGCCGCCAGTGCTCGTATCGCCTGGTTTGAGAACTAGACTATTGATCATAACAAAGCATTATCCAACTTTAACTGCTCTCTCGCCCGTCCTCGGACGCGATGAATTTAAGGACTAGCTACCCCCTTAACTTAAAATCGAACCCGGGGACGGGTTCGATGAGCATCTTATCTGAGGATTCGGTTTTTTTTTGGGAAACCGGATCCTCAACATACTTAGACACTAATTAATTCTTTTCTTTCCTAATTACTCACATGCGTTTGTTAGATGTTCATCAAAAGTCTCTGCGAAAATGTGGAGACCTGAACCATCACATGCTG
>CAYORF010000160.1:0-2430 GCA_964406305.1 uncultured Anaerolineales bacterium | reverse complement strand
AGATGTTCATCAAAAGTCTCTGCGAAAATGTGGAGACCTGAACCATCACATGCTGCCCGGAAATATAAGTAAGTTGTTTGGGCTGGATTGGCAACTGCACCCAGCGCGGTTGTACTTGGATTGCAGATTGGCCCGGGGGGCAATCCCGCATTTTCATATGTATTATAGGAAGATGGAAGTTTCAGATCATCTAGCGAGAGTGGATTTGTCCACCAAACTCCCTGTGTTCCGTTATATCCTAAAGCGTACTGTACAGTTGGGTCTGCACCCAGATTTATACCTTCGCGCAATCGGTTAATGAATACTGATGCTATCAGGGGCATTTCTTCCTCAACAATTACTTCACGTTCGACAATGGATGCCAGGATAACTGTCTCATTGAGAGATAATCCCTGCTCGCTAATCTTGATTTCCATTTCCGGGGTGATTTGGGCGATAAAATGCTCATAGAAAAGGTCTACGAGAGAATTGGCGCTGATATCCCTGGATACCTGGTAATTGCCGGGTGAAAGATAACCTTCCTTATTTTCTTCCCGTACGACTTGCAGGAAATGATCTGAATTTAAGTCTAGGCCAAGGCCGGGTAAAGTTTCTGCGATCTCTTCTGCTCTCCAACCTGCCAGGATCGAAACGGTGGTCAGAGGAGTGGCTGCACTGCTGAGTAAATGGGCTACTTCCAGTTCAGACAACCCGGGGCTGAAATAGTATTCTCCAGGCTGGATTCGAGTATCAATGCCTGAATATATTAAGTAAGCTCTGAATTCATCGGTGTGGCGGATCAAACCCAGGTGAGTTAATCCTGTAAGAATCTGGTCCAAGGAATCACCCTGTTTTATTGGAAAAAGGAATTCAGTATTTTCTTCAATGCCGCTTTCAAAAAGATCGTTTTTTGAGAGCAGTAGCACAAGGGATTGTTGATAGAGTTTTACTGTTGAAAGACCCGCGGAAGGTGGACCAAATAACTCTGCGGTCCGGGCTGGTATTGTGGCAGCAATTCCGGCCAACAAACAAAGAGCGACCAATAACAACAGCAAGATGACTAGAACCAAAAAACCTTTACCTCGGTTTTCACTTTTCGGCATTAACCAGCCTCCTGGTCGATCTGGTGGTCAAGGAAGGATTGTAAAATTACGGCAGCAGCGACTTGATCTAGATGTCCTGATCTCTTCTTGCGGGAGACACTCATTTGACGTCTTGAGTCCTGGGCTTTCTGTGTGCTGCCAAATTCATCCCAGAGTTTAACTGGAATATCTCCCAGGGTCTGGATCTCTTCTGCCAGGCGTATAGATTTGCTGGATTGAGGATTGAGGGATCCATCCCAATCCAGTGGTTGACCGATCAAGATCAATACAACGGAATGTTCTTGTGCCAGAGCGTAAATTGCCAGGGCATCTTTATTTCTACTTTCGTGCTCGATAACACATAATGAGGAAGCAATTATCTGGGTTGGATCACTGATAGCTATCCCCAGTCTTTTTTCTCCGGGATCTACCGCCAATACCCTACCGGGATCTTTATCCATGGATTAACTTTCTCCTTCACTGATACTGATGCGGAACGGCAAGGCTGGGATCCTCAACCACCAGCTGGGTGATAATTCGATCTGGGGTGCAACCTCGAGGTCTAAACTTTCCTGGAGAAGATTCATCGCATCGATTGGTTTTTTGCTCAATACTATTTGTAAAATCTCGTTTTGATCCATGATTTTCCGTTCATTCCAGGATACTTCCATCTTCCAGGTGTAGGATTGGGTGACTCCTGGAACCGGGGAAGAGAGTTGCGATATAGTGATACTCTCTATTATTGGTTCGTAATTATCCTCTTGATATTGGGCTTTCACGAGGTCGGTTGCCAGGGAGAGTAAATCATTTCCAGATGTGTAAAGAACCAAAAATTGGCCTTTCTTCTCCAAATGCAATTCAATTCCAGGTGAGCCTTCTTCAGGAGTAAATAATTCTTCAATGGTTTCAAAATTCTCCAAGTCAGGAGTGAGCAATATATCTTCCTGGGTCAGGAGCTCGCTGATTTCTTGAGCAGCTAAATCTTTCAATCTGAAAGATAAATTTCGACTCAGACGCCGCTGATCTGAGATGTTTGGTGCCGAAATAAATATATCTGTTCCACCGCTAGTGGGCATAGGATTGCTGACAGCAACCTCGGCTTCTAAAGAGGTGCTGATCGAAGTGATCTGATCTGCTAAAATATTCCCAGATATTCCGGGATTATTGGCCGTAATTTGGATAGTGATCGACTCACCTCCACCCTCAGGCACTTTACCTGGTTCTGAGGTGAGGAATTGAACAGGGTTTCCTGAATCTGTGCTCAGAATTGTATTCACAGGAATGGTGATGGCCTCTTCCCCAAGATTTGTGAAAACCACTTCTCCCTGGGCATACTCGGACGGGATGGCTGTAGTCCCGCTGGTAGGAA
>CAYORF010000159.1:0-4924 GCA_964406305.1 uncultured Anaerolineales bacterium | reverse complement strand
TTGGATCAGGTAAATCAGATCTGTTTTTATCACGATGCGGCATTGTAGATGTAATAACCGGGGTTTCCTAATTGGCGCTCTAGTGTATCTGTTATGTACCGGTGAAATCGAGAGGTATTGATGAAAAAAATTCTGAACGAAATCCTGTATGACGCCAAATTCATCAAGGGCCATACCTTGCAGCCGGGTTGGTACAAGATATTGAAGGTATTCCTGCTGATCGGTTTAATCGTTGGCTATTACCTGATCTTTGGGGGAATAAAGACCCTGGTGTTTTTTGGTTGTTTTTTTGGTTTAAGCCTGGTAGTCCATATGGTCTACCGGATCAAAACCAAAAAATTCACCCAGAGCTGGCTGGACTTTAGAGTTGGTGATAATAACGGACAGCTTGAATATCAAAGAATTGGAGTTTATTATTACCTAGTCGTAGCCACAAATGGGGTTATCTCCTTGTTGATCAGCCAACTGCTTGTGAGTTAACTCCATTCTAAAATCTCCTTAATATGAAAACAACGATGATGCGGCCAGAACATTGGGATGAGGTAAAGAGTATTTATTGGTCAGATATAAAAACCAACCAGGCAACTTTTGAAGAGTCCCCTCCAGACTCATGGGAAAACTGGTCAAAAAAATTCCTTGATGATCTCTCAATAGTTTGCATAGATGGGTATAATGTCCTGGGCTGCGATCTCGCGGGTTTCTACCCGCGAGGTCTATCAAGGAGTAGGTGAACTCAGCCTCTATGTTGGCCCTGATTTTTAGGGACAAGGAACCGGTAAATTATTGACGGAAGCGATCATCGCGGAATCCAAAAAAGCAGGTTTCTGGACGCTGCAGGCAGGCATCTTCCCCGAGAATATACCCAGTATAAACATACACCAGTCCTTCGGATTCAGGATTGTTGGAGAAAGACGAAAGATCGGAAAAATGACCTATGGCTCCCACGCTGGTGAATGGCGGGATGTGTTATTGATGGAAAGGCGAAAAGAAGAGCCTGGCGATCTGGCTAATCCGGGTAAGGAAATTGGAACCGTCTGAATCTAAATAGATAGAGATAGTATCCTGCGAGTATTAAGCGGATATAATCTGATGTTGACATTCAATGAAGTGATTGATTATTAGTCGAGAGGTTTTATGGACGAAAAATACAGATCCCTAAATGAGGAAGAACAAAGAGTTATTCTACAAAAGGGCACAGAGCGGCCTTTTACTGGTGAATATGATAACTTATATGAAACTGGCAATTATCACTGCCGGCAGTGTGATGCGTTGTTATATCAATCCGTTGATAAATTTAAATCCGGCTGCGGCTGGCCAAGTTTTGACGATGAAGTAGAGGGTACCGTTACCAAACACCTGGACGCGGATGGCAGGAGAACGGAGATTATCTGTACTAGCTGTGGTGGACACCTGGGTCACGTATTTGTTGGGGAGGGATTAACTCCCAAGAATACTAGGCATTGTGTAAATTCAATCTCTTTAGTGTTCAAACAGGAGAAATAACCTATGACTGAAGCCAAAGCTTATTACGCTGGAGGCTGTTTTTGGGGCGTTGAACATCTCTTTCAAAGCAAATTAGGAGTGTTAAGTGCTGTTTCCGGGTTTATGGGTGGCCCTGTGGATAACCCTACCTATCAGGAAGTGGGTACCGGCATGACTGGCCATCTGGAAGTAGTGGAAATCACTTATGACCCTGAACAGGCAAGTTTCGAAGAATTAACCAAATTCTTCTTTGAGATCCATGACCCCACCCAGGCAAACGGCCAGGGGCCTGATATCGGGCCCCAGTATCTGTCGGCCATTTTTTACAGTTCAGAGGAAGAAAAAAGGACCACACTGGCTTTGATTGACCAACTCAAAGAGAAGGGTTTTGATGTGGTGACCAAGCTGCTGCCGATGGAGACTTTCTGGAAGGCAGAAGACTATCATCAAGATTATTACGTGAAGAAAAACCAGCAGCCTTATTGTCACACGTACCAGAAAAAATTCTAGGGCTATTACTAATAATCAAAAGATGATGCGGAGGCAGGGATGAGTAATTCCAAAGACAAAATCATTCACGATTCGGTCAAGGAACGTTATGGAGAAATTGCCAGATCCAACCAAAACGAATCGGGTGGATGTTCTTGCTGTGGTGATGTTATTGATCCGTTTGACCTGATCCAACCCCAAAGCCAATCTACCCTGATGGGTTATTCTGCTGAGGAAATTAACAGCGTCCCCGAGGATGCCGTGATGGGTCTTGGGTGCGGAAATCCCCAGGCTATTGCTGCTCTTCGACCAGGTGAAGTGGTTTTGGACCTGGGCAGTGGAGCTGGATTTGACAGTTTTTTGGCTGTCAGGCAGGTTGGAGATAGAGGAAAGGTGATCGGGATCGATATGACTCCAGACATGATCAAGAGGGCCCAGGAAAACGCTGCAAAAGGCGCGTTTGAAAATATGGAGTTCCGCTTGGGCGAGATTGAAGATATGCCCGTGGATGACAACAGTATTGATGTGATCCTATCCAATTGTGTCATTAACCTCTCTCCGGATAAAGCTGCGGTTTATAAAGAAGCATACCGTGTGTTAAAGCCTGGCGGACGTCTGGCCATCTCTGATATGGTCGCCTCGGGGGAAATACCCCCAGAGATCAAGAGTGACATGGATCTGTACTCATCCTGTGTGGCCGGCGCGCTGCAGGTAGATGAACTGGATCAAATTCTTAAAGAGGCAGGCTTTAAAAATATCGTAATCAACTCTAAAGATGAAAGCCGGGAATTTATCAAAAAATGGACTCCAGGAGTTCCAATTGAAAATTATGTTCTCTCGGCAACCATAGAAGCTGTAAAATAAAACCATCAATATTTGTAATAAGTTCCCGCCCCTGTTTATCCGGGGGCGGGTTTTTCTTTAATCCTTCCAAAACTCGCCTGTGGCGGTTAAGATAAAGGTAGTTTGAGGAGCAGACCATGAAAATAATTCCATTGGAAAATTGGCCGCGCAAGGACCACTACCTATTCTTCCGTGAATTTGAATATCCGTATTTCAGCCTCTGTGCAAATATTGACATCACAAATTTTTTGCCGCTGATCAAGGCAAAAGAAATTTCCTTTACCGCTGCAATTATATACCTGGTGGGGCGGGTAGCCAACGGCATCCCGGAATTCAGACAGCGGATCAGGGATGAAGGCCCTATTGAACATGAAGTTGTCCATCCCTCAGCGACGATACTCAGCAAAGACGATCTATTCACTTTCTGTACTGCGATCTATCAAGAGAACTTTTTGGCCTTTACTGAAGAAACACAACAAAAGATCCTTCGGATCAAAACCGAACCTTCTCTCGAAGAAAAGATCAAGGATGACAGCATGTTGTTCATGACCTCGATCCTCTGGGTATCCTTTACTGGTTTTATGCACCCTGTAAAGCTCTCTCCGGCCGATTCCGTTCCCCGTTTTGCCTGGGGCAAGTTCAGGGAAGAAGGCCAGAAGATCGTCATGCCTTTATCAGTTCAGGGCCATCATGCTTTAATGGATGGATTACACGCGGGATTATTTTACGAGGAATTCCAGAGATTATTAGATAACCCAGAACAGTTTGTTGGGATTAATTAGACTAGATTGGAGTAGGTTATAATTAAATAAATCCCGATAATAAAGGAGCATCAAATGTACGAAAAGAGTATTGAGCTGCTAAACAAAGCAGCCGCCGATGAATTGTATGCAGTTCACCAATATATGTATTTTCATTTCCATTGTGAAGACCAGGGATATAGCCAGCTGGCCGGTCTGTTCATTCGGACAGCAATTGAGGAGATGGAGCATATCGAAAGATGTGCGGAAAGGATCATCTTCTTGAATGGCGACGTTGAAATGGTAGCCGCCGAAGAAGTAAAAAAGATCCAAGATGTAAAGAAAATGCTGGAGCAGGCTCGCAAAATGGAAGAGAACAGCGTTAAAGACTATAATGTCTGGGCTAATGAATGTTCAGCGGGTAATGATGCAGGATCTCGCCAAATCTTCGAGGGACTGGTTGCTGACGAAGAGCGCCATTATTCTCAGTACGATGATGAGGTTCTGAAGATCGAAAAATTCGGCGAGTCTTACCTGGCGCTGCAATCGATGTCAGGCAGCCCCGGCGCTGCCGAAGGTGAAGCTCTCTAAAACGATAATAAGAAAGGGCCGGCGAAAGCGGCCCTTTTTGTTTTAATGTGGGAGGTGCAGTTATGATTTCTTTGGAAAATGCCCGATGTTATATCCATGCCCATGGGAATCTGTGGGAGCGCGCTTTATGGGATTTTCTATTTGATGGCGGATCTGACGAGCGCGTCCAAAGAATTCTATCAGGGTATAAAAACAGCGATGGCGGATATGGTCATGGTCTTGAGCATGATATCAAAGCCCCAATGTCCAATCCGCTAATGCTGGAATTCCTGCTGACAATGATGCGGGATACCGGGCTGCCACCGGGATCGCTTCTGGATGGAACACCGGAGTGGGTGGAAATGATTCAAAACAAGGATGGGTCTTTTCAAAATCCTCCTGGGATGGGGAATTATCCCCGGGCCCAGTGGTGGGGTGATGGCCAGGACAAACCGGATTCCATTACAGGCAACCTGCTCAGGCTGAAAATATGTCCCCCCGCTGTCCGCCAGAAAACCACGGCTTGGGTTCAGAAAAACCTCACCTTGGAAGATATCCAGTCCAACACCTGGCTGTTTATGTCCTATCATGCCCATGATTATTTCATGAATGAGGATAAATTTCCGGATATTAAAGAATACCGTTCCGCAACCCTAGAAAATATTTATCGGACAGCCCTGGCTCATGAGAAAATGGGCGAGATGAACAAACTCTTCCCATTCTTCCAGTTTGCTACTGGCCCGGATTCAATCGTCGCACAAGAGGCGCCGGAGGGTTTAGTCGACAGCCTGTTGGACCAT
>CAYORF010000158.1:0-5018 GCA_964406305.1 uncultured Anaerolineales bacterium | reverse complement strand
GAAATCAACTATTTCATTAACCACTTCATTCAGGAAATGGACGAAAACTGCCATCTGGTGGTAGCGACCCGCTCCTTAATCAGCCTGCCAGATCTGCCTCTGATGATCGGCCGCTCTCAGGTGACGGGCTTGAGTTTCGAGGAGCTGGCCTTCCTTCCGGAAGAGATCAAGGATCTGTACCAGACCAAATTCCAGCAGGCCATCAGCGATCAGGAAACAGAACGGATCGTGGATGAAACCGAAGGCTGGATCACAGGACTTCTGCTCACGGCAGAAACCTCACAGCTGGGATTAACTGGCCAGGGACGGGCGGCCAAGGCAGCCGGGATCGATCTGTACGATTACCTGGCCCGGCAGGTTTTAGATCAACAGACACCAGAAATGCAGGATTTCCTGCTGCGTACATCGCTGCTGGAAGAATTTAATGAGGAACTTTGCCAGGAGGCGCTGGGTGATGCCAAGGGAGATCAAAGCTGGGGGGATCTGATCCGGCAGCTGCTCCAAAAGAACCTTTTCATCCAGCCTGTTGAAAGCGGGGGCACCTGGCTGCGCTACCATCATCTCTTCCGCGATTTTCTGCAGCAGCATTTTCAACAACACCATCCAGATCAGGCCAAGGATCTGCTTCATAAGCTGGTAGATGTCTATCGGGATCACGAGTGGTTTGAAAGCGCATATGCCGCCTGCAGTCATCTAGGTGATGATCAGGTGACCGCAGAGTATCTTGAGTCTGTCAGCCCGCATCTGATCCACAGCGGGCAGATTTCCTTGCTGAAAAGCTGGCTGGATGATCTCTCCCCGGCCTTAATTGAAGAGAATCTAGAATTGCTGGTTCATTGGGCAGCTGTAGCTAGCTTTACCGGAGATGCTGAATCCGGGCTACGCATGTTAAATCGAGCACTGGAGGGGAAAACCAGTGTTAAGGATTCGAAACTATTAGCACTCCTTCTCATTCGCCGAGCGGTCTGCCACCGTTTTTTAGGCAGCTATCAGGCTGGACTGGATGATTCTCTCCGGGCCCTGGAGCTAATAGGTATAAACAAGGATGAGAATCTCTATGCCGCCAGGGCAGAAAGTGAAATCGGGCTTAATATGCAACACCTGGGACAAAATCAAGAAGCCAAAGAGTATCTTGAGCGATCATTGACTTCTTATTATGACCAAAATGACCAGCGGAATGCAGCATTTGGGCAGATGGACCTGGGTTTGATGGAAATGAATGAGGGAAATTACCCTGCTGCCAGATCCCTTTATCAGCAGGCCTATCAGCTTTGGGAAGAGCTGGGGAATTTTACTCAGCTGGTCGGTCTGTGCAATAACCTGGGTGTGCTGGACCACCTGACCGGCGATTACCTGGCATCGTTCGATTGGTTCAACAAGGCGCTTGATTACGCTCGCCAGTCAAGCAACCTGAGAGAGTCCGCTTTTACCCTTGCCAGCCTGGGCGACCTGGCCTTCGATCTGGGGGCGCTCTCCCGAGCGGAGGACTATATCAATCAATCCTTCGTCATTGCCGAAAAGATCTGTGATGCCTATTTGCAGATCTATCTGCAGCTTTCGATGGTTGCCCTGGACAGGAGAAAGGGAAAATTGAAATCTGCCAGAGAGCATCTAGATGCTGTCGAATACCGCATCAGAGATTATCCAGCTGGTACTGAAAAGGGAAGATACCATCTGGAAAATGGATTCCTGTTCATGGAGGAAAACTTCCTGGATCAGGCCTATTCTGAGTTCCAAAGGGCCCAGGAAATTTATATAAATGTCAATCTTCCTGTGGAAACCACCTTGGCATTGGTCCATCTCGCCTGGATAGACTGTTTGAGGGGTTTCCCGGCTGATGCGAAAAAAAAGCTAACATCCGTCCAGGAAAATATTCAATCTCTGGGAACGCTTCAACCGCTGGTTTTGACATTCTCTCAACAAGAGAATTTATTATCCTGTCTTGAGGACCACCTGCCGGAAAATCGTTTTACAAGGGATATCGTCCGGGCAGTCAGCGATTTCTGCTCCCGCCTGCCAGGTCTGCTGGAAACATTGGCATTTAACCTGCCCCTGGCCGACAGCTCCCAGCAGCTGTTTCTTGATATTACTGCGATGGGGCGGGTCAGTGTCAAAAGCCGGGGAGAAATAATTTCAGTTCCGGAATGGACCAAGCAGAAAACCGTCCGGGAACTGTTCTTCTATCTATTGAGCTACCCGGAAGGCGCCAGCCGGGATGAGATCTGCCTGGAGTTCTGGCCGGAAAGCCAACCGGAACAGCTTAAGAAACAGTTCAAGAATGCCTTATACCGCTTGAGAAGGGCTGTGGGCACGGATACGATCCTGTATCATCAGCCCACCAGGCTGTACCATTTCAACCGCCATCTGGATTACCGCTATGATGTTGAGGAATTTTATAAGACCCTTGATCAGGCGAATGCCGAATCAAATCCAGACCACAAATTCAAGACGCTGCGCCAGGCGGCTGATCTCTACCAGCATCCCTTCGCTCCCACCCTGGAGGGGATCTGGTCCGAACCGGTCCGCTACCGGCTGCATCTGGATTATGAACGGATCATGCTCTTGCTTGCTGAACAGCAGTTTGATAAGGAAGATCATCAATCCTGCCTGGAGACCATTGAAGAGCTGCTGGAGATCTTTCCAGACCAGGAAGCAGCCTGGCGTTTGGCTATGAGGTCTTATGCATTGATGGGGGATCGATCCGGGATCGAACGCACCTACCAGCGCTGCCGCCAGGCCCTGGACCAGGATCTTGACGTTGAACCTTCCGAAGAAACCTACGCACTATACCAGGAATTGATGTCCTGATCCTGTCCGAATCTTTCATTAGAATTACCGCCTTAACATAATTGATGGGAGAAACAGCTTTAAAGGAGACCCTTAGGGAGACCCTTCGGGCTGATAATGGGCGGATAGTGACTAAAAACCAATTAAAAAGGTGGCAAAAAATGAAGAATTTACTCCAGAAATTCACCCTTTCAGCCGGAAAGATCGAAAAACGCCATATTCAGATCCTCATGGCCCTGGTTGTCCTCAGCCTGCTGGTCCTCGGCGCCGGAGCTCCCGGTTGTAATAGCGGTGGTGGTGGATTCTAAATGATCCTGGTCCTGGGCATAGCCGCCGGCTGGATTGGCGGCCTAGTCCGGTCCCGTATCACCGGCCAGCCCTACCGAGTACCAGAATTAAAGAAGATTTGGCTGGTGCTGGTCGCAGTTCTCCCACAGCTGCTGATCTTTCAAATACCGAATACTGCGGAGTGGTTTTCCAGCACCTGGGCGCCGGCCGTTTTGGTGGCTTCCCAGCTGGTCCTGCTGGTTTTCATTTGGTTCAACAGGGACCGGGTTGGCATTAAAATCCTAGGTCTGGGCTTGGCCCTCAACCTTCTGGTGACCATCCTCAACGGGGGTTTGATGCCGATTGCCCCGGAAACCGTGCAGGCACTCTACCCTCAGACACCGCTATCTACCTGGCAGACCTGGTTCCTCCCGGGCAGGAGCAAAAATATCCTGCTCCCCGTCGTAGATACCCGCCTGCCCTGGCTATCGGACTTCATTCTCGTGCCGGAATGGTTCCCAACGACCTGGGCATTAAGCCCCGGGGACCTCTTTATAGTCCTGGGCGTATTCTGGCTGCTGGCCGTTGAAAGCCCAGAACAGTCAATCACCCTAGATAAATCAACTATAGATTAAAGCCTTACCTTTAAAAATAAGAAGTTAAAAAGGATGTGAACATGTTAACCAGAACCATATCCCCCACAACCCACCAGAAAAGAAAACAACCCCAGACCCATCATCACTCCTGCAATATCAGCCGTTTGCTGGCCGCTGCAGTGATCAATAAAGGTTTCCGGGAGCTTTTGCTGTCGGATCCTGCCCGGGCACTATCGCAGGGATTTTGCGGAGAAGAATTTCCGCTCGAACATGATCAAAAAGCACTGATCAAATCCATCCGGGCAAACAGTTTGAGTGATTTCGCCAAGCAGATCACCTCTAGCCCGGAAGAAAAACGTGACGGAAGCAATGCGGAATGGATCCCAATCAATCAGCCTGCTTTCGCCCTGAATGCAAAATAATCTAATCACCACTGGAAACCTATTATCGGGAAGCAGATGTCATTGACGCAGAATATCCTTTCCACCAGTCCGGTCTTAATTGAATCGCTTTCTTCCGGTGTGGCCCCTGTTTTGATGTGGGTCGCAGACCAGGAAGGTGTGATCCAGTTCCTTGAGGGAGATCTTCCCCTCAATATCGATCTGGCGCCTGGAAAGGCAGCCGGTAAATCCTTATTTAAAATATTTTCAGATTATCCGGCCATTTTGGAAAATCTTCAGATAGCGTTGGACGGCAAACCGGCCAGCACTGTGACCGAAAACGCTACCCAGCATTGGGAATGGCGTTTTTATCCTTTTCAGGCACCCCGCAAAGCGCCCAAAGGTGTCGTTGGGATAGCGTTTGATTTTTCCTTCCAGCAGGAGCTATGGCATAAGGGCGCGTTAATGGACGCTGCTGCCGCCCTCAGAAAGGCCCGCACCCCTGAAGAGATGCCCCCGGTGATTATTGGGGAACTGCAAAAGCAGCTGAATGTTGACCAGGCAGTCATAGTCCTGGGCTCACCCCCGGAGGGCCCCGTCGAAATAGAATTCTCCTGGTCCAAGTCCGGGGAATCCTTGCAAGAGGGCCATCCCCTGGCAGAGATCCTGACCGATCCGGATTTGATCGATCAGCTCAGCGGCGGAGGCTGGAGGGATCAACATTATTATCCCCCGGAGCTGAATTCTGCAGGTTTACACGGTTTTCCCTTGATCTCTCACAATGTAGTCCTCGGCGCCCTGTGGGTAGGCCGAGAGCAGCCTTTCAATGAGGTGGAATCCTGCCTGATCGACGGGATCGCGGATATGGCGGCGAGTGCATTCCAACGGGCCAGTCAGCACGAGCTCACCAAGCGCCGGATGGAGCGGCTGGCCTCTCTGCACGCCATCGACCAGGCCATTTCCGGGAGTTTTAATCTTAACCTAACCC
>CAYORF010000157.1:0-5049 GCA_964406305.1 uncultured Anaerolineales bacterium | reverse complement strand
TATCAGCATTTAACAAAGTATCAAGTGTTGATGAATCACCTGAAAATGATTGGTTTTCCTGGGAAGATTGGGTAGCTGTCAAACCTGGGGCTGGGATCACCTCCACATCTACTGGAGAATTATTGGATGATCGGTCACCACTTCCCCAGCGGAACAAACTGTATGCAGTAATGCCGGTCACAAGACAGCAGAAACCAATCCCAACGACAATAAGTATCACTAAACCGATGATTAGATTTTTATTCTTCAGTTTGATATCTCCTTGTTTTCACTTTCAGTTTGACGGAAGATTTGGAAAGCCGCTGTAGCTAAGCCGAAGACGATCCATGGATTAGGTATCGCAAAAGAATCATAAGAAAAAGTATTCATAAAGAAAGCAATCATACCCAACAGGATCCCTCCCCCCCAAAATTTCTGATTTTGATCCTTTGATAACCAGATGTACAGTCCTTCACCAGTGATGACGATCAAAAAGCTAATATAAGCTGTGATTCCAAATAATCCGGTTTCAGCCAATAATCTGGCAAAGTAATTCTTGGCGGTGATAATCGAAGATTTATACGGCACCAGTATTCGCAATATCTCTGGCATATACCCCACTTGTTGGGCGGGGAGGAAATCCTGGAAATAAATTGTATAGTTTCCCAAACCAACACCAAATAAGGGGTAAGCCTTAAAGATATTATATGCTGTTTCCCAGTATAAAAAGCGAGGGCCAAATCCAATATATCGGATGTATCCACTCAGGGATTTTCCACCCAGGAATTGGAAATCTCCGGATGGCGTACGCCAGTAATCCCACATAGCGGAGATGTACCTGTTCCCTCTACTCGCAAAATATCCTACTACTCCGAGTACACTTATCATTAAAACAGCTGAAATTAGGATCTTGATAAAACCCGGCAGAGCCAGGATTCTTCTCCGTATCCTCCAAAATACCCCAGTTGATTGGGTGCTTTCCTTGGATTTGGGCTGTTTTCGTCTAAAAAATAATAGCCCTACCCCTAGAACTGCTGCGGCTGTCAGGTAACCGGATCGTGAGAGAGTGAAGACCAAGATCAAACCGATCCAGCCAAACAAGATCATCTCAACAGTTAACCATTTAGTTATCCGTTTAAATACGGATCTATTTACCAATACCGCAGAGTATATCCAGGGTAAATATAAAGTGGCCAGCTGGTCAGCAAACCAGGATGGCTCTTGTGTTAGGCCAATCAACCTCCCTGAATCGCCGCGACTGATCGTAATATGAAGTTGGATACTTTTCATGATGCTGAACCAGTTCGGTATCAGGTCCAGAACATATATCAACTGTAAGGATCCCCAAATTAATGATATGGTCAGGCCGACATAGAGCCATTTCAGAGTGAAATCCAAATCCTCCTCTTTGATTGGCATTAAAGACACTACCAGATAAATCCCTCCAGCTAAAAACAAAGTAAATAAGGTTCTAAACAGCCGGGAATTCACTGTTATTTCACTCAATTCAGATACCACTCCGCTGAAAACGGGGATTAATGAAGAGATCAGAGCAAACAATATAAAAACTAGAAATGGCAGCCAGACTCTGGGTAATTTTCGCTTCCACAGAGTGGGTAAGGTCAGCAAAACCAGAAAAAAGAGAGGATAGATCAGCAGCGGCCTAACGCTTACTCTGCTCCCCCCCATTGCCGTTGGAAAATATGGGAAGTTGGTTACAGGTAGCGAAACTAAAAACGCAGCCCAGAGGACTTTTCTGGTTTTCTGCAGGAGATCCTTAACCATTTTCTTTCCCACTTATACTTATTTTAAAAACAGCAAGAATGAACCAAGCTAACAAACCGAGAATCCCTCCACCAAAGACAGATTCTCCCGTAGCTCGTGTCTGACTCACTTCAACCTCTAAGCTGAGCGGCTGAAGGACCAGGTTGGCTGATAAGCCCAGGCTGTCATCCAAGGCTTCATGATACTCCGGTAGCACCTTCTCGCGATCTTCCTCCAAAATAGAGAGTTGATCCAGGGATTCCTGCAAGTCTTGTTCAGCAAGAATTTTAGCGTTCTCCAGCCAGATTACATAATATGATACGGGGTCTGTTGGTTGGGGAAAATCGCCTACCGGGATCTGCCACAGGTGTCCACTCTTCCTGTAAACCAGTATCCAGGCATTAAGTTCTGTCAATAGATTATCATCCAGGGGTTGATCCTGGTCCTGAGCAGAAAATACACTCTGCCATTCCTCTGCAGAGTTTTGGAAACTTTCCAATTTCGAAGTTCGAGATTTAAGAGTGCCGATTTCATCCGCTAAGGCAAATAATTGGGCATCCAGTTTGGCAGTAACATCACTAATCTCTAGGAGTCCTTCGATCTTCTTATATCCTTCATCCAACCAGGCTTGAACTGCTTTCCCAGCCTCATTTTTATCAACCTTGGTCACTTCCAGCTGCCAGACACCGGTATCAAACCAGTACAGATCAAAATCCTTCTTAAAGGAGCCAAGATCCTCTGATACCCCCAGGGCTTTCATTGTATTTAATATAACTTCATCAGAAGATAGAATAGAAGACACTTGTTTCAGCTGCCAGTTTTTATAGTCATCCAGGTTCAAGGGTTCAGTTTTAGCAAGAGGAATCAAGTATTGCATTTCATTGACCCGAGTGACATCAATTCCAACATAAAGGTCAGCTGTTGCGCGGTAAGGGGCTGGAAGTATGTAAGAAAGTGCCAATCCCGCCAATCCACCCAAAATAGTAAATAGCAGGACTAGATACCATTTATTGATGATCTTCAATATTTCTTCACGTAAGCTCCAGCTTTCCATAAATTACTCCTAGAAACAACTAACCCGATTTATATCTTTTCATCTTGTACCAATTCCAGGCAGGTCCAAGGATCATGCGCAAGGTATATTTTGCCATAAAGGGTGAAAATATAAACCCCCCTTCCCTTTTATAGACCTTCTTCATCTCCGGCCAGCAGCGGTAATCGGAAATTGTTGTTTTTCCACCATCATGAATTCGAAAACTCGCCCATAGCTGAGGTATATATTGGATCGGGGCAATTTTCGCAAACCTGACCCACAAGTCATAATCCATTGCAAAATAGAATGAAGTATCCAAGGGACCTGATCTTTCCCACAAATCCCTCCGCCAGAATGCGGCAGGCTGAGGGATATAAACGCCACCCCTCATCAACCGCTGATAATTGGTCTGTTTGGCATTAAATCGGCCAATTCTGCTACTGTCTTCATCAATCAGATCCGTATCACCATATACCATACTAATCTCTGGATGTTTCTGAAAGAACTCCACTGCAGAACTGATTGCTCCAACATGGTAAATATCATCAGAGTTTATCCAGGCCATAATGTCACCCTGGGAGCGATCAAACCCTTTATTAATGGCATCCGTTTGGCCTAGGTCAGATTCCGAGACCCATCCTGCCAGTTTGTCTTGATATTTTTTTATAATTTCTACTGAACCATCTGTCGAACCGCCATCTATCACATAATATTCCAGAGCAGGATAATCCTGATTGATCACAGATAGGATCGTTTCTTCCAGGTATCTCTGCTGGTTATAGGATGGTGTCACGATGGAAACCAGGGGGTTATTACCCATTTTTATCCCTGAGCTGTTCTTCGGTTTTTTTCAGTGTGAGGTCAAACCTGGCCAATTTTCCAAGGATTCCTCGCTGAGGATTCCAGGTTTTCGCCTGTTCTTCAAGTAATAATACCATTTTCCCAGAAAACCCATTCCCAGGATATCAAGGGCAGAAAATAAAAAACGATGCCAGTACACACTGAGGGATGGCGGCCATGTTCTGGCCGCTTTTAAATAGGTTTTAAACGCTTCTTTTGGTTTTCCCCCATCCAGAAGATACCTGGCGATTATCTGGTATGCGCCAGCCCAAACTTGGTGATAATTATTACCAATTATGGCAGCCAGGTCAGGTTCTTTTTCCGCCCAATCCATGATTCTGATCACCTCTGATCCACTTTCAGATGCCATAGTGACATTCTTGGCATCCGGATGATACCGTGAAACAGCCCAGAACTCGGGGTGGTGATTAAATTCAGTCTCCCGGGATAAACGTATCCAAAGCTGGTGGTCGAGGAAAAAGTGGAAACTTGGGTCCAGATATCCAATTTTTTCTACAATTGCCCTCTTCATAAATACTGCCGGCTGGCATATGATATTGAATTGGAGAAAATCCCGGGTTCCCCAATTGTTGAAACGAAGTTCATTGAGCAATCGACCATTAGCATCTGCAGATACCGCATCGCCATAAATCACACCCGAGGTAGGATTTTCTTGGAATAACTCTACAGCGGAGGATATTACACCAGGAAGGTACAAATCATCGGAATTAAGCCAGGCAATAATTTCCCCAGAAGCTTTTCTAAAACCCTTGTTTATGGCATCCGCCTGACCTTGATCTGGTTCAGAGACCCACCAGGCTAGTTTATTCTTGTATCTTTCAATTATTTCCAGGCTACCATCTGTTGATCCACCATCTACGACTATATATTCGAGGTTTGGATAATCCTGTTGAAGAACAGATTGTATAGTGTCTTCCAGGTATCGCACCTGGTTATAGGATGGTGTAATGATCGATACCAGAGGTCTCATCTGTTAGTCCAACCGTTCATGTAAATCAAAGATAATGTATCCGCCACCTTCTGTAAAAACTGGATAATGATCATTTAGTTCCATAAATAGATCTTCCTGGCGGTTATACTCTCTTAAATTTGTGATGATAAAATAGTCAAAATCAGTGGAGAATCTTGAAAAACGCTCCGCAAATGGGTCAATTTTTGCATCCTTGAGTTCAATATATAGCAGGTCGTCCCTTCCTCGCCAAGGAATTACTGAGCGCCAACCAAAATATCCAAGTCGATAACTATAATCCTGGCTTAGCGCTACTACCCTATCTTCAGGTTCAACAAAGTTGGCTACTTTTTGATAATACGGTGGTTCATGGCGGTAGTCATCTTTCGTCAGTAAGTAATAACCTCCACCTGTCTTGGTTCAGCGTGAAATGGAAAAAAGACCATTGATAAATAGACACTCC
>CAYORF010000156.1:0-5085 GCA_964406305.1 uncultured Anaerolineales bacterium | reverse complement strand
TCCACTATAATATATAAACAGATATCAGGCAAAAATGCGCATTATCAATAGGTTAGACAGCGGGCTGGAGTTAGGAACATGAAGAACCTGAGGATTCAGTTCGTATCCGACGCCTTGGTTCAGCAGATCGTCGAGGGTCGCAAGACGGCCAGTGTGGTCTCCCTGGACGAGGTCGATATCAAGGAAGATGGGTACAACGACGCGCTCGTTATGGGCCGACTCTACGATGTTTACGACAGCAAGCTAGAGCCGCAAGCTACGATTCGCATCACTGCTATAGAAGTGTGCCGCTGGGACTCAATCCCGGAGCGGCTTTGGCGAGGCGAGATGAACTCGAGTTCCGACGAATTCCGATCCGATCACGAGGAGTACTTCGGGAGTCCAGATGACGACTTCGAGTTCGTTGCCTATTACTTCGAGGTGGCGTAGTTGCCTCTCGCTGTCTAACAATCGTATACATCCGACGCCCGCTCCGACGCCCCAAGTGCCGCGTCCGTCGTTGACTGGCGCGGCTGATACGCGGACGCTTGGCGCTTATAATCGTAAACGGAACACTTTATAAGTCATAGATTGATAGTTTTTATCATGCTACATTCAAGGAGAAATAAATATTATGGCAGTATTACCTAAGATAGTAAGTAAGGCATGGGAAAATCGGGAAGGACCCATCATTTTATCCACTGTAGATGTAAATGGAAATCCAAATGCGATATATGCAACATGCGTATCAAAATTCAGTGAAGATATTATAGTTGTTGCGAACAACTTCTTTTCTAAAACACTGGAAAATATACTTTCAGGCAGCAAAGGATCGATTCTCTTCATAACAAAAGAAAGTACATCCTATCAGATTAAGGGAAGCTTTGAGTACCATAAAGAAGGTGTTATCTTTGATGATATGAAAAAGTGGAATCCTGAAAACCTTCCAGGTCATGCAGCAGCAGCATTAAAAGTGGAAGAGGTTTATGCGGGAGCAGAGAAACTTTTATAGGTATCGTCAATACAGCTCAGCTTCATCCAGCAGCAGGCGCATTCAATTTCGTGTTCCCAACAAAGCGTGCACTGACACTCAGCTAAAGGGGGCTATCTCATGGACTTCCTGAACGGTCGTTTACAGGCGTATCTTGGCCCAACAGGAAGCGCTGTTGCCAACGATGACCTCGAGAAGGTCATCGTTGACTTCATCGGCCAGAGCGAGCACACCCTAGACATCGCGGTCCAGGAGATCGACAATCCGCGGTTCGCAATAGCGATCGATCGTGCTGCGCGGCGAAAGCGTCCCGGTACAAATAAATTAATCCGGGCACGTCAAGATAAAGCCCCCTGATTAATTTAGGCAGGAGATCTCTTAAACCAGGTCTTCCACTCTTGATTCTCCCATACCACCAGGATTGGCGAGGCATTAAAAATGGAAGAATACGTTCCTGAAAAAACGCCAATGAGCAGGATCAAAACAAAATGACGGATTGTGCTGCCTCCAAATAATACCAGGGAAAGCAGGGTAATCATCACTGTCAGCTGGGTGTTGATCGATCGGGCCAAAGTTTGAACAATTGACATGTTTACGATGGTTTCATAGGGCAGTTTGCGGTTGATCCTTTCGTTTTCCCGGATCCTGTCAAAAACAACAATCGAATCATGAACGGAAAAACCGATGATGGTCAGCAGGGCAGTCAGAAACAAAGAATCGGCCTCCCAACCAAGAAAGTGTCCAAAAATGGCCTCCACCCCCAGTACCACAATTACATCATGCAGCATTGCCATAATAGCAGCAACCCCGTACCGAAAAGCATGTTTCACACCTCTGAAGGCATAGGTGATGTAGAGCAGGATACCCAGGGCGGCTAATCCAACCGCTCCGGCGGCCCGCACAGCGACTTCTTTTCCAATCGAAGGTCCGACACTTTCAAATCGATCCAATTCAATATCCGCATTAAACTCTGTTTCGATTCCTGCTAGGATGGATGCCAATGTTCCTTCATCCATGACTTTGGTTCGGATAAGTAATTTATCGCTGCCAGCCGTCTGGATCTTGGCATCATAGAATCCAAATCCGGATAAGATATCCAGTACACGATCCGTTTCTGGCAGTGTGCTGTTGAAACGGATCTCAAGAAGACTTCCTCCTGAAAAATCTATGCCTGCAGGAAGTCCCCAGACCAGCAGGGCAGCAATCCCGGGAAGGATCACAATCAGAGAGATGGCAAAATAGAGGTAACGACGTTTGACAATATTTATCATGGAAATCTCTTTAAACTCCAAACAGCTTTGGGTGTTTGGTAAATTTGATATTATCCAGCAATAGATGCAGGAAAGTTCTGGTTGCGGTGACTGCAGTAAATAAACTGACCAGAACACCAATTGCCAGGGTCAATGAAAATCCTTTAACAATACTGGCTCCGAAAATGCTTCCAAACCAATAAAGGATGATACATGTAATTAATGTTGAAATATTCGAATCCCGGATGGATGGCCAGGCTCGATCCCAACCAAGAGATATTGCCTTTTTTAGTGAGTTTCCGGCCCGCAGTTCTTCTTTCATCCTTTCAAAAATAAGCACATTCGCATCAACGGCAACACCGATACTCAAGACAAACCCGGCGATACCAGGTAGAGATAATGTGACTGGAATCCAGCGAAAAAGGGCGAGGGTCACCAGGGCATATAATAAGAGAGCCAGGTCAGCGATGATCCCCGGAAGTCGATAATACAGGGCCATAAATAACATGACTACGGCCAATCCGATGATCCCAGCCCTCAGGCTCTTTTCCAGAGAATCTTCTCCCAAGGTTGGGCCAATAGTTTCGGTCTGGACAACTTTGAGGGGAACAGGCAGGGCACCGTAACGCAGCTGGATTGATAAATTATTTGCAGTTTCGGCAGTGAAATTTCCGCTGATGGACCCCCGTCCGGCTGTAATAGGTTCTTCGATCCGGGGAGCAGATATTACTTCATTGTCCAGAACAATCGCTAGTAACTTTCCAGTATTATTGGTTGTATACTCTTTGAAAATTTGTGATCCTTCTGGAGTCAGTTCAAAGACGACCAAGTATTTCCCTAAGGCATTCTTGGATACGCCGACTTGTTTGATCGAAGCACCTGTCATCACAGTGTGAAATACTGGGCCTTCTGAACTTAAACTGTCAGACTCATTAAGATCACTGGAAGTTTGATAATCTGTATTAATTTTAGTGTTATATAACAGTGATGCTTCTTGGTTGGAAAGATCCCCAAAATCAACAAATTCCAATAAAGCTGTATCCTTGATAGTGGAGAGGGCTTGTTCTGGGTCCCGTTGTCCTGGCAGTTCAACCAGGATGCGACGGTCTCCAGCGATCTGCACCACAGCCTCACTGACCCCCAGCCCATTGACGCGGTCTTCGATAATCCGCCGGGCGGTCTGCATATTTTCTTTTGTTACTTCAACATCCGGTGGTAAATCTGCCTCCAGCAATGCCTGCACGCCACCAACCAGATCCAGCCCCAATTGGATTTTTAAGTCCTTATCAAAACTGCCCAGGTGAATACCAGGGTTATTGGGCAGGTTTATATAGATCGAGAGGGCAAGCAGGATAAGTATGGGAATAGTCCAGCGCTGATTACGTTTCATGAGTAAGGTATTACCTCCCGTTCTCCAAAATAATTATCCAAAAGAATTACAATCAGCAATTAAATGAATCATCTGACCAAGCAAGTTTATACTCCTTCTTGAATAGAAAGTCAAATTAGTCGGGAGGAATATTAAAGTGAATAGATACCGGGAAAGGATGTGTTGTTTATTCCCAGAGTATAAATTTTATACATTCAAGATAAGTTCAACACTCATTTAAACTGAAGGACGCACAAAAATTACACACTGGAATCCTATAATGAGACATACTGCAGGGGTGCCATTTCACAGCCTTCCAATATTATCACGAGGATCCGTGGTACTGGATCCAAGCCAGCTTACAGTTAAGGTTGATGAAGGAAATATCCAACATTTAACCCAGTTAGAATTCCGATTGCTTTCTGTGCTTCTGACCCATGCGGGTCAAATTATTCCCACAGATAATATTGTCGAACATGTCTGGGGGTATTGTGGAGATCGAAATCGGGATTTTGTTCGGGGATTGGTTCAACGATTACGGTCGAAAGTCGAGCTTGATAATAAATTTCCCAAATATATCATGACTGAAAAAGGTCTTGTATATTATTTGAAAATCAATGACTGAAACCATCCTATTATTAAATAGAAAGACATAAATCAACGCTTTTTGGAATACGATTGAAAACAATTTTCTTAATTTGTGGCAAAAGATGCTTGGCAATAGTTCTGCATACCAGGCTCGATATTAATTGCTGATTTTATCATTTGTATGTTTTGAGCTCAATTCCGCTCACGTTGTTATACTCGAACCTAATTTCCTCTGATCTTCTATCAGAAGCCAGCTGAAAAATCCCCCTGCTTTCCCCCACTTAGAGGACAATTCTAAGCAATTTTTGGCTATATTAGCATCTATACCCTTATATCTGATCTATTCTTGCTCTGGTTGCACCGAGATTGCACCAGAAAATCATAGAATTGAGCCAAGAAGATCTGCAGCAGATGCATTTATTGACTATTACCACCTAAAAAAATACTTCCCATCACGCACCCGTAGCTCAATGGATAGAGCCCTTCGACTGCGCTCAGGACAGGCTTCTGACTTCGAATTGGAAAGAGATGGTGAACATCCTTTCCATGGGGGAAAATACTGTCCATTCTCTCTATGGAGTTGACAACAATCTGTCCATCCAGAGCATAAATTCCATCCTTTCCATGCCAATTGCACCCAAACTGCACCGAAACACAAAACAACTGGTTTGGCGACTCGATCTATTACAAAGACCCCTGATATGAAAATGTCAAGAGGGGTCTTTGTAATAGATGTGTATATTTGGATATAGAAAATCATGATCAGAACGTTACTGGACCACAAATAGTTGCATCGTTCATTAATTTCAATTTAAGTGAATATACTCAAAGTGAAAAGTAACTACCTATACGTCTTGGAGTGCACCCTAAAAGGTGGACAAATAAATAAAACCTCTCGAAGCTAATTA
>CAYORF010000155.1:0-5159 GCA_964406305.1 uncultured Anaerolineales bacterium | reverse complement strand
CCAAATTTATTGGTCACAACCCTATTTCCAACCTAGATTGGTTGGAGATAGTTTACGCCATCACTCCTTTTAAAAGGACTTCGTCCCTTAAAACTACCTATAAGAACAACCTCACTAATGTGTAGCCGCCCAGGGCTGTAGAAATCCCACCAATAATATAAGTCAGTTTTCCGGCGGGCAAACGACTGACAATAAAAGCTGAGATGGGGACGGATATTACAGCTCCCAGAATTAAGGATATCAATAGGGATCTATTTAGCGTAACACCGCTATACATGTATATTCCAAAACCAACGATGCTGGTAATACCTTCTGCAAGCGATGTGATACCCACCGCTTTGCGACCCCTTACACCAGACAAGACCTGCCCGGCAGTCACCACGGGTCCGTAACCTCCCCCACTAATTCCCTTATTGAAGGCCGCCAGCCACCCCAAACCCGCGATCCTCTTCCAGGAGAAAGCATATTCCTTTTTCTTGTTCAGTAAAATCAACAATCCCATGGCTAAAACCAGTACACCAATATACACCTTTATCGCCCAGCCTGGCACGTTTACGGCGATAAAGGAAGCCAAAATAACACCCACCACACTGAATCCAGCCATCACCATTGCAATCTTCCGGTCATGGCTGCCTCGCCGAAAATCCACATTACCAAATTCATGATGAAACACACCAGCCAGAACTCCCGTAATTGCCTCAGAACACAACACTGCAGGAACTATTTCTATGGGTTCAAACCCCAGGGCCAGCATGATGGGTGTCAGCGTTGTGCCATACCCCATGCCCAGAGTTGAGTCTACAAGCTCACAGACGAAGGCCAAAATTATTATTGGAATCATTTCAACAGAATGCATACACATCCTTGTTCAATTTGGATTTGTAATCAATATTGGTTTAGTAATACATTTGAATAACATTCCAGCCAGATCGGTGCAGAACCAGAACTCTCGACTCTGCTGACGGCTGGAAGGCATAATGATCAGATCAGGGTCCAGGAAGGTTATCTCATCCCGGATCTGGTTGAACGGATCACCCGCCCGTAATTTGTAATTGGCAGAGATATTTTCACGGGAGAACTGGTTGGAAATCGATCTCATATTTATCCCCAAAGTATCACTACCTGCCAGAAGTGATGCCAGGTTATGGTGAAGAAATGATCCATAACAAAGAGGAACTGGCGGCAGGACAGGAAGAATTGTCACATCCACTTTGCTTGATTGAGAGAGGCGAATGATCCAGGAAGCCGCCTTCTCAGATCCGGATCCACTGTCAGGAAGCACCAGCAGCAGTTTCTTGATGGGTAAAGTAGGATTTGACGGCAGAATTAATAGGTCCGGCAGCCTGGTTCCGACATTTTCTTTCTTCCGGCTCGCCAGCTCTTTGCACAATCTTGAGGGATGATCCACCTCCACGATGAGCAAATCAGGTTTTTCCTGGTGAATGGCTTTGCGTAACACATTAATCGAATCCTGACCTTTTCCAGCGCAATCAATCCGGACCAAGTTTGCCATTAATGACCTGGCAATCCCCTTTGCTATATTAAATGACCGGTTTGATTCTACTGTTAATGGCCAAAATAGGAACTTCATCATTGTAGGATTTTGGGGCCAGATCTCATCCAGGCGATGGTCAATTTCTTCCTCATCCGCCTGGATCAGGCAAACCGGCGTATCTAAAACAGATTGAATAGCACAGGACGCTACCTGATCATCGGGAGCCGCCATGGCAACTGTCACTTTTTTGCCATCGGTAGCAACCGGTAGAGCATGGTAGCGGTATGCGATCTCGGGCGGCAGCATCTTCATTACCGAGTTATCTATGCAAATACAGTCTAGTTCTAAATGCGGATAAGCTGTCATAATCTTAAAGTAAAGGTGTGTATCTTGTGGATAAACTGAGAACATGATTCGATTTCTGCCAATTTGAGCGAAGCATACTGACTGACCGCTTTTAGGAGTTCCTTCTTATTAATTGACAAAGCTTGAAATTTCTCTTTGCTGTAACCTTGTCTCTTCAAGAATTTGCCAATAAATTTCCTCTCTAAAGCAGATTGAACAGATTTCCCTTGATAAATTGGGGACTGATCATTCATGGTACACCTCCAAGGAAGAATGTCCTTGCAGTCCTGTTTAACCAACTCCAATATAACAAAAGGTGATGATAAAGCCCGTTATGTCAGCATGATAAAGCTGTGACATGTTTCCCCCCGGGCGCTTAGATCCGTACTATTCCTTCCCCATAAAACCGTACCCCAGTCCAGGGACGGTTTGGATGAAAACGGGAACAGCCGGGTCTGGCTCGATTTTCATCCGTAAGCGATGCACCAGTTGACGCAGCATATCACGATCAGCTGCAGATGGACCCCAGACGTGATCGATGATCATATCGATTGTTAGCACCTGACCGGCGTTGATCATCAGGTACTCCAGCAGCAGATTTTCCAGGTGAGTTAGTGAAATCGGTTCCGGCTGTGTTTCGATTCTCAGCTCTCGTTTGCCAGGGAAGATCGTAATGTTGCCAACCACAATCTCTGTATTTATTGGTTTTCCCTTTGACCGTCTTAAAATTGCCTTAACGCGGGCAACCAGCTGACCAGGACTGAAAGGTTTTACTATATAATCGTCCGCCCCGATTTCAAATCCACTTAAGATATCCTCTTCTTCACCCCGCACTGTTAACATCAGGATCGGGGTATCCCCCTGGGCCCTGATGCGCCGACAAACCTCAAAACCGCCCATTTTCGGCATATTCACATCCAGAACGAGCAGGTCAGGATCTTCATTTTCCCAGCGCTCCAGAGCAACAACACCGTCATAAGCCTGAATGACTTCAAAACCTTCTTTATGAAGCATAAAAGTGATCACATCTGCCAACACACGATCATCATCTACTACCAGAATTTTCATTTTTCCTCGTTTGCGACGGGAAGAGTGAACCAGAATTGTGAGCCTCCCCCCGGGTGATCCTCCACACCAACCTCACCGCCATGAGCCTCTACAATAGCCTTGACAACGGAGAGTCCCAAACCTGCTCCCGCTTGTGAAACTTCAGTCCCTTCATGCGGGAAAACAAAACGGCCGAACAGATTATCCAGCTGTTCAAGCGGGATTCCGGGGCCTCGATCTTTGACAACCAGGCGGGTTGTGTCTGAAGTTATATTGACCTCGAGGCAGATTTCTCCTCCGGGAGGTCCATATTTATTTGCATTCGAGATCAGGTTTACCAGTACCTGCACGATCCGCCTTTTATCCGCCAAAACCCGGGGGGGATCCAAGGGTAAGTCAACGGATAGACGCTGATCATATTTGAATAATAAGGGCTGCATAATTTGAACTGCCTCTGCAACAATCGGGGCCAGATCCGTTACCCGGGGTGAGATGCGGAATCGGCGAGCTTCGATATTCGCGCCTTCCAATAAATTATCAAACAGGGTATGCAGCCTGAAAATCCCCAGATGAAGGGAGATATATAGCTCATCCTTCTCTTCTGAAGTAAGATCTCCTGCCGGATCCAGCAGCATTTCGATCGATGCTTCTAATGCAGTCAGCGGTGTTCTTAATTCATGAGAGACATTGGCAAGAAAATGACCCAACAGCCGGTGGACAGCCTCTTCCTCGCTAATATCCCGGATCACCAAGGCGATTTCTTCGTCCTCCTCTACCCCTGAGCGGGTTAATTTTGCGCTGGTAATGGCTAAAGATGTGATCTGATTATCCGCCAATGACACATCCACCTTTTGATATCCTTCATCAGAAGAGGAGGAAAGCAGGTCAAAAATTGTTTCCGGCGAATCAACTAATGGAAAGACATTATTGATATGATCACCGCGAACCTCACTGCCCAGCAGCCCTGTCAGGCGTTCTGCACCATGACTGAAGAAAGTTATCCGGCCATTACTACCGAGGGTAATGATACTTTCCACAATGGAGGATAACAGATTATCGGACCAATCCTTTTCCTCTGCAAGGGATTTAAGCATACCTTGCAGATCCATTCGTGCGTTTTCCAATGCCCTGGCAACTCTGGATATCTCAATTAATTTCGATTCTGTGATCACCGGGTTCTCCAAGTCCCCCTGACTGAACGATTCAGCTATATTGGATAACTTTACTAAGGGACGACTTATCCGCCGGGATAAGATCACACCCAATAGTGTCACAATCACAGAAATCCCGCTTATGGCTGCTATCATCCATATAATGAGACGATTCTCAGCGATGGTTATTTCTGAGATATCCATCGCTACAGCTACATAAAATCCTTTATCATTCAACGGGCTGATAGTGATATAGTGAACAGCATTACCATCTGAACAGGATAAATGGGGAAGTTTGTTCGAATTCTCCCTGATACATTCCTGCAGATTACTGATCTGTTCCGCTCCAGGGTTAAAACTCGAACTTACTAATTGATCCTGATAGAACAACGCCTGATCCTGACCGATCTGATCCCGAATCTCATAAGAAAAATCATCATTTAGCTTAACCCCAACCACCACTTCACCATGATATTGATTATCCAGTTGGGTCCGGGCAATCATCCAGGCATCATTTCCATCCAAATAATAATCTTCAATTTGCTGATCTTCGCAAAGTAAAATTTGTCTCTGTGTTCCAGCGATTAATTTCTGAGATTGGCAAATATTGATCAAATCCAGATTAGCCCCATTCTGGAGGGTGTGCAGGTATACCTCGAGGGGTTGAAGTTCCATCCGCTCAAGAAGTGAATACAGAGTAGGGCGCTGGGCCGTTAGATTAGCGGCATTTTCCAATTCAAAAGTTTTCTTTTCGTAAAGGAAAATAGCGGTGCGTTCCGCCTGTTCAACCTGGGCCCAGGCCTGTTGATCAAGTTGATTTTGTAAAAGCCAGATCGCAGGCAACCCAACCAGAGTGGCTGTGAGGAGAACCACAACCAGGAAACTCAAAATTAGCTGAATGGGCAGCCTGTTGATGTTTATAGAATATCTCATCGTCCTTTATTGTACTCCTGATAAAATAACCTGATTGTATGGGAATGGGCGTTACAACATGACAAGATAGGACAAGATCCATTAAATAGAAAAAGGGACTGAATCCTTTGGAAAGGATTCAGTCCCTTTTAGTATTTAAAAGAAAATGTTCTTGGCAATGACCAACTCTCCCAGAGGGCCTCCCCTCA
>CAYORF010000154.1:0-5226 GCA_964406305.1 uncultured Anaerolineales bacterium | reverse complement strand
ATCGCGAGATACGCCACCTTGGGTTGAATCTCGCCGAGGAAGCGGGCGGTCTCCTGAAGGTTAACCTCATCATCGTTGATCCCCTTGACGAGCATTGTTTCAATGGCGAGCTCGCCTTCGAAGACTCTGGCGAAATCTCTTATGCCGTCCAAAATATTATTAAGATTGAGTTTCCCGTGAGGGCGGTTGATCCGACGCCAGGTAGGTTCCCTAACGGCGTCCACTTTCAACGATACCCAATCTGCGCCCATGAGATCATCACGGACATCCTCTCGCCAGATGAGGGATGCGTTGCTGATCACGGCGATTGGTATATCCAATTCATACAATGCTGAGATCTCAGCAGCCAGATTGAGATCGAGGGTAGGCTCGCCGTCAGGGACGAAGGTCAGATAATCGATCGCCTCGTCGCTGTCGCGGGCTTTGGCCACCTTGTCGCGTACAGCCAGAATGACTTTTTCTTGTTCGTAGAAAGCTTGGCGTTCTACACTCATCGTTAGTGTGGGTCCAAGTTGGCAATAGACACAAGCGTAGGTGCATATTTTGGGGGGAATGTTGTTGATGCCCAGGCTGCGACCCAGGCGTCTCGATGGGACCGGTCCAAAAGCGATATTCATATAGGACCTCCTAATTTACGATGAGATTTATAAAGCTGCCTATTATCCGCTATTCATTCCTTCTTAGGATCTCAGGAATACCACCCTGCTTTGCCGGAATTATTACAGCCGTTCTCCGTTCAGGGGCTTTTTAAGACCAAAAGATATTGCTTTTCAATGATCTCATCACCTTTACCTGGACGACTTCTATCCATTATTAAATCCTATTGCTTGGACAGTACGATCCCGGCAGCCACAAGGATACCCGTGGCGAGTGAAATTAAACTATAGCGCTTGTTCTCCCTTTCCACCGTGGGTAGAAGGTGGGAAGCGCCTACATAGACTAACGCGCCAGCGGATATAGCCAGAGATATACCTAAGGTCGATTGGCTAATCCTGCTGATGAATGGAAAAGAAATCAGTGTTCCCAGCGGCGTGGATATGCCAGCGGCCAGAAAGGCATATAAGAACGATTTCTTTTTTGTAAAACCAGCCTTTTTCAGGAGTAGGAAGGTAACAATTCCTTCTGGGAATTCATGAAGCACCATGCCAATGGCTGTCAGTACGCCGGTGAAGATGCTCACATTGAAGGTTACCGAGTAGATGATTCCGTCCAGGAAAGAATGAAGGCCGATTCCTAACATCGGGATGATACCTAAAGAGAGATTGGGGCATTCATGCTCATGACAAACGAATACATTTAAGAAACGATTGAAGAGATGGAGCGACATGAAACCAACCAACAGGAATATTGGTGCTGTGTTGCTCATGTTAAAGGACTTTGGGATAATGTGGATGAAAGACACGGAAATGAGAACCCCTGCGGCAAAACTCATGAAATAGACAATGTTTCGGCTGCCCCAATCTTCGAACTTACTGATGACATAGATACCAATCGTTGTCACAACGCAAGCCAGTGTGCTGGTTAGCAGAACGGCGCTGAAAACACCTGTATTCATTTGTCTTCCTTTGAGGTTTCTGCTTTGACCTTTTTGTTCCTTTCCGCCTCCTGACTGAGACAGAAATCTACCAGGATGCGGAATAAGTCGCTCTCGGTAATGATCCCTACTACCTTACCGGAGTCCATCACAGGCAAAGTGCTAATCTTGTGTTCAATCATTTTTCGTGCGGCTTCGACCACGTTTGCTGTCGGAGCGATGGTGATCGGATCTTTCGACATGAATTGGCGAACAGGCATCTTGAAAAGAATTTCATTAAATCTGAAGGGGATGATGGTGGTAATTTCTGAATGGAAGGAGCCACGTAAGTCATTCATCGTCACAATACCTACCAACAGGTTTTTGTCGACGACAAGCAGACGACGGATATTGTTCTCGACCATGAGCCAGTAGGCTTCAGGCAGCGTTGTGCTGCCGGAGACTGTTATAGGATCGGATGTCATCCAATCCCTGATCCTTCTTTCTTGAGAACTGTTCATGGCTTTTCTCCTCTCTCATAAAGTGCTGCTCTGTTAAAAAGGAATAAAAGTTCCGCGACGTGAGCTGTTTGATTGGTCTGCCTTGTAGAAACAAGATAATTCGACTTTTTAATCTTGACAAAGACGTGTATATACATTAGTATATACGATAGTATATAACATGTCAAGTTGAGCTGTCGAGACAAGTAGCACATTCACAATGGGTCAGAAATAATATTTGTTCCGTAGTTGGAGGTGAATACCATGAGCAAAATGCGTTCTTTTCGTTTTCCCGAGGAGAAACTTGAGCTATTGAAAGAGATCGCTGAGCGCAATCACGACAATAATCAAACACGTGCGCTTATTGAAGCAATTGATCAATACTATAAGGTTCTTAACCCTCTGTCGGTGCAGGGATATGTCCGCATTGATCGCGTCAACGATCTAAACGGGGAGGGGAAATGTTCTGGCTGTGAAAAATCACTTGGCCCTGAGGCATGGTTAGCGATCTATTCCGATGGTAATACGAAGGGCGTGATTTGCGATGAATGCGTGGAGGTGGGTCGGGCTTGACTCGATTGAGGATAACCAAGGACAAGGCACACTTTAACGGATAACCCCAGGGAGTAGAAAGTTTCAAGGTCTTAGATTCCCTTGGGAAGTGATTATCATTTACTTGGATTGTGAGATACCTTTAGTGGTGGTGGGGTCTACTCCAAAGAAGAATGCAATATGAGGGCGCAGCAAGACCAATGGAAGACGGTTGTTTTCTTATTCAGCGTTAGAGAAGGATTGAAGCTATTGACTTAAAAAAAGATGTTACCTGGAATGTATTTTAGGGCTAGGCGTGGTAGGGATGCTGAATCGATCATGAGAAGATCGAGAGGAAAGGTTAAGTGTGGAGGAGTTTGAAAAGAAGATAGCAGAATCAGTACACAGAATACTCGAAGATCTCCCTCCGGAGGTAACCCTGGTAGCGGCTGTTAAAGGCCGATCTGTGGCTGAGGTCCGGGCGGCGATTGAAGCCGGCGTAACCCATATAGGGCACAACTATATACAGGAAGCGGAGTTGATGATCGATCCGATGCGGGATAGCGCCAAGTGGCACATGATCGGGCACCTACAACGCAACAAAGTCAAGAAGGCTGTACCGCTCTTTGATATGGTAGAAACAGTGGATTCGTGGCATCTGGCGAAGGAACTCGACAAACAATGTGCCCGCATGGCAAAAACCATGTCCGTTCTCATTGAGGTCAACAGCGGTAGAGAGGTGAGCAAGACAGGCGTAATGCCCGAGGACTTGGAGGGTTTGGTATTACGTATGCACGAGCTGGAGAATCTTCGTGTTCAGGGCTTGATGACTATGGGACCCCGCTTCGGCGACCCGGAAAATGCTCGCCCCTTCTTCCAGGAAACTCGGAAAACCTACGATCGTCTGGAGAGGATGAATCTCCCACATGCGAGTATGCACTATCTCTCCATGGGAATGACCAACAGTTACCTTGTGGCCATTGAGGAAGGGGCCAACGTGGTACGAATCGGCACAAAGATTTTTGGGCAGAGAGGAAATATGGTGTGAAGCGCAATATGGATATGGGGACTTTCCCCCTACTGGTTTTTAGAAAGCACAAAGCAAAACGACAGAATTAATCCGCTCAAGACTTTGAAATCGAGTTTGTTCTGTTCTTTTGGGGACCTTGGTAAACGGCTAAAAATGATTAGGAAATATGCCAACTACTAAAATTCAAGACGGGAGATTTATTTGACATGGATAATAAAGGCCAAAAGATATTAAGAAGGACACGAATCGGGATCGTGGGTAAGGGTGGATCAGGGAAGAGCACCTTCACGGTTCTGACGGCACAAGAACTTCGAGCACAAGGGTATGATGTCTGCATTTTAGATGCAGATTCCACTAATGTGGGCCTTCACGAGGCACTGGATATCGAAAAAGCACCTATATCCATGGTAGATTACTTCGGGGGTATGGTATTTAGTGGTGGTCGAGTAACTTGCCCGGTAGATGACCCTACTCCTTTGCAAGATGCCGAGTTGAGGCTGACTGACCTGGACAGTGACTACTATGCCATCAATCCTCAAGGGATTGTGTTGCTGACAGCAGGTAAAATCGGAGACTTGGGCCCTGGAGCGGGTTGTGACGGCCCCATCAACAAAATTGCAAGGGATCTTCGCATCAAACCTGATGACTCCTCATCTGTGACCCTGGTAGATTTCAAGGCAGGTTTTGAGGATTCGGCCAGAGGCGCTGTGACTAGTCTCGACTGGATCGTTGTGATTGTGGATCCGACAAAAGCGGCGATTAAAATGGCGGTTCATATGAAGAAATTGATTGGGCAAATCAAAGCTGGTATTCCTCCGGCGACGGAACATCTCGAAACTCCAGAATTAGTAGCCTCCGCGAAGAAGATCTTCAGTGATTCCAAGATTAAAGGTGTAATTGTTGTCTTGAACAAGATCAAGGACGAGTATATGGAGCGCTATCTGCGAAAAGAGTTGTCGAAAGCGGACATCGAGCCTATCGGCGCCATTCCGGAGGATCCATCTATTAGGCTGAATTGGATGGAAGGTTCGCAACTAGAAGGCTTGGGGGCTCATGGAAACATGCAGAACATAATTGGAAAGCTTAGTGAGCTTATAAGGGAATAGTATCCAGATAAATCATTGATGTAAATGGGGAGATTAGCAGGACAACTTAACGCTAAATAAAGCGAGGAAGAAATCGCTGCCGATATCAAAGAAGCTCATTAGGAATGATGAGGACGCATTGTCATCATTACTAGCATATTGGTCAGAGGTTTTATTCGTTCCCAAGGGACATTCGGTGATGTGTTAATGTAATTGCGTAATGGGAAATTCACTACCTTGTATTCCAATGAAACCATTATGTAAATATAAGAGAAGACATGGAGAAATAAAAAATTGTGGGGTTGGTAAAACATGCAGTCAATGGCAATTCCGAAAGGCAAAGGGGATGATCTATGGGTTAGGAGTATGGGATTAGGATTTATGGGTTTGACCTATAGATGATGAAAGATTATTCAGCACGGTGGGTTTCTGTGCCTTCCCTATTGGGAGAAGGAAACTATCCAGGAGTGGGAGTTGATGAAAGAGGCAATGCTTTATGAGCGGTTGGATGACAAAAAAGTAAGGTGCAACCTTTGTAATCATCGCTGCGTCATCCCGGAGGGAGGC
>CAYORF010000153.1:0-5305 GCA_964406305.1 uncultured Anaerolineales bacterium | reverse complement strand
AATTACGGGTAAAAATTTTAAAGATTGGGATGAATTCAGCGAATTCAGAAATAATGCATCCTGTGATACACTCAACAACTTTCTGCTGAAAAAAACAATTGAAATCATTAATATCAAGGAATGATTATCCGGATAGCGTTTTTCTGAGGGAAAAGCATACTGATATTACCTGGGAAACAAGTCAAATTTATTGAATTGCGTATAGGCATGTAGCAATTTGGTTAAAAATAAATTCAAATACACAAATAAAAAAGCCGTCGCAAATTAGAGCATATAATAAATATGACCAGACTCACTTAGATAGTCTGGTCATCATTAATCTTTTGTAGGGAAGAAGAAAAACAGGGGAAAACCGATTAGCTAAAACCGGGGTTCGAGTCCCCGTGGGGGCACCAAAAAAGACCTCCCAAAAGGAGGTCTTTTTATTTTAGGTTCTACGAACAGGGGCGTGTGCTACCGGCGTTCTGGCTTCGGATGCTGCTCATTGTGAGCTAAAGATAGCATTTAGAGCCCGGTCCTCTGCGCTGGAGCAGGTCATAGTACAGCGCGGGATGGGGCAGATTTTCTTCTTATGATTAAATTTCTTCCCGGATTAACTGGCGTCCTCTCATATATATAAGCAGCAGCAAGGCACTCTGGGCAAAACCTGCCAAAAGGACAATCCACAGGATTTCTCTGTATCCGCTGATCACGGTGAAATAAATATCGGAGAGGTGTAAAACTGTCGGAACCACAAAGATCGGCAAATCATTCGCGGTAAAATGCGCGGTCATCCGGCCGCGCCAGATAAATACCAATATTGCAGTGGGGATAAGCAGATGGAATCCAAGCATGATCCATTCGCTAAAATCACCTTTTTGGAAAACAGGTCCTAACCATAAAAGCAGGTTTGATAGGGGGCTGATCATTAACAGGAGAGCTGCAAACATGGTGAGGAATGGGTACACAATCCCAACCATTGGCCGGTAACCCGACTTTTGATACCACCATCTCCCAATTAATAGGCAGGCTGAACCGTAAAACATGATCAGCATCCATCCAGAGAAATTGTAGACCGGGACGTTCAGGATATTCACATCAGTTGAGTTGATCAACCAGTTCCAGCGCCCCGATATTATTCCTGTTGTTGGGTAGACTTGCCGGATGGCCAGCGGATCGAGTGAAAAATCCTGCAGCATGCCAAACAGGCCAATGAGGAATGGTTTGGTCCAATTTGGCAGTGATGTTTTTTCAAGCAACCAAAAGCCAGTGATCAACACACAGATCTCGATTAAGGGGACCGAAGCCGGAACAAATCCGATCATCACCAATGACCGCCCAAAAGAGTATAGCCCGAGAGTTACGGCGGCATTTTCATATATTGAGGCATACAGAAAAACAAAGGCGAATGCTTCAAGGATCAAGACAACTGGGTGTTTATTGCGCCTGATAATATACACCAGTACGAACAGGGATAATAAAATGGCGATAATATCCTGCACAAGCCAGGGCCAGGGAAATGGCTCAATAAAAATGTAATCGAGAATGTTTGTCATCGGATAGACCACTCCTTAAATGTTCGCATTTTCTTGGTATCGCAGGATGCCCAACTAGCACCCAATATGTGGTCAGATAAATAAATACACTCTCGTGGGTAATTATACAAACTGACGTCTGTATTCCAAAAGCGTCAGTTTTGTTTTTAACTGAACGCGGTCATGGTTATTGAAATGAAAGTAATCATCTGTCAACATCCTATTTTTAGTACCAGTTGAAAGAAACGAGATTGTTGATAGAGATGTGTAGGAACATAACATAAGTCTAGCATATTGGTGGTGGTTCTGTTTCGGCAGGGCTTTTCCTGGGGAAGTTTGATAATCATCAATGATTGTCGATGACCTTTTCCAGCTGCTCTCCGTCAATGAATTCGATTTCTGTCCGGCTGACCTTTAGATATCCCTGATCGGCAAATTGGGATAGAACCTTGCATACCATCACCGGCGTGGTTCCAACCATGGTGGCCATTTCATCCAGGGTAAGTTCGCGTTCTACATGGTCGGCGCCGCTTTTTTGATGCTGTTTTAGCAGCAGTCGTGCCACACGGCTGGCAACAGGATGAAATGCCAGGTTTTCCACCATCTCACTAGCCTGACGCATACACTTTAATAACAATGTGGAGAGATCCCACAAGGCAAGATTGTTTTTTTGGAGGAAAGGCAAGATCTGATCATCTTGCCATAAAAATAAGCTACAAAAGCCATCTGCCTCCAGTGTAGCAGGGAGCGGTTCTCCATCGATGATTGTCGGGCTGCAAAACAGCTCGCCTTCAGCCAGCCGCCGTGCTCCCAGAGTTCTACCCTGGGCGGAGACCTTGTGTATTTTGATAACACCGCTGTCAACAATTAGGAGATAGGGCCAAATCTGGCCATGCATGGCCAGAAATTCACCGCCTGTGAGGGATTTGGGATTGGCACACCGGGCAAGATCTTCCCGATCCTGATCTGTCAGCTGCCTGAATATAAGGGTTTTTTTTAGTAACGTGGTTGTGCAGGTTGCCATTGTATTTTGTGAAAGATATTACCTTAAGGAAAGGACAAGAAATATATTCACCAATAAAATGGGATCAGCATTCAAATTATAGCAGAATAAAGGAGAAAAGAAGATGGATACAAATGATTTTTCCCCCAAAGCCAGGCTTTATCTCGCAATCCTGATGGCAACCTTCGGACTGTTTATGGTTTTTGCCAGTCCTTTTTTAATCCAAGGATCTCTGGATGCCATCCTGGCCCGGGTAGTGCCGAAAATACCCACGGATCCAAATTTAACTATGACAGCGGTTGTACTGCCGACATTTTTCATTATTATGCGGGGCATTGACTTCGTAGCCGGCATCACCCTAGTCGTCACCGCTTATTTCTTCTATAAAGGAGAAAAATGGGCATGGCCGATAGCTCTGTTGGCTTCTGCATTTCCAACAATTTTAGGTGTACTACATAACCTGCCCCATATTGTCCAGTACGGCCGACCCCCGGCAGCTATCTTGATTTTGATCTTTGGATTGATCACTTTTTTGACAGTACTGTTGGTGAAACCTGGAACTAAAACCCAGAAATGGGCCCGGTTTCTCGTATTTACTCTGTTGGGTTTAACAGCGGGGCATATTAATGTTCTGGTGATGCACAGCCTGAAATGCATCATCACCCGGCCAGAAGCCCCTTATTTCTCTGACATTATGAATACCGTCTATACTTTTGAAGGACCGATCAATTTTATCGTCTTAATTTTCTGTGTCCTGGCCATTCCCATGCTGGCTTCGGAAAACAGGAAATTTACCGGCTGGATGCTGGCCCTGATTGCAGGTTTGTCTGTCACCTTGGCTAACTTCCCCACTCATTTCATCCGAATGCAGACCTCTGATTTCTTTGTGGCGGGTTGCCTGGGATTAGGATTGACAGTTTGCTGCCTGATCCCTGCTTTCCGGAAAGCATTACTTGAGGACTAGATAATCTTTGAATGACCAGGCCCGGATCTGATGTCTGGGCCTGGTCATGTTATTTTTCCCTGGAGTATCAGAGAAAATTCTGGCCAGGATAACTTGGATTGTTGTAATCCTGATCCTAACGGCTTGCAACAATTCTAGCAGCCCGTCCGTGATCGGTGCGCAGGATGTCAGCAATATCAGATAGGCATCACCAGGATCATCTTTAGCTGCGCTACTGCGCATCCGTGTACGGGAGCCTTTGCATTAGACATGATGTCGAAGTCGGGGATCTGCAGGTAATTTGTGTGTGATTTCTTGCTTCCCGGTGCAGTTATGGTGCAATTAAATCGGAATTGAAGAAATCCAGGTCAAAAACACCTAGATTTTTTGTTTTAAGATCAAATTTCACTCTCTGAAGATGTAGGATATCTGACAAAAATAAGCTGGCGGCTGACTGATCGTCATAGGAGATGTTAGCTAGTCTGACATCAAGTAAGCAAAATCACCCCCAATGTTTTTAATGGCTAACAGCATACCAAGCTATACCGTCAAGCCGCATAGCGATTTGTAAGATGACTAACAGCACCAGCAGCGAGGATGGTTGCTTTTACTCAATTACAACCGGTTGTAATAATATAAATAGTGGTACAAATAATTGGGGAACGTCAGCTTTCCCTTTAAGTTTATAATATCCGATTACTTGAGATAAGATTAGTTATCGAAACCATTCAGGGATAAATCTTTATCCTTCTCTTCCTGGTTTCCTGTTTTATCTGTCCAATCTTGTTTATTTTCGTACATGTTCGTTTTTAGTTAGCGAGGCGACCAAAATTCTTTCAAGATGGTTACCCCGTGATTATTGTTTAATCTTTATATTTCCCTCTGGAATCTCTCTCTCGATGGAAGAATCATCTAGCAGTGGCCTTTTAAGCCATTGGTTTAGCTTGCTAGTTCGGGTACCTCCACTCTCATAGAGAAAAATCCCTCAATAAATGGGGGATTTTTACGTTTATAATCAAAACGATATGAATGACACAAAGAAATATGTAATAGCCCAATCCAACGCATAAGCTCTAGATAAATAAACGTAGACATAAATAAAGATACTTGAAAACCCCGTTGATTATTTCAGCGGGGTTTTTGTATTTTAATCCAAGTAAAAAAAAGGAGATAAAAATCATGAAAGAACATACTGTAACGGGATTTCAATCCCTACTTAAAACGAATAATGGCGACCCCCGTTCCTATCTTTCGACAACCTCCAACCCCGCCATAAACTGAAGGGCCGTGACCTCTCCTTCCAGGTAGGCTTCGATGTCATCTACATTTCCCACTATTGTGATCTTACTTCCATCAACTATCAGGGCCTGGATCTCGATCTCAGAAACTTCGCCCCCCAGCTCAGAGAGAACTGCAAAGATTTCCCACCATTCGGTCATTAATGCAGATTCGTCCAAAGTCGGGTCCGGGTAGTAAACCACTACCATGCTATTTCCTTCCCGGCTGACCGTTTCAACTTCCAGCTCAAGCGGAGCCAGAACATCCCAGGCCAGGTCCTCGGCTGGCCTTATGTCAGTCACTTCCAGGCGAGCCAGGAATTCATCAACACTGAGCTCCTCATCCGCCAGGCTCTGCAGGTCCTGGCCCTGGGCCCGGATTTCCAGGTAAGGCTCGCCATCCAGGCTTGTGACCAGCAGGTACTGCCCGGCATCTGGTTCGGCTTCATAAGCGACCAGAAGGGCATTCAGCAACCCGCTAACCTTAACTCCCGAATCATCCTCGGCCAGAACAAGGACTCCGATGGCCACCGTTTCATCACAATAAAGACCATGCGCAAGAAACAAA
>CAYORF010000152.1:0-5433 GCA_964406305.1 uncultured Anaerolineales bacterium | reverse complement strand
AGTTCGCTATTCGAGAAGGTGGTCTGACGGTTGCGTCCGGCGTGGTCACCGAGATCCTGTAGTAGTACTTCCCAAATTATTGAAACAGGATTGTACATATGGCAAGAAAAAAAGGAATCAGACCGGTAATCACCTTAGAATGCACTGAGTGCAATGAACGGAATTACACGTCTGAAAAGAATAAAAGAAACGATCCGAATCGCTTGGAGCTGAAAAAATACTGCTCCAGATGTCGGTTACATACACTGCATCGAGAAACGAAGTAAGGATAAACTTGGTGATCGCCTTTGTGAGAAACCTGGGCGATCACCAGTTGCCAGACTCTAGGCCAGTAGCTCAATTTGGCAGAGCACCGGTCTCCAAAACCGGGGGTTGTGGGTTCGATTCCTACCTGGCCTGCCTATTTCATTTGCTTGACGCCGTCTCAATGGGCGGCGTTTTGACCGTAAAAGGAGTTAGATGTGGCTGCACAAAAGAAACAACAAAAAGGTGTGCGTAAGTTTTACCGCGAGACCACTGCTGAGTTAAAAAAGGTTTCTTGGCCAACCCGGGCTGAAGCGATCCATTTGACCAGGGTTGTGATCATTGTGATCTTTGCAATGGGTGCATTCTTGGGCCTTCTGGACTATGCTTTTAGCCAGTTGTTTGGTTTGATTCTGACCGCCTAGAAGCTACCCGTCTGCTCCTGGAAGTACAGATTATGGATATTAACGAGAACGAAGAACAGATGCACGAAATAGAGCCGCAATCCAGCGATCCTCAACCCGTTCCTGAACCGGAACCGGAACAGGAACAACCTGTAGAAGAAACTATGGTTGTTGAACCTGAATCGGAACCTGAAGAAGTTATTCAGGAATCTGAAGAAGAAGAGGAAGCTGAAGTTGAGGCTAATGTGGATACTGATGATCCGCCAGCCCTTGAATCCGATTCTATGGAGATCCTGGAAGATCTGCCTGTAATGGAACCTGTTGCTGAAGCAGAAGTGGATCAAGTTGAGGCAGAGCCAGTTGCTGAAACTGAAGAAGAAATGGAACCAGAAGTTGAAACGGATCTGGAAGATGGCCTGGAAGTGGATACGAGTGAGCCGTTAACTCAAGAAGAGTTGGATAAGTACGCTGTAGTCGAGAAAGAGATCCTGTCTGAAGATGAAGAGGAGATTATTGATCCCTATGCTTCAGTGGACCCTGTTGCGGAGGATGGAAGAGGTTGGTACGTGATCCATTGTTATTCAGGTAATGAGGACAAAGTTCGCCACAATATCATGCAGCGGATCGAATCCATGGCTATGGATACCCTGATCTTTGATGTTGTTGTTCCAACTGAAGATGAAGTAAATATCAAAAATGGTGAACGACAGACAGTCGAAAAGAAAGTTTTCCCGGGATATATCCTGGTATATATGATCTTGACAGAAGAGTCCTGGTATATGGTCCGCAACACACCTGGAGTGACCGGATTTGTAGGCATGGGGAATGATCCCACAGCCCTACAGCCCGAAGAAGTCGCCCGTATCTTGAAGCGTATGGAATCTGAATCCCCGCGAATCAATGTCTCATTCCGGGAAGGAGAACGGGTCAGGATCGTGGATGGACCTTTCGAAGATTTTTATGGAAAAGTTGCGGAAATAGACATGGAACGGGCTACAGTCCGGGTCATGGTTAATTTCTTCGGCCGGGAAACTCCGGTCGAATTGGACTTCCTTCAGGTGGAGGAAGCCTAATCATTATATTTTGTGGGAGGATAAAAATCCGCTAATACCACGAAGGAGAATTTTGTGTCGAAAAAAGTAAAAGCAAACGTAAGATTACAGATTGAAGCAGGCAAGGCAAATCCTGCCCCGCCCATTGGTCCTGCTCTGGCAGCGCACGGTATCAACTTGATGGCCTTCTGCAAGGAATATAATGCCAGGACATCTGACCGCATGGGAGATATTATCCCTGCCGATATCACCATCTTCTCTGATGGATCCTTTAAGTTCGTTCTGCGCACTTCCCCGGCAGCCGTTTTACTGAAAAAAGCAGCTGGTATTGAAAAGGGCTCAGCAGAACCCAATAAGGAAAAAGTAGCAGAGATCACTCGCGATCAACTACGAGAGATCGCTCAGACCAAGATGAAAGACCTCAATGCTGTTGATATTGAAGGCGCCATGCGCCAGATCGAAGGTACAGCCAAGCAAATGGGGATCACGATAAAGAGTTAATTTCTAGTGGGAGGATATTTGATTATCCGCTAATACCACAAGGAGAATTGAATGGCAAAACACGGAAGAAAGTATAACGAAGCTTTTGAAAAGATCGATCGCGATAATAAATATACCCCATTGGAAGCTGTCACCATGGCAAAGGAATTTTCCTATGCCAAATTTGACGAGACAGTGGAGCTTCATGTACGGTTGGGAGTAGACCCCCGACATGCTGACCAGATCGTTCGCGACCTGGTGAACCTGCCGCACGGCTTGGGAAAAACCGTCAAAGTACTGGTCTTTGCCCAGGGTGAAGATGCCCAGGCGGCCCGAGATGCAGGTGCTGATTACATCGCTGACGGTGATGATATGGTCGACAAGATCAAGGGCGGCTGGTTCGACTTTGATGTCGTTATCGCAACCCCTAACATGATGGGAAAAGTCGGCGTTCTTGGCCCGGTTTTAGGCCCCAGGGGCATGATGCCGAACCCCAAAGCTGGAACAATGATCCCTGGTGAAGATCTACCGCGGGTGATCGAAGAATCCAAATCGGGCAGGATCGAATACAGGGTTGATAAAACAGCCAATATTCATGTGGCGATCGGAAAGGTATCCTTCACAGCTGAGCAATTACATGATAATATGAGTGCGCTAATGGAATCGCTGGTAGGCAACCGCCCGCCGTCTACCAAAGGTGTCTACATCAAAAAAGTTGTTGTAGCAACAAGCATGGGGCCTGGCATCATTGTAGATCCGGTCCTGGCATCAGAAATGGAATTCGAGTAGGCTTTCCATTTCATAAATTTATAAATAACAAAATACTTGTTTACCAGAGAAAGCTGGTGTTTTCCTAGAAAACTTAAATTCCAGCCCAGGTGAAGCTTCAAAATCCTCGGATTTTCAAAAGTCTTTATCTGCTGGTTAGATAAAGACTTTTTGTTATCTAAGCAGAACTGAACCCGATTTGAAGGAGGTGAAATACTTTGGCTATTTCAAAGCAGCAAAAGGAAGAACTCGTAGAGCAGTACAAGAAATGGGTTGCCGAGAGCGATGGATTGGTCTTGGCGAATTACCATAATTTGTCTGTCAAGGATATCAGCGATCTTCGCAATAAGATCAGAGATACCGGCGGCGAATTCCATGTTATCAAAAACACGCTGGCAAAAAGAGCATTCGAAGAGAGTGGAAGGGATTTCAAGGAAGGTGTTTTTCTTGGACCTACCGCCCTGGGTGTTTCCTATGAGAATCCAACTGGCCTTGCCAAGGTTCTGAAGAAATTCTCTAAAGAAACCGGCACGATCGAGATCAAAAGCGGTTACCTGGCAGATCGCCTGATAACCGTTGAAGAGGTCGTAGCGATGGCAGATCTACCGTCATTGTCTGAGATGAGAGCTAAACTGCTGAGCACCATTGCAGCCCCGGCTTCCCAACTCGTCCGCACCCTGGCAGAACCTGGCCGATCATTGGCCGCAGTGCTCAAGGCTCGTTCAGAGCAAGAGATCGCAGCGTAGTATTTAGAATAAGAATTACGGATTAATTGCCGTTATAAGGAGATTAAAATGGCTGATATTAAAAAAATCAAAGAAGAACTGGATAAATTGACAGTCCTCGAAGCAGCAGAATTAGTTACTATGCTGGAAGAGGAATGGGGCGTTTCCGCTGCTGCCCCGGTAGCTGTTGCTGCCGTTGCCGCAGGTGGCGATGCTGGTGATGATGGCGACGCTAAAACAGAATTTGACGTTGTCATCAAAGAAACCGGTCCAAAGAAAATCGAAGTCATCAAGGCTATTCGCGCAATCACCAGTTTGGGTCTGAAAGATGCCAAAGATATGGCAGAAGCTGCAGATTCTAAGATTCTCGAAGGTGTGGGCAAAGAAGCCGCAGAAGATGCAAAGAAACAATTGGAGGAAGCTGGCGCAACTATCGTGCTTGCTTAATCAATCAAACGGGTTCAGAAAGGCCGCTCGGGATTTATCCCAAGCGGCTTTTTGCTTCAAATATGAGAAGGATGCGTTAATCTATAACTGTCATTACGAGGAAGGGCAGATTCCGAAGCAATCCGAATTAAAACATTACTGTGATTGAACTTAACAAATGAAATAATTCCGATAATAAAAATACTATCCTTCAAGTTTGGATTGTATTTAGGGAAATTTCAGAAGAATTTAGTACAGATTACTTCGTCGTTCACTGCGTTCTCTTCTCGAAATGACAGTGGTCCTTTCCTCGTCACTTGTCTCTCCCGCGTCTCACCATCTCCTTGTCTTCCGTCTCCGATCCCCGGTCATTGAAAAGGGATGTTAATCCCTTTTCAATCTTGGCTCTCTCTCGCTTTCTGACACAGAGATGCGCCACCGTGGGCTAACCATTCATCGAGGCGTGCACTGTGATCCAATCCGTTTGCAGTATCTTCATAGATCCTTAAGCCCCAATAAACATAACGGTGAGTCTCTTCCGGCCAGTCTTCCTCAGGAAGGGTAGCTCCATTGATTCCCCCGTTATAACCCGCTAAAGTCAACAGTGAATTTCCACCAGCTTCCTTGGATTGACGTAAATACTGCAGACCCCTTTTGGCATTGGTATCGGGTTGAAAGGGATTTTCCCCATCATGGAAGTGATAGGGCATGACCTGGAAAAGGCCTTTGGCGCCTGCGCCCGACTCAGCTGATAAGAAACCACAAGATTCGATTTGCATTACGGTAGCTACCAGATTAGGATCCAGCTGGTACATTTCACTCCAGGCTATAATTTCCTCTTCCCAGTAAAGAACCTCGGGAGTAAAAAGAGGTGAAATGCCTGGTCTAAGAGTTGAGGCCTGTTCAACAGAGAGGGCAGGGGATTCTGCCTGAACAATCTCTATTTTACTTAATCCAAAAACAAGTAAAGTACTGGTAATTAGAACTGCAAGAATTGGAATTAAAAAACGACGCAGGCAACCTGGAGGAGTAGAATAGGCTGCCTGCGTGTCAAAGGAGGAAGGAGGAGAAGAATACATCAATCCTCTTAATGTTGTTCTCTACCCTGGGCGGAAAGCGGCTGATAGGAGGGCTCTAGATGAGGGGCTCGTACAGCCGGTTTGGGTGACGGTCGGTAACCAGGAGCGGGTTTCTTGCGGCTGGAAACTGGTGCTTTGCGGGTTGAAGAAGCAAACTCTACTCGCAGCTGGTCTTTGCCGAAATAACGGTCACCGGCGACCGAGAAGAGGCCAATGATCAAGACCCGCAGGAGCCAGATCATTACTGCTACAAAAA
>CAYORF010000151.1:0-5480 GCA_964406305.1 uncultured Anaerolineales bacterium | reverse complement strand
ACCATGCCTGCCGTGCTCCCATCTCTTTTACATTCTAGTAACCCCCGCTCCACCCGATCCTTCGTCTCCCCCCTCGACTTCGCTCGGGGTCCGCTCAGGACAGGAGACGGAGGATCGGGGACGGAAAACTGGAAAAGTAAGACACGGCTGCAGGTGTCCTTTTAGCCGCAGGCCTTATGCTGCGCGAATCTCATCCAATAGGTTTGCAGCAATAAGTAATATCTCGCAATTAATTAAGGATTAGTGTATGAATTCCAATCATATGCAACAAGCAATCGAAGCTCGCAAAAGCACACGAACCTTTCAGAAAGAACCGCTAAGCCTAGCTGTTATCGAAAAGATCTCGAGCTATCTTATTAGGTCTGAGAATCTGGTCGGACCTTTTGGCTATCAATTTGATTTTGAATTATTGATCGAGCGTGAGGACCGAGATAAAGATCAAATTGGGACCTATGGGTTTATAAAAAATCCTCAGGGATATATTCTCGGCAGCAGCATCATCGAAACTAAGTCTCTTTTTGACTATGCCTATGTCCTTGAGAACATTGTCCTTTACCTGACTACCATCGGTGTTGGCACATGTTGGTTAGGGGGGCGATTTCAAAAACAAGAAGCTCTGAGCCGTCTAACTACAGCAGAAAACGAGATCATTCCGGCCATCGTTACGATTGGTTATAAACATGAAAAGGGTCGCCCGAAAGAGAAGATGATCAGAAGGGTTCTGGGTGCGAGTACAAGAAAACCCAACGATGAGCTATTCTTTTACGAAGAGTTCGAAAAGCCCCTGGGAGATAGAGCAGGAGAATTCCGGCAAGCGCTTCATTACGTGAGAATTGGTCCTTCAGCACAGAACAAACAACCCTGGCGACTGGTTTTTGATAGGAATCTAAAACAAGTCCATTTTTATGTCACAAACCCCTTAGCAGATAACCCTCTCTATATGTGTGAACCTCAATATTTAGATATTGGCATTGCTTTTAATCACTTTAAAGCCGGACTTGACGAAGCCGGAATTACTGGGAATTTGCGGATGGCAGAACCCGATATTGATATTCCAGAAGGGTATTTTTATATTACTAGTTGGTTTCGGGAAAACTAATTACTCTTCTTGAGCGTTCTTTCCCCGCGCCGGAGAAGAAGTAGGTCTGTAAACAGTAACTTGTTGTGAGATATTGAATATGTTGTCGCTTTGAAATGACAAACGCAAAAAATATGAAGACTGATTACTGAGTTAGCCGGTTTCCTGAGCGATAGCACGAAAATCACACAAATCTTTCTACCGTCGTAATCTGGACAAGGAGTTAATATGAAGCCAGTATTCGAAAGAATTCCTTTTTATCTTGTACTTGCTTTCCTTGTTTCCTGTTCGACGTCGAAAGAGCTGGTTTTCGAAACAATGACATTGGATGTAGACATATCTCCCAGCATGAGCTCCGCTGTTGGTGATCTGGATCAAGATGGGGATTTGGACGTCCTGGTTGTCAGGAAGAATGACAGCGCTACTGTATTTTTCAATGATGGGATGGGGGTTTTCTCAGAGAGCGATCAGGAATTCCCGCCCCTTCACCTCACCGACGCCGGCATCGCTGATCTGAATTCCGACAGCTACCCCGATCTTATACTCGTGCAGTATGATGGACCAAACCTGCTGCTTTTAAACGACGGAATGGGGGGATTTCCGCAAATTGCGCAAGAATTCGGGAATGGACCCAGTGTGGGAGTTAGTATTGCGGATCTCGATTTCGATGGGGATCTAGATTTATTCTTTTCTAACTACGAAGCTCCAATGCAGATCTGGTTCAATAATGGGGCAGCTTTCTTTGAACTTTCAGAACAAATCTTCGATTCGGCCAATAACAGGAAATTCGCCCTTGGTGATCTCGATGCGGATGGCGACCTGGACGCCGTCGTTCCCCGCGATTTTGGTGAAACATCGGTTGTGCTTCTCAACGATGGCACGGGCAGATTCGATCTGATCGAGAGCGGAATAGAAACTGCGGGAACCAACGGCATAAATATATCCCTGGGCGATGTCGATGGCGACGGAGATCTGGATCTTCTTCACAACTGCCATGGCTGTGCTGATTCTATTTGGATCAATGATGGGTTTGCCAGATTTACGAATACGGAACAAGAACTCTCTGTGGGCTGGAGTTATGACTCTGAATATGCCGATTTTGATCTGGACGGGGATCTGGATATTGTTATAGCTAACAATAACATCGATGATCAGGTTTGGCTGAATGACGGTGCAGGCGTGTTCACCCAGGCAATCAGCACCCCAGAGCAGCGAGGATCCACGACAGTCATCGTTGGGGATTTCGACGCCGATGGAGACACAGATGCTTTTTTTGCTCGTTATAATGGTAAGGAGATGGTTTGGTTAAATAACCATTAAAGTTAGTAGCCCATTCGGTATCTTCAAAGTGGTATCTTATATCAATACTTGCTGGTATACACGATACCTGCATCATTGAAAGGAGTAGGTTAGTAAGAAGCAAAATGAACAATCTCCAAATGCACAAGAACACCTAGCGTAAAAACGATTCCATTTACTACTTACTATTTACAATTTACTTTTTTCCTCCTCCTTCTTTTGGATGATGTCAATCCCAACTTTAGAAGTATTTACATATTAAGATTCTCCCTTAAAATTAGGTATTTCTTTTGGTTTTTACCTTTTTACTATTTGATTAGTAATTTTCCATTTTATTTGTTTTTCACTCACCGATAACTGAATACCCGGATTTGGATCAAAAGAAGGTTTTTTACCCCAAAGGAGTACTTGATGAGTGTAAACCCTGGTCGTATGAGGATCACCATGATTTTGGCTTGTTGTCTCACCTGCTTGATCCTTATAACTGGATGTGCTGAAAAACCTTCCAGTACGGATGAGACTGCCATCCAAGTTGTTGAGGAGGAAGCCCAACCCTATTTAGGGCTTGATTTCCCATCATCCACCGTCTCGCGCTTTGCCCCAACCATTTTCAAAGATGAAATGCATGCCCCCCGATCTTTACTCCCGATGGGAGAGAGATCTATTGGAGTATGATGGAGTCACCCCAGGGTGTGCAGTATATGAAGATCGAAAACGGCGACTGGACAGGACAGAAATCCGCCCCATTTGACCTCGGGGGGCGGGGCGATTCTCCTTTTATTAACTCAGATGGAACCAGGTTACTTTATTTATCCTATGGTTCCAACAATGAAGCCATCTGGTAGGTAGAAAGGGAGGATGATGGATGGGGCAGCCCCCAAAAACTTCCGGACGAAGTTAATCATAATGGAGCCCATTGGCAGGCCTCCCTGGCTGATAACGGGAATCTATATTTTAGCTCAGATGGCGAGATCTTCTTCGCTGAATTTATGAATGGAAGTTATACTCAGGCTCAAAAACTTAACTCGTCCTTTAATACCCCGGATGCCCATGAAGGTTCATCTTTTATTGCCCCCGACGAGAGTTATCTGATCTTTGACAGAGCGCCGAACTTTTCCAATGCCGATCTGTATATCTCGTTCAGGAATGATGTCGGCGAATGGGATGAACCTGCTGCCATGGAAGCATTGAACAGCGGAGCCCATGATCTCTATGCCAACGTATCGCCGGATGGACGGTTTATCATCTTCCTGAGTGGTCGATCCGGCGGCATCTTGCTGCCTTTTTGGGTGGATGCAGATATCATTGAGGATTATAGATCTCGGAATTGACACTCATATTACTAACAGAGATCAGCCAAGGCTGCGTTTTTCCGGAAGAATTCCTGATTCCATCAAGATAAAGGAAATGGATCTTCTTGACTGGGGATAGTAAGACCTGTTGATTTTCCCCGCACGTTCTCTTGCTCTGTGGCTCGATCATAAGGTTCATATTGCAGAAATGGATGAAGAAATCTTAGACAACGAAAATAGACCTGGGAGGCCAGTTTGAAATCTAATAATTGTTTACGAATGGGGTTGGTATTGATCCTGATTGCATTGCTGCTAACAGGATGCAGCTCAGAAGGGTCAGATGGATTTCGAGGGACTGAGGAACCTGATCCAACATCAACCCCTGATCCAACGTCAACCCCTGATCCAACGTCAACCCCGATTCCGCTGCCAACTTTGCAACCTCTGGTCAATCTGGCTGAAGACACGGAACCGAATGGACCAATTTATAGTATCGCCTGGTCACCCGATGGCAAAATGCTGGTTTCAACTGGATATAAGCTGTTAAAACTTTGGGATGCCCGAACGCATACAGAATTGGCTACCCTGGAAGGGCACAGAAGTTTTGTGTGGGGTGTCGCCTGGGCTCCGGACGGGAAAACATTTGCTTCGGCAAGCAGGGATGGAACGGTGAGAATTTGGGATGCTGTGTCATATCAAGAACTGACCGCTCTGAACGCCGGGGAAGCTTTTTGTGTAGCATGGTCGCCAGATGGTCAGCAGTTGGTTTCGGGTACAATGAGCGGCAGGGTTACTATTTGGAATCTCAGTTCAGGTGAGGAGAGCCAAAATTGGAGGGGGAATTCCCTGATCATCAGCGTTGTCTGGTCGCCGGATGGACGTACTATCGCTGCCGGACAATGGGATGGTAAGATTCTCCTTTGGGATGCAAAAACTGGCCAACAACTGCCCACACTGATTGGCACTGAAGCTCGAAGCGATGTGAATGGCATGGCCTGGTCACCCGATGGAATCATTTTGGCATCAGCTCATCAAGACGGCAATATCCGCTTATGGGATGTTAAGAATAGCATCCTTCTGCGTACTATTTATAGTCATGGTGGTTGGGAACGGGGAATCACCTGGTCACCGGATGGGCGCATGCTTGCCTCAGCAGGGAATGATGCCCAGCTGCGTATTTGGGATGTTGGATCCGGCATGTTACTATCCAAAGCCAGAGCAAATTACTCCTCCTTATGGAGTGCTGCCTGGTCACCAGATGGCACTGAAATCGCTGTTGGGAGCGGTAAATATGATGAGCCTCATGATAATGGTACGCTCATCATCTGGGGTGTTCCCATATTAGAAAATTAACGATCATCCTGAGAAGAATAAATGTTATAGTTTGGATATAAGTGCGGGAATTCAGGGAAAGAGTTTCCTGTTAAAAAGACCTGCTCTTGCTAACTGCCAGGGCTGAGTTTTGCTAAAGAACTCAGTCGGAACAATTTCGGACAAGTTGGACTTATGAAAATTGCTTCAATTCACTTTGAAGGGAATGAAATTGCCTGTATTATGATGGATGAAGGATATTTGCCAATCCCTCTCATTAATCAGCGGTTTCAAAAAGATTGGCCTGTGGATCTGTTGTCCATCCTCTTGGATGAGAAATTAGAAGAGATTAAAGAATGGTTTCAAAGTAGCAGTGTTAATTTGTCCGCTGATTTCAAAGAGCTGTCTATTCCTCAGGGATCAGTTTCATATGCGCCGCTGTATCGCCGGCCGCGGAAGATCTGGGGGATCGGTTTAAACTATAAAGCTCACGCTGAAGA
>CAYORF010000150.1:3440-5498 GCA_964406305.1 uncultured Anaerolineales bacterium | reverse complement strand
CTCAGTGCTCATTCTGTTATTTGTTCTACTTATTTCCTCATCTTCAGTTCAGGCTAGCTCTCTTAACCAGGCCGAGTATTTGATTGTCCAACTCGCTACAGATAAAGCCTCTTATAGTACGGGGGATGATATTTATTTATCGGGGCAGGTTTCATTTTCTTCAACTGGAGAACCTGCTGCGTTTGCAACGGTTTGCCTGGGGGTATTGATTGAATCTACTCGTCATGAGGATTGTGCGATTGCAGATGAAGAAGGGAGGGTTTCTGCAGTAATAGCTTATATAACGGTTATTCCCGAGGGGTATAGTGGTCTTGTTTATGTAGAAGCTAGTGCTCTTTATGAAGAATTAGAAGGTGGGGCGCAGGAACCTGTTGAATATGGGGGTAGTGGTGGGGAAGATTATGACGATGACGATTATGATGATGACGATTATGATGATGACGATTATGATGATGATCCCCCCACTGAGCAATATCTGTATTTGGAACTTTGGGGACCAAATGCTCCTGTCCAAATTGGTGGCTGGGAAGAAATCGGCATTGCGGGGACGGTTACCAGCCAAGGCGTGAATGTGGATGGTGCTTTGGTGACAATGAAAGTCGCTGGACAGACCTTCCAGACCACTACTGGGACGCATACTCCTGGCTCATTCAATTGGTATTGGGCGAATAATTCTTTTTCAGCTGGAGATTACTGGGTAGAGGTTACTGTAACCAAAGATGGCTACCAGAGTGTGACTGATAGTGTTCCATTCACTTTAATTGGAACAGACTATGATTATTGGGTCACGATGGATGCTATCCCCACATCTTTGGCACCGGGCAATCAAGTTTCATTTTCAGGCACCCTCACCTTGGGTGGGGATCCAGTCTCAGACTGGATCGAAATCTATGTCACTTTTCCTAACGGCAGTACCAAGGGGTACAGCAATTTAAGTGATGCGGACGGGCGATTTACCCACACCGAACCATCTCTAACTGAAATTGGCACCTATCAGTTGGTTGTTCATCTTCATGCAGACGATAAGCAGATCAGTGAGGTGTACACCTTTACTGTTGGAATACCCTCGACCCTTACCCCCGCTCCGCTACCACCTCCCGCGCCTGTTTTAGTGTGCGAAATCTATGCTGTTTATAAACCCTTTGTTTTTGTTGGAGAGAAACTTGAAGTGAAGGGGAATGTTTTTTGTGTGGGGGGAGATGAAGAAGAGCCTATTTTTCAAGAAGATTGGGATGTCTATGTGCAGGGGCAAGCACCTTACGAGTCTTCTGTAATGGCACCGCTTGTCCAAACAAACTCAGATGGTTCTTTTACTGCGCTTCTTCCTGTGGATGTTTTTTACATTCAAGAACTTTTTATCCTCGCGCGTGACCCGGAAGTTGGAATTCGCCCAGCGCGTTGGTTTGGTCCTCTGCGTGTTGGCGTTAATATTGAACCTGAGATCACCTTCTCTCAAACGGATTATGATCAAGGGGAGTTTGTCAAAGGAGAACTCCACTTAAATCCAAGCACCTTTATAAGAGATTGGGATGATGGTATAGAAATTTTTTATCAGATTTCAGGTCCTGTGGATGGAATAACGAAGCAGTACCTGATTGAATCGCCCTATTATAGTCACACTTTTGTAGGTGGGGTGAAGATAACCACGGAAGGCGCTAATCCTTTTTATTGGGCAATTCCCCATGACGCGGGGGCGGGAAAATATATTGTAACGGCTTATATTTCAGGGAAGAATATAAACACACAAACAGTTGAAACTGAGTTTTATGTCACTGATATTCGTCACACCAATTTGACTGCGGTAGTGGAGCCGGCTCCAGATGATTGGTCATCGGCTTCGCTAATAGGACAATATACAGATTCTGACGGCGTTCCCATTCCTAACGCAGATGTTCGGGTTGAGTTTCAGTTTATTGAATGGAATGATGAAGGAACTAAGATTATTGGTACCCGCGAATTCAAATTGGCAGGCACCACTGATACCTTTGGCAATTACGAAATCAATCTTGAACCCTTGGATATTTTTGCTGGTCAGGGGCAGGATGATCCGTGGCTGGA
>CAYORF010000150.1:0-3340 GCA_964406305.1 uncultured Anaerolineales bacterium | reverse complement strand
GGTTTCTGGGCAACTGCCTGTGGAGAAGATACAGATGGATGGGTTACTCATAATCCTTATCTGTCTATTAATGGCAACAGAATGCTGGAGTGGGACGTTTATAATTACGATTATTATTCTGCACGCCAGAACTCAAGCTCATGGGTTATTCCAGGTATGCATCATGTGCCTTTTTATTCTTATCCGAAACACGAGACAACAATGCTAGCTCAACAGGGGCTTGCTCAGGAAAGCACAATTTCGGTATCTGGTAAGTTATTTGGATATAGATATAGCGAAAATTCACCCAGTCAATGTGGAAATCAAGCCTATGGTTCAAATTCTCCATTGGTGCCGCCACCATGGGTGGGGGCTAGAACTGCAGTTCATATCAGGGTTGGATTGGGCTCTTCAAGTGCGGTAGCAAATTACAATATAAATCCTCCTTCCATTTCTGCTAAAGGGGCAGCTTGGGTTTCCCCAACGGGTGGTGAATTCAAGGCTACGTTGGAAGTTGGCAATGCAACCGGTTATGCTCTTGCTAAGCAGGAAGTTAACTTATCCATTGTCTCGGGAGATATTGGCGGTCCCAATATTTCTGCAGAGACGGAAAACCCAACTAATGAAATCACGATTCAAGCCTCTTTTATCACAGATGAAAATGGGGAGCTTAATTTACCGCTCACATCCAAGACTAATCCGTGCATATTAGAAAATAAAGCAAAATATTATGTCAAAATTTCAAGCTCAGCGTTTGATGAGGAAAAATATATTCCTATTGAGTTGCATTGTGTCGAAGAATTGAAGTTTGAATTTAGTGAAGCCGATATTTCTGTTGTCCAAGTGGTTGACTTAACGGATAATAGTCCGATCCAACTCGTATCAGGCAAAGAAGCAGGGGTAAGAGTTTATTTCTTTGTTAATGGAGAAATCTACCAACCGGAGAACAAAGCTGTTCAGTTTAATGTCAAGTTTGAAATGTTGACTGATGGCAGTAACGTGCCTTTATTCCCTCAAACCAAGACTGTTTCGTTAACAGAAAAGGGAGCATCGGTGAGCGGATTAGGGGAAGTGGCCAGTTTTGAAAATAATTCGAGCGGGGATTCTGGGCGTGAATTAATCTATGTAGATTTTATATTTACCCCCCATCAATTTGGTGGGGCTGAGACTGATTTCAATATCCGTATCACAGTTGACCCAGATGAAATTTACGGAAAATATATTAGTGCTGAAAAAGCGGTTTCTGTTAAAAAGATGAAGCACTTACAGATTCTTTTTGTACCCGTTGATGTCCAGAGTGTTGATATGAGTTTGATCTTACAGCAAATTCGTTTTCTTCAAGAAACCTACCCTCTTGATGGCGGCGATATCGGATGGGGCATTGCTCAAAACTATCCATCCACTGATATGCCTTCCAAATGGACTACTTCTTACCTGGATCAGGTTTGTGCAGCCCTTGCAAAGCGTTATGGTTCAGCCAGTGGTGGGGCTGCTCAATTTAGAATAGTAGGATTGCTCCATCCCAATACTTGGCAAGCGGGGTGGGTTGACTATTATGTATCTGGTGTTCAACAAGCGTTGGGCGTTCATTTCACAAGTTCTCCACAAGTGGTACTGGTTAAACATGGGAGCAACCAACCCAATACATTAGCTCATGAAATAGGCCATTCTTATGGTTTATATTTGGATGGAGAACAATACGCCAACGGGAATGATGGAGGAAATGTCACTTCAGGACTTGTTTTGCGAAATGGGAAAATTTATAAGATCCCATTAGATAGCAGCGACGTTACCCATATTAAATGGCTCGATGCGTTTGGAGGTAATACAAATAATGCTCAAAAAAGTATCGATTCTCCGAGACTCCAATATGATAATCCTATTAAAGTTTATGATCTAATGGGGAACTCTTTGGGAGGAGCGCAACAAGCTTGGGTAGAGCCTGATACTTATAGTCATTTATTCGATCGATTGAAAGACCCTCCAGAAGATAAAATTTTACTTGTTCAAGGATTGGTTAATAAAAATTCGGATGTGTTTTTAGAACCTGTTTGGCGAATGACTGGATTACCAGATAATACTTCAGCTATAGGTGTTTATACCTTGCAACTTCTTTCATCAAATGGGGATGTGCTATATCAAACGATGTTTGGTGAAAAATACACGCCTAGCAATGTCTTGCCATTTTATATTCAGATTCCATGGCTACCTGGCTTTGACCGAATACGAATTCTGGATGGTAATGTTGTGAAAATTGAGCAATTACGCTCTCCAAACCCGCCTCAATTTGATTCAACACCCATTGCTTTAGTTGATGGGGATAATAGTGATATATCAATTAGCTGGGGAGCAACGGATGCAGATGGTGATGCTTTGCTCTATAATTTGGGCTATCAATGTAATGACGCATCATTTTGGTATCCACTGGGGGCTGACCTCTCAGGAACAAATTATGCGTTTGACACTTCCACTTTGCCTGGTGGTGAAAGTTGTGTTGTTCGGGTGATGGCAAGTGATGGATTTAATACTACCGAGACCATATCAGCTCCCTTCTCAGCCCCTTCGAAAGTACCAGTTGTACATATTTTTGACGAGAAAACTGCCTACGATGCTGAAACAGAAATCCTCCTTACAGGAATGGCTTATGACTTTGAAGATGGCATCGTCCCCAACGAAAACCTTATCTGGTTCTCCGATATTGACGGCGAACTTGGCGTAGGCAGTGCCATTTCCGTGATGTTGTCTCCCGGCACCCATCACCTGATATTACGCGCCCAAGATATGGATGGAAATACCGCAATTGCTGAGTGGGTATTTACCGTTCAACCAGAATCCTCCATTTCACTGAATACCACCAACCTGCTCTATACGATTTGCGGTGGAGTTTTCTTGATTTTGCTGCTGGGCACCGTCTTTGCGATTTCTGTCCGCAGAATCCAGCGTCAGCCAAAGCTCCAACGCCCACAACAAAATTTCCAGGGCGAGGGGCAAAAAGGAACAGTTCAGGACCACCAAGGCAATTGGTGGTATCAGGATTCCGATACCGGGAGATGGCAGATCTGGGACGGCCAAACCTGGCAAATCGCACCAATGGAGGCTGCGTTTCGTCCAGCTCCTCCCGGCCAGAAATATGCAGCTGAGCCTAAAGGAAAAGGGTGCTTAATAAGCATAATTGTAGTCGGCATCATGAGCGCTCTGGTAATTGGTGGCTTCTCGCTGGTAGCCTTTGGATTCTTCCCCAAATTGATTATTCAACCAGCTTCAATAGTCAGCCTTTATGAGCTGCTGAAAATCGGAGGCGGCGGGTTATTGCTTACCCTGGTAGGAACCCTTCTTCTTCGCGGAGGATTCAAGTCCATCG
>CAYORF010000149.1:0-5549 GCA_964406305.1 uncultured Anaerolineales bacterium | reverse complement strand
ATGCTGTTCAGCAACCCTGGCCAGTGATTGATATTACGCCTGTCCACAAAGTTATTCACCAGAGACATGATTATCGACATCTTCCCGAAGGGGAGGCGCATTTTGACCTGGAAGAGTCTTACCAGAATGTATCCTTGGCTGGTGGCATTCGTACTGCTTATGATTTGTTGGATGTACCGTTCATTTTCCAGAACGGCAGGATTAGTCGAAAATTCATGACCCTAACTAAAGTGCTCCGGATACTGGAAAGGCTTGTTATACCAGATGAACAGAAAGGCTGGCGCTGGCAATTCACCCGGGTCCTCCGAAAAGTTAGGAAGAAAATCTCCAAAATTAGGCGGTCCAAATGACTAGATTTGGAATGAATCCGGCCCGTAACAAAACCATCTCATACTCACCTTCCCGGGTCACGGCTGCCATGATGACCTATATCCCGAACCTGGAGGGTTATTTTACCCATCGCCTGGATGTGTTTAAATTATCGCTGGAAAGCCTGATCCATAGTGTTGATGGACGGATAGATATAGTAGTCTTAAATAACGGGAGCTGCACCCAGGTGCGGGATTACTTAGATCACCAGCTGGAGAGCGGAAAAATTAGTTACCTGATCCATTCCCAACGAAATCTGGGGGTGATCGGAGGATTAAAAATTCTGTTTAATGCTGTCCCTGGTGAGATTATCGCCTATAGTGATGATGATGTTCTCTATTATTCGGGTTGGCTGGATGCTCACTTGAAAATATTAGACACTTTTCCTATGGCAGGGATGGTCAGTGGGGCACCTGTTGGATACTCCTCTGAACATGCGGTAAAGGCTGTCGAGAAATTTATCTCCGGTGAACCACAAGGTTTATCTATCCAGGAAAAACCGCGTGTTGAGGATTGGGAGGTAAGTTGGGCTATAAGTACTGGTCGGCCGGTATCTGAACATATACAGGCGATCCAGAATACACCCAATAAACATTTGATCTATCAGGGGATAGAAGCAGTGCAATCCGCCAAACATTTCCAGTTTGTCACTCCTAAAAAGGTGATCTGCGAGGCATTTTCCCCAGATTGGAGTGGCAGCCTAATGGACGATTTGGTCACTCTGGATGAATCGGTAGATGAGCTCGGTTATTTGAGGCTAACTACACCCCGGCGTTTTGCAAGGCATATTGGCAATACCATCTCCCAAGAAATTAAAGGCGAGGCAGAAAATTTGGGAATTAAGATTACCGGTGAGGTCCCGGACATCGAGGAGCATGAACACTGGCTGCTGCGGATTCCGGGCAGCGGTCGGATTCTGTGGCCGCTTTACCGCTGGTTATTTAAAGTTCTGCACAAAGTGAAGTAGGCAGAAAATGAATGTATTGTGGTTTACAGGGGTTCAACTTCCAGCCGTTACCGGCGCAGGCCTTAATCGGGCCGGTTGGCAAGAGGGATTGAGGAGGGCTCTTTATCGCTCTTCTCCTGATCTTAGAATTTCCATTGCTTCATTTGGATCGGAGCCCTATGAGCCTATTCAGGTTGAGAATGCAACCTATTTCAACATTTTCCGCGAGAGGAAGTCAGAAAACCGCTGGCAGCGAATAATGGAAAACTGGAAACATCGCTCTTTTAAACGGGAGGAATTTTCACGCATTCTGGAGATTTATAAACTTGTCCAGCCGGATCTGGTCTTTATCTTCGGGACGGAAAACCTCTTTGGATTATTGACTGACCAATTTTCTGTACCCACAGTGATCTCGATCCAGGCAGTGATTAATGGACTGGTTGAGAACCTGTTCTACGGATTAAATGGCGGGCAGCTGTTCAGGGAATTCTTCTCTCGCAAGACGATCATCGGGCAGGGGATCTTCCATAAATGGTGGTCCCATAGGAAACATGCTCGTGTGGAACGACAGATCTTTCAGCAGAATAAGTATTTTTGCGGCCGTACTGATTGGGATCATGAGTGGATGATCCGGTTAAATCCAGCAGGTAAGTATTTTCATATCGACCGCGTATTAAGGGATTCTTTCTACAAGGCGGAATGGGTACTCGAATCCAGTAATGAAAACCAGATCTTCTCCCTGTGCGGCAATGCGCCATTTAAGGGAGGCATCACATTGATCCGGGCGCTGGCTCTTTTGACAAGAAATGGAAATGACCAGCTAAGACTCAGATTGGCCGGTGTGGATTCGGATAGTACTGTTGGGTTATATATCACCGAGATCCTGTTACAGACTGGACTGGAAGGGCAGGTAGATCTACTAGGCCGTTTGGACCCGGAAAATATCATTGCAGAGATGAAAGCAGCCAGGATTTTTGTGCTTCCGTCTCATATGGACAACAGCCCTAACAGTCTGGCGGAGGCTATGATCCTGGGTATGCCTTGTATCGCTTCAGATGCCGGAGGGGTGCCATCAATGGTCCGGGATGGGATAGATGGGGTACTCTATCCCCATGCTGAGATCCAGGCGCTGGCGAAAAAGATCGAGCAGTTGATTAACGATCCTTCTTTGGCTCGCTCTATGGGTAAATACGCCCGGAAAATTTCGATGGAAAGACATGATCCTTCACAGATCGCAGGATTAACGCTTTCAATGTATCAGGAAGTGCTTTCTACTAAGGGGGTTCAATGAAATTTCTAATCGTAGGATTTGGATCTATAGGTCGTAGGCATTTCCAGAACTTATTAAAACTGGGTGAAAAGGATATCCTATTCTATCGCACTCATAAAAGCACACTGGATGATAATGTCCTGGCTGATTATCAGGTAGAGACAGATTTGGAGTCCGCTTTGGCGCAGAGACCAGACGCAGTCATCATCGCAAACCCTTCGGCATATCACCTGGATGCGGCTATCCCAGCTGCCAGACAGGGTTGCCATATTCTGATGGAGAAACCGATCTCCCATTCCATGCAAAGAGTTGAAGAATTTTCTCAACTTGTTCAGGAGAATGGAGCCAAGTTATTGGTTGGCTTCCAGTTTAGGTTTCATCCCAACCTTTTGAAGATTCAGGAATTACTGGAAGAAAATAAAATCGGCCGTGTCTTGTCTTACCGATCTCACTGGGGAGAATACTTACCAGCCTGGCATCCCTGGGAGGACTACAAACAGAGTTATGCTGCTAGAAAAGAACTTGGAGGCGGAGTCCTATTAACGTTGTGCCACAATTTTGACTACTTGCGATGGTTATTTGGAGAAGCACAGATCCATTCTTCATTATTAGGACATAACAGCGATCTTGGGATAGAAGTAGAGGATACTGCTGATATTGGATTGATAAGTAATGGCGATATTATTGGCAGTCTGCACCTGAATTTCACACAATTGCCAGGAAAACATATCCTTGACATTGTTGGTACAAAGGGATCCATTCATTGGAATTATTACAAGAATCAAGTTGATTTGTACACATTTAGCGAAGAAGGTGAAGTAAATACAATTTCTTTCTCCGCACCTGATGAGTTTGATCGAAATGACTTGTTCATCGAGGAAATGGAGCATTTCATCAATGTGATTAATGGACAAGAAGAACCTGTCTGCAGCCTCGATGACGGGATAAAAGCTCTGGAATTATCCATTCAGGCGAAAGTAAAGGGGGCCAGGTGATAAGAATATCTTCAGTTCACCCGGAATCATTCGAGTTACGTGATATCGCGGTTGGTGAATATATAGAGGACATCGAGGCTATTGATTACAAGGTTTAGGTGAGAGTTTTTGGATTGAATCCAAGAAACCCTTCCCAGCGAGTAGAACTATGAAAAAAATGGAACCGGGTATATTATTCAGGAATTTGCTGATAGAGATCGTTATCTACAGTATTCTGATCTTTGGATATTACTTGCTGGTCCTGCGCTGGCTGGATGATTGGTTGCTAACGATCTTTAACACTAATCTTGTTTATTATGCAGCTGTAGGCCTGGGGATGATCCTTATTCAAGCAGTATTGCTGGATTTTGTCACTTCATACTTGATGAAATTCATTAAAATCGACCAATTTGGTAGTGAGAGGATCCGAGATGTATTTTCCGATCGCTGATGTTACTGTAAGCCCAGTCTTGCTGATGAGCGTTGGATTCCTGGTCGGGATCCTGGGCGGCTTTTTTGGTGTGGGCGGCGGATTTTTGGCAGGACCGATGATGTTCTGGTCGGGCGTGCCAATGAACTTCGTGGTTGGGACTGACCTGGCCCACATGACCGGAAAATCCCTGATTGCGGCCCGCCGGCACCGCGCCCTGGGGCATGTGGACCTCAAACTTGGGCTCTATATGGTACTGGGAACGGTGGTTGGAGTTGAGATCGGCGCCAGGATCATCGAAGCGCTCCAGGAAACCGGGAACATTGAGCTGACGGTGGGTATCACCTATATCGTCATCCTGGTGTTCATCAGCGGATTTACAGCCTGGGAAAGCATTCGGGCGATCCAGATGGTACGTACAGACCAGATAGATGTGAATAAAGCGGTTGGTTTTCAGGGGCTGTCCAAGAGGATCCAATCAGTGAATATTCCCCCCATGGTTTCTTTCCCGGTATCCGGTATTGAGTGTATCTCGCTCTGGATGGTATTGGGAGTAGGGTTCGTCACAGGGATCCTGGCAGGAAGCCTGGGAGTTGGCGGTGGTTTTATCCGGATGCCAATGCTCGTTTATGTATTGGGAATTCCAACCCATGTAGCTGTGGGCACGGATTTATTTGAGATCGTTTTTTCGTCTGCATTTGGGACCATTACCCATGCTATTAAAGGAAATGTGGATATCTTGATGGCACTGGTAATGCAAACCGGAGCCGCAATCGGGGCTCAGATCGGCGCGAACGCCACCCGTTTTTTTGCCGGTCCGCGGATACGATTGGCATTTTCTGTTTTACCGTTGATTGGCGCAATTATGGTTGTTATTCGCCTTGTTGGCGGCGTCATGGGGCATTAAGGAGGATTATTCCAAGATATGAAAATCCTAATTTATATGGATAGCGAAAAATATCATCATCCCCCTGTGATGATGGCAAAGATCATCGCCAAGGCAACCGATGGAGAGATCAATGTTCTCGTGGTTGTTCCCAAGGGTGGTCACCCGGAGAATGGTGAAGCAGTAGCAGAACAGGTAAAACTGGACCTGGAGGGCTGCACTCCCAAAGTATTTATCAAACAGGGTAATTCAAAAGAGATCATTAAAGAAGAATTGGATCGGGAGCCGTATCAAATAGTAATAGCTGATATGGACAGGATCAACCGCTTAACAAAATCCATCGAAGTGGATCCTGGGCTGATCAAACAATCTGATATCTCCCTGCTGTTAACCCAGCAAACCAAACCTAAGCTTAATAATATTCTGCTCTGTACCGGGTGCAAAGAGGATGATTATTCATTGATCATCCAGGCTTCGAGGCTGGCAGGAGATCTTGGTGCTTTTGTAACTCTTTTGCATGTTTTCCCTGGTGCTGTACCGAGTATGTATACTGGTTTGGAGCAAATAGAAGAAACAGTGGATGAGATGCTGCAAACGGATACACCATTTGCTCAATATTTGAGAAGAGGAGTGGAAATATTAAAAGAGAATAATATTGCATCTGAAGTAAAAAT
>CAYORF010000148.1:0-5620 GCA_964406305.1 uncultured Anaerolineales bacterium | reverse complement strand
TGCCGCATAGAGGTCCTTTAATAATGCATCCCAGGACTCTTTGCCGTTCAGGCCGTTGATCGTTGTGATGTTGCTTTGTTTGCTACTGCTCACCAAAAATGAACCTCATTAAAAAATAAATTCCGCTAACCATTTCGTGAAGTTGGCGGAAGCTCTTGACACGCTGAATAAACTCTGCTAGTATTTAAAACAGCAAAGACCAGCGAGAGCGCCAACTCTCACTTTGTAGCCCCCGAAAGGGGGTTTGCGCTTTAAGGGGGCTACTGTATTTATATGTTGATATCTATTATGTCATACTTCATTAGAACCTTCCTTAAAATTAACACTTCTTCTACTCTTTTCTATAGGTTAATAGCTTCTAAGCACAGTTACAGGCTGCTTGGTTTGGGACATTTTCTTATTCCAGGGGGATTGGCCCAGAAAATGATGATATTTGTAGTTCTGTGAGTTTCTCCATATCTTGCGCAGCGGGGCCATGCCGCCGTGCTTTTCATAGGGAAGCACGCCTGGCTTATGTGAATGACGACCCCACCAAGGATCATCTCTGCTAAGGATAAGCCTGTCGAGCAATACCGTCCAACCGTTGATGTCGTTATCTGCAAGCATCTCTAAAAGTTCTTTTTCCCGCCACGGAGATCCGTCAATAACCCAGATCTGCGCAGGGCTTCCGGATAGAGATCTCCAAATACGGCCGTACTTCTCACACCTTGTTGATAGCCGCGAATAAGGAATAGAAGAACGATCGATCTCGACTAACAAGTTGGACGATGAATATATGTTTTTGGGCTCATAGACGTGCCCATTTTGCCAGACTTTGTACCAGAATGATATATTTATTACTGCGTCCGGTATCACCCAGGCGTATTCCCCGCTGGAAAGGTCCTTATAAGATATCCTCTTGCCGACGATTGCCTCGAGAAAAACATCAGCTCCCCCATGCTCTTGTTGAATGCGCAAGGAACTGTCAATAAGACCAAATACAAAGCGTTGTACAAGCAGAGTGTGATCCTTGATGAAGGATAAAGGCTTTTCAGAATATGTTGTATCCCCGTCTTTTATTCTCTTTTGGGGCCATGCATGAAAACGGCGCAGACTTTCTCTTTGTACTCCCCAATATTTAGCCAGAACCTCCAATCCTCTCGAGGCTAGCTTTATTCCTGGAGAAGGAGGGGACGCGTATTCTATCAACCCTTTTTTCTCCAAGAAAGAAAGCCGCCCTGACACGGTGTCCATTACACTTCCTCTATCGGCCAGGCTGGGAGAACCTGTAGTCGAAGAAGAAAGAAGCAAGGCTATATCTGCAGCAGAAAAAACCGGGTTGTTGCCAACATAATTGAGGATCATGAAATCAGGCCTTCCCAATTCCAGGAAAAGCTTTCCAATATTTTGATCGCTCCGGACATTATCCAGCCTTTTCGCGCACGATTTGGATAAAGCCTCTTCAAATGCCTGCAGGCTTAGTGGGAACTGACCCCCCCGCTCTTCCGGATAATGAGAGGTCCGCTCAGCTGAAAAGGGCCTGCCCTCATAGGAACAGAAGATGGAGACGCGGCCCCGAGATGACTTCTTTACAGAAAGCAGCTGGACGTTAATCACAGCAGCCCGGTCAAATGAAGTTGTAAGGATCAGATCATCCACATTGTGCGCCAATAAAGGAGGATCTGGATCTATAAAAGGCGCAGCTTCAACGCTGATCTCCCCAAGATCAACCCAAACTCGTATCCAACTTTCTTCTCTCTGCCGATAAATTAGCAGGTCCGATCCCCATGGCCCAGGAGCCCCTCCTGTCCACAGAGCGTCTTTTCCCAGGGCTTTGATTGTGTGGTTCTTGGCCATCTCGCGGCGCCGAACGCCGGGAAGAGAGCCCAACTTTTCCTGCTTAACTCCCCAGCACTCCCCCACCCCGGGAACACGAACAATGCGGACCTGATTTCTATTTACAAGATCCTCATAGGCAGGACCAAAAACAGCAATCAATGTCTGCCGGCATGTCCAGGGGTATTTATAAAGAAAATCAAGAAGGAGGTTTTCTTCAGATAAATAACTACCCATCACCGCCCTCCTCGTATTCATCAGACGTTGCAAACGGGAATGTGTCTTCTGAAGCAATATCCTCTTTGACAACCTGGTTCAACCTGGTAGCGAGTTTCTCTTGATAACCTAGAAGCAGCTCTTCTTGTAAATACTCTTCTTCATTGATGTCATCGTTTTCCAATAAAGCCGCAATAAATGTCTCTCCCTCAGAGCGGACTTGGCCGATAGACTTACCGGGAGGGCTGACGGAAGGAGATGTTGGTTTCCCGCTGCCTTCACTCATCAACTTCCCAAAATGGTCTCTGATGTAGGTCAACGACGCAATACCATTTTTAGACGCAGTTCTCACAGGGGTGCTGTAATGAGCACGAGCATCCAGAGCGTCCTGAACCTGGTTTTCATTCACTTGGAATGGAGGCTTTACCCGCATTGAGAAAGGAGGGATTTTCTTCCCGTCATCTCCTACCATGGATGCCCACACATGGTAGGGAGGAAGTTGTGTAAGCGTGGTAGGATCAACGCCTCCATCATCTGTCCGAAACTCTTCCGAAGATAATTTTTCCGCATCCTCGCCGTTGATCCGGAAAGAGAATAAAGTGTGGGATCCTCCCAGGATAATGCCTGGCATGTTGGCCCCTAAGTTTTCCCGGATACTGGCAAGGGACTGGGTGCCGATGACCAGATTGAAGCCATGTTTTCTCATCTGTCCCAAAAGCGTATCCCACTGCACGCCGGCTATCGTCTGCATTTCATCTACCACAAAGGTAATCGGGATCCTTTCTTTGACGCGGTTGGCGACCTGCTGCATGACAATCTTGACAACCGCGTTGATGAAAAGGGCGCCGGTGAAGGCAGCCATATCCTCGCCGATGATTCCAGAACGGGTGTTTATGATCAATATCTTGCGGTTTTCAATCACTTCCCAAAGATCAAGATCTGATTTAGGTGCATTGTAAAGGCTATTAGCGGGTTCTTCTGCAAACCGGTCAGATTTGGACAGGACGGGCATGATTACCTGCTGCTTCAGGTGGCTATTGATATTAGCCAGCTCCCCCTGGTAATACATGTTCAGTACTTCGGTTGCTGCCTCTTCGTCACCGATTTCTTGTTTGATGAATTCTGACCACAACTCATTATCAGCCATCAAGAACGGGGTGATCAAGTTAGGGCCAAACATTTTCCCAGGACCGCGCTTTTTATTGGCCAAAGCCACAGTTAAGATGGTCCGTTTGTAGGGGATCTGCATCCTGGGCCCCCAGTACATGCCGAACAAGGCCTGGCCGATGTCCATAAAGATCTGGGCTATAGCTTGGGGATCGAGCCCTTTCTGGGTGGGGTCCAGGGGATTATAGGTCATGATGTAATCTTTAGCGGCCACATCAAGATAGTAGACCCTGTCTCTCACAACGTCCGGAGAAAGCACGCCCAGAAGCCTTTCGGCCAGGTCACCATGAGGGTCGATAACAATCACTGCCGGCTTTTCAGGATCTTCTTCAGCGCTTATCTTGATAATATGCTCCATCAGGATCGATTTTCCCATGCCTGGTTTGCCTACCATGGTGATGCCTCGCCGTAGAGCTTGTGCGTTGAGACTCACATCGAACTCTCCCCCACCGGGTAAACGAGCTATACCAATAGGCGCAAGGCCATTGGTGTCGTCTGGTGATGGAGCCCGATACGAAATCGTGTTCACCGGAATAGAGTCCAGGCTGGTCCTTTTATCGATCAGTGGAGGGTGCCAGACGCCTGCGATCTCAAGAGGACTGAGCCATACACGAGGTATGTGTTCTTGCTCGTAACCCAAACCAGGTACCATAGCTAGATTGAACGGCCTGGAATAATGGAATGCATTGAAAGAGTTACCGCCGCTTATGCTGTACTGGTCAAGCATGGCAGAAAACCTCTGCAGTAAAAGCAAGCTGCGCTTATCATCCGGACTTATAGCAGCAGCTCTCAGGGATACCTTGATCAATTTATGGCTGTCAATCATTTTTTCCCTGACCAGGCGTAGGTCGGTTTGATCCCATTCATCTTCCCGAGGGATCCCTAGCCACTTGAGGATGAAAAGAGAGCCAATAACCGATACGATCGCAATAATTGATGCTAGAATTTTGCTGCCAAAGGTGTATAGGTATAGTGCTGATCCTAAGCCCAATAGACCTACAACTACAGAAGCAACTACTCCGTAATTAATATTGTCGGGTTGGCCCATTTGTACAGGCGAACTTACCATAGTGGCGCTTTCGTCTACCAAATACCCCCGCTGAGCTTCTACCTTCAGTCGCTTTTGAACCTGGGCTTCCCATTCTGGCGAACCGCCGCCGTGAAGGTAGATCTGAAACCATACACCCTCGTTCTCGCCAAGCCCTGAAAAGGCAGATAAAAGGCTCACAACAGGGTCTCTTCCATTAGTGAAAGTCTGCCAGGTTTTGACAGGCAACCATTCAGGTTTTCGGAGACAAAACGGGAGCTCCACGGCCCTAATGTCGCTCCTGTGGAGTAAAGCAGCAACAGGATCTTCCTCAGTAATACGGACTATCATTTTTGGGTAGACAGATTCGAGGCGGCTGGCTGTAAATTCCAGGACAGACCTGCTTCCCCTGATCAAAAAATATCGGCGGTTACCATGGCCAAATATCTCCAGGCCAATAGGAAGCTGAAAACTTCGGATCAGGTCCGCTACTCCCTCTGCATCAACCACGTTCCGGGAAGGGAGGGTGATAAGAGCTACGAGGCCCGGGCTATGCCGAAGTGGTGATGTCTGTGTAGCCAAGCCATCCTCGGGACCGTTCTGCAGCGCACCTTTCTCAAACTGATCAGTATCTACCAGAGACATCATCTCTCCACAGACAGGGCATATCATGCCCTGCTGGACGCCTTCCTCCAGCGAGAATATGTTATTACACGGACAAATTAAACGAGTATTATCCATAGTTTAGTTTCCGCACGGCCACTCTGTTGTATCTGAACGATTAAAGAATCCCTCTGGATTCATCCATATAGCACTATTCTCTCCAGTGTGTTTCTTGATTCCGTAATGGAGATGGGGTCCGGAGGAATTTCCATTATTACCAAGGGTCCCAATCATTTGTCCGCGTGAGATCACCTGCCCCTTGCCAACACCAAAACTGTTCAGGTGGGCATACCAGGTCTGGTATCCATTGTTTTCCACAACTACTAGGTTTCCCCAGTCTCCATTGGCATCTGCGTATACCACCAACCCTGCCATGGTTGCATAGATAGGAGTACCTATCTCCCCAGGAAAATCCACTCCGGTATGACGACTGTAATTAGGATCCTTAAATTCACAGCCCAACTTTGCTTCATAGTCAAAGGGGATTCCTCTTGGTTTGGATGGGTCATCAATGTGTGTGTAATCTTTCCATCCGACACCAACTCCGGCGTTGGCATAACCATTATCCGAGAACTCACTATCAACTGGCTGTGGCGTGCCCAGCATCCACTCTTCCACTTTGTTTTTACCAAATGGCAACTGCTGCCTGGCGATTTCAACAAACACGGTGAAAACGACGGTGAACCCAATAATAATGGCAATCGCTCCTACCACACAACCCAGTAACAACTT
>CAYORF010000147.1:0-5684 GCA_964406305.1 uncultured Anaerolineales bacterium | reverse complement strand
GAGGTAAAACCAAGCCAGTTCAGCTGCGCAAACCCTACACAGAGGAGAAATAAAAACCCTCACATGGAAACAACCCGCGTAATCCTTCACCTGGACCTGGATGCTTTCTTTTGTGCTGTAGAAGAAATCAAGGATCCCGGATTGCGCGGGAAGGCTTTTGCGGTCGGCGGCTCACCGAGCGGGCGGGGTGTGGTCACTTCTTGTTCATATCCGGCCCGTAAAATGGGCGTGCGATCAGCCATGCCAGCCGCCAAAGCACTTCAGCTTTGCCCTAATCTCATTCTCGTTTCCAGGAATCATCGCGATTATGGCCGGTATTCAAAACTAGTGATGGAACGCCTGGCTCACTACACGGATCAGATTGAACAGATCTCCATCGATGAAGCCTTCCTGGATATTACAGATCTTGGGCCCTCTCCCAAAGCTATTGGAATTGAACTGCAGAAGACTATCCTGGAGGAGCTCAGCCTGCCCAATTCGGTCGGGATTGCCAGCAATAAACTGGTGGCGAAAATCGCTAATGACCTAGGAAAGAAAGTCCACGAGGGGGAAGGCCCACCCAACGCCATTACTATTGTTCCAGCAGGAGAAGAAAGATCCTTTTTGGCACCACTACCAGTTGATATGTTATCAGGGGTGGGGCCCAAAACTCGGGAAAGGCTGGAAAGATTCAACATTCGTACCATTGGGGATCTAGCTGAATACCCAGATGTTGAATTAGCTGAAAAATTCGGTAAACATGGATACGATCTCTCCCGGCGCGCGAAAGGTATTGATAAACGAGGAATCGTTACCGAGCGTGGAATTAAATCAGTCAGTAACGAGCGCACTTTCGGGGAAAATCTAGGCCGTAAGAGTGAAATCATGAAACATATCAACAAACTGGCTGATCAGGTCTCTAAACGCCTAATTAAAAAGGAATTACGCGGTAAAACGATCCAAATCAAGCTGCGCTGGTCAGATTTCACGACCCTTACCCGTCAAACAACCCTTCCCCAAACTACCAATGAGTATAAGGTTATCCAAAAGATTGCCGAGGAACTACTCAATCAAGTCTGGCAAGAAGGCCGGAAGGTGCGATTGATCGGAGTCGGGGTTCATAATCTGGATACAGATGCCCACCAGCTGGGGTTGTGGGATACAGATTATCAAAGAAATATCAAACTGCAGGAAACCCTCAAGGATATTAAGGGAAAATATGGGGAAAATGTCATATCCCGGGGGATAAAGAAGTAATAGTTATAACGTTCACAAGCTAGCATACTATCTAGTATAATTGTCAGTCGGGTTATGTAATATTAACCCTCGATTAAACACGTTTACTATCCTAGTATATGGAGTTACTATTATGGCTAAAACTATCAGAATGATTGACGGCAACGAGGCAGTAGCCGCAGTTGCCCATAAGATGAACGAAGTGATCGCAATCTATCCGATCACCCCTTCTTCTCCAATGGGAGAACATGCTGATGCTTGGTCAGCCCAGGGGAAAACCAACATCTGGGGTACTGTCCCGGACGTGATGGAAATGCAAGCTGAAGGCGGAGCGGCAGGAGCAGTGCACGGTGCATTGCAGGCTGGCGCATTAACAACCACTTTCACAGCATCCCAGGGATTGTTACTGATGTTGCCAAATATGTATAAAATCGCCGGTGAATTAACACCGACTGTTTTCCATATTGCAGCCCGCTCGATTGCGGCCCAGGCCCTATCCATTTTCGGAGACCATTCCGATGTTATGGCCGCCCGAGCCACTGGTTTTGGTATGCTTGGTTCAGGTTCTGTTCAGGAAGCCCATGACTTTGCAGCAATCTCCCAGGCAGCCAGCCTGGAATCTCGGATCCCTTTCCTGCACTTCTTTGAAGGTTTCCGAATCTCTCACGAGTTGAATAAAGTTGAAATGCTCTCTGATGAAGTTCTGACAGAAATGCTCTCAGAAGAAGCAGTCATGGCTCACCGAAGCCGAGCCCTTAATCCTGAAAAACCCGTTCTGCGCGGTACTGCCCAGAACCCGGATGTCTTTTTCCAGGCCCGCGAAACTGTCAACCCTTATTATGACAAAGCCCCTGGAATCGTTCAGGCGGCTATGGATAAGTTCAAGAAACTCACCGGCCGGGAATACAATTTGTTTGATTATGAAGGCGCAGAAGATGCTGAGCGCGTGATCGTAATCATCGGATCTGGCGGAGATGTAGCTACTGAAACAGCCAAATTCCTGCACAAAGAGGACGACCAAAAACTTGGTGTTGTCCGGGTTCGTTTGTACCGCCCATTTTCAGTGAAGCATTTCCTGGAAGCACTCCCCGCCACCACAAAAGTTATCGCGGCCTTGGACCGCACCAAAGAACCAGGTGGAGCCGGCGAGCCCCTTTATCAAGATGTGATTACAGCGATTACCGAAGGAATTAACCAGGGCATTGCTCCATTCAAGACCGCTCCCAACATAATTGGCGGACGCTATGGCCTTTCCTCCAAGGAGTTCACCCCCGGTATGGTCAAGGGCATCTATGATGAGATGACCAAGGACCATCCCAAAAACCACTTTACCATCGGGATCAATGACGACGTTACCAACACCAGCCTGGACTTTGACCCATGCTTCCTGATCGAAAGCGATGATGTCATACGCAGTGTCTTTTTCGGATTGGGATCAGATGGAACCGTTGGTGGAAACAAAAACTCGATCAAGATCATCGGCACCCAGACCGAGAATTACGCCCAGGGCTACTTTGTTTACGACTCCAAGAAAGCCGGTGCAAAGACCATCTCTCACTTGCGTTTTGGACCCGATCCCATCAAATCACCCTACATTATCGAAGTTGGTCAAGCTGATTTTGTGGCCTGCCACCAATTCAGCTTCCTGGAACAGATCGATATGGTGAAGTTCCTTAAACCTGGCGGCAAGTTCCTGCTTAACAGCATGTATGGACCCGACGAGGTCTGGGAACACCTGCCCCAGGATTTCCAGGAAGCCATCCTGGAAAAGGAAGCCGATTTCTATATCGTAGATGCTTACAAGATCGCAGAAGAGGTTGGTCTCGGTACACGGATCAACACTGTGATGCAGACATGTTTCTTCGCCATCAGCGGTGTTCTTCCTAAAGACCGTGCAATCAAAGAGATCAAAGTCATGATCCAGAAGAGCTACGGTAAAAAAGGTGAGAACGTTGTAAAAATGAACAACTCCGCAGTAGATCAAGCTCTGGAGAATATGTTCAAAGTTGAAATGCCTGCCAAAGCTGACAGCGTCTTGAAAATGAGACCCCCCGTTCCAGAAGATTCCCCTGACTTTGTCAAAAACGTGATTGGCACCATCCTTAAAGGTGAAGGCAATGACCTGCCCGTAAGTGTATTCTCTGAGGATGGCACCTTCCCTACTGGAACAACCCAGTACGAGAAACGCAATATCTCATTGGAGATCCCAACCTGGAATCCGGATACCTGCATCCAATGCAACAAATGTGCATTTGTTTGTCCACACGCAGTGATCCGCCCCAAGGTTTATGATGCGGAATTGCTGAAAGATGCACCGGAAACTTTCAAGTCAGTTGATGCGACAGGCCGGGAATTCAAAGGCATGAAATACACTATCCAGGTAGCACCAGAAGATTGCACCGGCTGCACCTTGTGTGTAGAAGCTTGTCCAAAATCCGATGTTGAAAATCCCGCCCTGCAGATGGTTGAACAGCTCCCGCTACGCGAGACAGAATCGGAGAATTGGGACTTCTTCATGTCCATCCCAAATCCGGATCGTAAAACTCTGAAACTCACCAGACCTAAAGACTCACAGTTCCTGGAGCCCTTGTTTGAGTTCTCCGGCGCCTGCGCTGGCTGCGGAGAGACTCCCTATGTGAAACTGCTCAGCCAGCTCTACGGCGACCGCAGCTTAATCGCTAATGCGACTGGTTGTTCCTCCATTTATGGCGGCAACTTGCCAACCACCCCCTGGAAAGTCAATGAGGATGGAAGAGGCCCAGCATGGAGCAACTCGCTGTTCGAGGACAACGCTGAATTTGGCCTTGGCATGCGCCTGACCGTCGACAAACAAAAGGAATACGCAATTGAACTTCTGCCGCAGTTCAAGGATGTCATCGGACAGGATCTAATTGATGAAATCCTCAATGCTGATCAGTCCACCGAAGCCGGTATAGACGAACAGCGGAAACGAGTTGATACCTTGCGCGAGAAGATGAAAGGCCAAGATGGTCGTAAAGCTAAGGACTTGCTCAGTATAGCTGACAAACTGGCACGCAAAGATGTATGGATCGTCGGTGGTGATGGCTGGGCTTATGATATCGGCTACGGCGGTCTGGACCATGTTTTGGCCTCCGGCCGAAATGTCAACGTTTTGGTTCTGGACACCCAGGTGTACTCAAACACCGGCGGCCAAGCATCCAAAGCCACACCCATGGGCGCAGTTGCCCGCTTTGCAGAAAGCGGCAAGGGTATACCCCGCAAGGACCTGGGAATGATGGCCATGAACTACGGTTATGTATACGTCGCCCAGGTGGCTATGGGCTCCAGCGACACCCAGACTTTGAAAGCTTTCCGGGAGGCGGAGGCCTATGATGGCCCGTCCCTGATCCTGGCTTACAGCCCATGTATCGAGCACGGCATTGACATGGCCAAGGGATTAGATCAGCAGGATCTGGCAGTAAAGTCTGGAATGTGGCCCCTGTTCCGCTTCAACCCCGACCGGGCCGATGAGGGCAAGAACCCGCTCCAATTGGATTCTAAGGCACCCAGTATACCGCTGACAGAGTTCGCCTACAACGAGCTGCGCTACCGCTCACTGCTGAAGAGTAATGAAGAACGGGCAGAGATGCTCATGAAATCAGCCCAGAAGGAAGTGAACAAGCGCTGGTCACTGTACGAACAAATGGCCAAGATGGATTACAGCCTGGAAGAGGAAAAAGCTTAAGTTTAGTTTCAATCTTATTTAACATTAAAGCTCCCGGTGATATATTCCACCGGGAGCTTTTTTATATATTTTTTTCAATCCGACCCGCTTACTTAATGGTAGAGCTGTCTTGTTTATTATTCTCTTGAGTTGGAAACATAAAGCCATGATACGATATTAAGTAGCAAATAAAATAATCACTTGCCCCGTTTTTTGTTGTTGATCAATTTAAATACCTTCACCCTCATTGTTTGTCTACTTGAACCAGGTCGCCATTTAGGTCTGATATCACTCTATTTTGTGTAAGAAAGGAAATATTATCATGTTCAAACGAATTCTTGTGCCATTAGATGGTTCGAAAAATGCAAAAAAGTTTTACCGATCGTTGTAACAGAGGCCAAGTGTCACAATGCTGTTGTTGTTTTACTGCATGTTATCTCACCACTGCAGCGTTCTTTCATGGCCAGTCCAAATATGCTCGCTCAAGTCCTTGATGAATTGGAGCTGATGACTAAGGATAACATAGAGGAAGTTGCCATGAAAATCCGGACTGAGGGATTAGAAGTGGAGACAATCATCGAACGAGGCCATCCTGCCGAGAAAATATACGCAATAGCTCAAACTGAGGGTTGCGATTTGATTATTATCGGTTCCCATGGTGAAACCGGGAATCCTCGCTGGCGGACTGGCAATATTGCCAATAAGATCTTGAGGACCCAATCGCCCATCCCAAATTTATTGGTCACAACCCTATTTCCAACCTAGATTGGTTGGAGATAGTTTA
>CAYORF010000146.1:0-5713 GCA_964406305.1 uncultured Anaerolineales bacterium | reverse complement strand
GTGCACCTCATCGGTGGGGATCTAGGAACTGCCCAGGGAATCCTGGTAAAAGAGATGTTCCACCACTCACCGGAAAGTAAGCGCCTAAATCAAAATACTTTTTTCCGTTTATCGGATTTTGATCCACCCGAATATAGGGAAGAGCTGGACAGAATGTCAGAAACCATCGCGGCCCGCTTCAGGGAGGTTATCCAGGAAAAAGAAATCGACCTGATCCTGGCTGAGAATGTCTGGTGTGTGGCCGCAAATCCGGCTGTAGCGCCAGCATTGGAAATCGTCCGCCAGGAGTTTGGCATTCCTGCTGTGGCTCACAATCACGATTTTTACTGGGAGCGCAGGGAAGGCTTTTCTTTGACCTGCGCTGGGGCTGTTGAACTGGCCGATAAATATCTGCCGCCCCATGATCCCACTATTAAGCATTCCGTCATCAACAGCCTAGCCCAGGCTGAACTGCTGGAACGCAAAGGCATTAACTCCGTTGTTGTCCCAAATGTTTTTGATTTCGCTACTCCCGCCTGGGAAAAGGACTCTTATAACAGCGATCTGCGGGCTGAGATCGGCCTTTCTGAGAATGACCTGGTATTACTGCAGGCCACCCGGATTGTGTCCCGCAAAGGTATTGAATTGGCAATTGATTTCACAAAAGCCCTCAACACACCTGAACGTCTGAAAACTCTCCAGGATAAAGGGCTGTATGACGGCCGCGAATTCACAGAAGAAAGCCGAATCGTTCTGGTATTGGCCGGGTATGCCCGAGATGACGTCACCGATGGATATAAGGCACTATTAACAAAAAAGGCAGAAAACGGCAACATCGAACTGCTTTATATCGAGGACCGAGTGGATGCTGACAGGGTCACAAGGGAAGATCAGAAGATCTATTCCCTGTGGGATACCTATACCATGGCTGATTTGGTAACCTATCCCAGCCTGTGGGAAGGATGGGGTAATCAGTTCCTGGAGGCTGTTAAGGCAAAGTTGCCCTTATTGATCTTTGAGTATCCAGTCTATAAAAAAGACATCCAAGACAAAGGCTTCCAGGTGATTTCATTAGGTGACCAGATCCGGGATTTCGATGAGGATGGCTTGGCAAGGGTTGAAAATTCCGTAATCGAAGATGCCGCCGACCAGGCCCTAATTCTCCTGACAGATCCCGATCAGCGGGAGCAGGTTGTTGAACACAATTTCGAAGTTGGACTACAGCACTACTCCATGGAAGCCCTAAAAGGTTACCTGGAGCCCTTATTCACTGATTAATTAGGAAATGGAATGGAGAAAGATTTAGTTCAAGGCAGGATACTGGATCATTTGACAGCATTGTATGGAAAAGATACTGCGCTGGAAACCTGGGATCGTTTAAAGAAACTCCTAGAATCATACAATGTCATCCAGGTAAGGCCTTCACCTCTCGAAACCCTGCAAAATTTGGATGCGCTGCTGATAACTTATGCGGATCAATTCCAGGTACAAGGTCAGCCTCACTTCACTTCTCTATCCAATTTCATCGGGAAGTATCTAAAGAACCAAATCTCAGCTATTCACTTGCTGCCATTTTTCCCCTATTCCTCCGATGATGGTTTTTCCGTGATCGACTATAAAGAAGTCAATCCCGAAATGGGCTCATGGGACGATCTGCAGGCCCTGCGGGAGTGCTGCAACTTGATGTTTGATGCTGTGATCAACCATATTTCTCGCGAAAGTGAATGGTTCCAAAAATATCTCCAAAATCTGGAGCCTTATAATGAATATTTTATCGAAGTGGATCCTGGACTAGATTTATCCAAGGTCACCCGACCCAGAGCCCGGCCCTTGCTTACCACTGTTGAAACTACTGGCGGGCAGGCCCATGTCTGGACTACTTTCAGCCCAGATCAGATCGATCTAAACTATGCCAACCCGAATGTGCTGCTAGAAATCCTGGGAGTTCTGCTGTTCTATATCCAGCAAGGAGCTCGTATCATCCGCCTGGATGCCATTGCTTACCTTTGGAAAGAGATCGGCACCTCCTGCATTCATCTACCCCAGACTCACCGTGTTATCAAGCTGATGCGAGCTGTCCTCGATCTAGCCGCCCCGGATGTGATCCTGATCACTGAAACGAACGTCCCGCATGAGGAGAATATCAGCTACTTTGGCCAACAGCTGGATGGAACGGATAAGATATATCCCCAGGGAGATGAAGCCCAAATGGTGTATCAGTTCCCTTTGGCTCCCCTGGTATTGCATACATTCCGAACTGGTGACACGACCGCATTGACCTCCTGGGCCGCATCACTCGATGTGCCCTTCCGCTCAGCTGCTTTTCTAAATTTCATCGCTTCCCACGACGGAATTGGCGTCCGCCCGGCGGAAGGATTACTCACTGCCGAAGAAATCCAGGGCCTTGTAGATCAAACTCTGGCAAACGGCGGCCAGGTGTCCTATAAGACCAATCCCGACAGATCCCAGAGCGTTTATGAATTGAATATCACACTGTTCGATATGTTAAATAAACCTGAATCCACTCCCCTGGAAATGGGTGTTCAGCGTTTTATAGCCTCCCAGGCCATCATGCTGTCATTATCCGGCGTACCAGGAATCTATATCCATAGTTTATTTGGCGTGCCGAACAGCCACCGGGAGGTAGAGAAAACCGGTCGGGCTCGATCCATTAACCGGGAAAAATATCAGGTCAGCGATCTAGAAAAGGAATTAGCTGATCCATCCACGAGAACTTCCAGGGTATTTACTACGTACACTCACTACTTATCCATCCGGAAAGTACATCCCGCCTTTAATCCGCTGGCTCCACAACAGGTTCTGGACTTAGGCAGTCAGGTATTTGCTCTTCTGCGGACAGCAGAGGGTCAAGGAGAGAAGGTCCTGTGTTTGATCAATATCACTAATTCTAAAGTAAAACTGGAAGTTGAACCAACGACCCTGGATTCCTCAGTCTGGGTTGACCTAATAAGCGGAATGGATTTCCACCCTGGAAAGACCAATCTGGAACCATACCAGGTACTGTGGTTAATATAAGAAGCTAGTTTGTCATCCTGACCTTGATCCCGAGCAGTGCCGAGGGAGAAAGGTCAGGATCCATATTCAGATCGCCCTTCCAAGTCCATCGCCGCTGATAGATAATCGGAATATGGATTCTTCGTTTCACTCAGAATGACAAGTTGATGATTTTCAGTGCTCGCTAGTACAGATTGCTTCCCTTCGATTTTGCTCCGGGTAGGTTATTCGCGCCGCTCCCTACTCGCGAGGACAGTTTAAACACAAAGGGCGACCCTGTCCCGAGCGCAGTCGAGGGAGAGTCGCCCCTACACATTTGAATTACTGGACCCCAATCGCCTTACTCCTTACGACTTACCTTAATCCTCGCACCCTTCCAGACAATCCAGCGCTTCCTGTGCTTCTTTGCGAACAATATAAGCCCGATCCCAATCATATTGATCGTCCGCGCCCAGGAGCAGCTCACAGGTCTCTTTGCAATTCTGGCGCTCTTCCTTATCCAAATGTCCATGCCGGGCCAGTTTGCCATAGCTGCGGATGGCTTTGGAGCGCACACCAGCGCTGGAGTCACCCAGATTTACCCGGATCGCTTCCAGCATTTCATTTTTATATTCAGCTTGCAGATCGCCCGGTTCTACATATTCAACAAAACTACCCAGAGCCCGGATAGCCGTATCGCGCAGCTCCAGGTTTTCTGATTTGGCAGCCGTGAGGACCTGTTCAAAAGCTTCAATTACCCGTGGTGAGTGGATCTTGCCCATTGCATAAACTAGGAATATCCGGCATTCTTCGCTTTCCTCACATTTGAATGATTCTAGCAGCGGTTCCAGGGCAGATTCACCGACCCGGCCAAAAGCATGTCCGATAGTCAGTTGGGCTTTCATATCTCCGGCATCGAGATTATTGAGTAAGATAGGTACAACAAACTCGCCAAAATCTGCCACCAGGCTAACCGCTTCATCCAAAACATAGGCATGTTCTGGATGGTCCAGAAGGTCAATATAGAACAAGGCAGAGACCATTTCAAATAGGGAGCGAGCGGCTTCTTCTGTGATCTCGGGTAAACCCTCCCGGATCATCACCAGTCCTTGATGGATCTTGTCGGTATCAGGACTACTTAAAAGTATTTTTATCTGTCCAAATTTATCGTCAGCCATAGTACCCTCCCAACATAACAATAATCTCAATAATTCCTTTGCTCTTAGTAAGTGTGAGTATTTATATCATACTCGGAGATGCCTGGATTTGGAATTCAATTCTGGTTGCATTTATCATCAATTACAAGGAATTAAGGCAGGGAATTTCGATCCGAATCCCAATAACAAAATTGATAAGAAAATGACCGCAATCTACCTTGTCAGCATGTCCTAATTACGTTATAGTTTATCTTGTTTCACACGGAGTTTACCCAATATCACAAGATGAATAAACTTTTCGTTTAATAATTCATTTTGGCAATTTTTATCATTCCATAAATAAGGAAAAGAAGATGAGATTTAAACAAATACTGAGCACTACCCTTGTTCTCTTTACAGCTGTTGCCCTGGTTTCATGTTCCGGGCCGAGCGCCGAAGCGCCTGAACCAGCAAGGGATTTGTCTACAGAATCAGATGTAGTCGAAGACGAACCCACAGAAGAGGCTGCGCCCACTATGTTAGTCACTGCATTGGCAGATGTAAAAAGCGCTGTTGTTCAAATCGAAGCGCAAGGCACTTTTGTTGATCCAGAAGGCGAATATAGTGGTGCCGGAAGAGGATCCGGATTTATTATCGATCCTTCCGGTTTGGCAATTACCAACAACCATGTTGTTACTGGGGCCGCTTTATTGAAAGTCTGGGTTGGCGGCGACACGTCCAGATCCTATAACGCCCAGATACTGGCTATTTCCGAATGCTCTGACCTGGCCTTGATAGACATTGATGGAGATGGATTCCCCTATATGGAATGGTATCCCGATCCCATTACCGTAGGCCTGGAAGTTTATGCCGCCGGATTCCCACTCGGCGATCCGGAGTTCACCCTCACCAAAGGTATCGTTTCCAAAGAACAAGCAAGTGGCGAATCCAGCTGGGCTTCTGTGAATCAGGTGATCGAACATGACGCCACCATCAATCCCGGTAATTCCGGTGGACCATTAGTTACCAGCGACGGTCAAATCGTGGGCGTAAACTACGCTTCCTACGCTGAAGCCGGTCAGTTCTTTGCTATCGGCCGGGACACAACCCTGCCAATTATTGACAAATTCAAGCAGGGCGATGACGTAGATTCCCTGGGCATTAATGCTTTTGCCGTATCTAATTCAGATGGTTCCCTTACAGGAATTTGGGTTTCCTCAGTCAAATCCGGTTCTTCTGCTGATGATGCCGGCCTCAAACCCGGAGATATGGTTACCTCACTGGAAGGTTTAGCATTGGCTGAAGATGGCAGTATGGCTACTTACTGCGACATCATTCGCACCCAGGGTGATGAAAATACACTTGGAATGGAAGTCGTCCGTTTTGATACTGATGAAACACTGGAAGGCCAGTTTAATGGCCGGGCTCTATCGGTCACTGGATCATACGGTGATCCAGGGTACGCCAACAACGCTAATAATGCCAATACAACCAATACGGATGATCCGATTAGTGATCCTGGACAATTATCATCCCCCAATATCGTCGAAGTGTTTGACGATGGTTATATGGCGATTACAGATGATTATGAAACACTATACGTA
>CAYORF010000145.1:2235-5723 GCA_964406305.1 uncultured Anaerolineales bacterium | reverse complement strand
TTCTGCCTCCTGTATGTACTAATCCTAACACTACTTCTGGATCAGTTTTTGGGGGACAGGTCACTCACCCCCTGAGCTTTGCGGTCAACCATAAAGGCTTCCAGCCATGTTAAAAGGTAATCATTGACCAGCGTTTTTAACAAGATCCCCTGTGTATCAGTTACCTTAAACACAAAACACACTCCTTCGAGCGTGCGATTTCCATTTATATTACTCACTAAGTGGCGAGGGGCGGGTTTGAACCGCCGGCCAAGGGCTTATGAGTCCCCTGCTCTTCCACTGAGCTACCTCGCCAGAACGGCAAATAGTGTACTATGGGGGGAGAACTTTGTCAACAATTAAGGTACACTAGAACCTGTATATCTAAGGAGAATTGACGTTGAAAACTATAATAATTACAGGCAGTACGAAAGGCATTGGATTTGGATTGGCTGAAAATTTCCTCAGTCTGGGGCACCAGGTTGTAATCAGTGGCCGGTCGCGCGAAAGTGTAGATCAGGCTGTGGAAAAACTGGCTGTTCGTTATTCGAAAGACATGGTGGGTGGGTATCCCTGTGATATGCGCGATTACCAGAAGGTCGAGAGTTTATGGGATTATGGCAAGGATAGATTTGGGGAGATCGATATCTGGATCAATAACGCAGGCATTGGCCAATCCCAAACAGATTTCTGGGATCTGGATACAAATTTAATCCAGGATCTGGTCGATACAAACATCACCGGCGCGATGTATGGCGCCAAGGTTGCACTGGCTGGGTTCCTGGAGCAGGGCAGAGGTGCTTTTTATAATATGGAAGGCCTGGGCAGCGATGGCCGCCAGGTGGAAGGACTTACCCTTTATGGCTCATCCAAGCGAGCACTTAACTATTTAACAGACAGCCTGGTATCAGAAGTGAAGGGGACCGATGTGATCGTCGGTGCACTCAGTCCTGGTATGGTATTGACGGATTTTATTCTCAGTCGTTATGTAGGAAAAGACCCATCTGAGTGGGAAAGCGCCAGGAAAGTATTCAATATATTGGCGGATAAGGTTGAAACAGTCACCCCTTTCCTGGTTGATAAAATACTTCAGAACGAAAAAAACGGCGCCCGGATCATGTGGCTCACAACCCCTAAGGTTCTCTGGCGTTTTATGACGGCTGGTATTCTAAAACGAGACTTGTTTGAGGCTATGGATCTATAGATACAAAGCTGGGGCAGGATGATTAAAAAATAAAAACCGGTCTTCTGACCGGTTTTTTTATGGGGCGAGCGACGGGACTTGAACCCGCGACAGCCGCATCCACAGTGCGGTGCTCTACCGACTGAGCTACGCCCGCCATAAGCCGAAGAATTATATCATGTGCTTGGGGCGTTTTCAAGTAGGTCCAGGATTACCTTAACGATTTCTTTTCGGTTAACGCTCTGCTGTTCACGGGAGGCCAGATCCTTGATTGCAACCTTTCCGGACTTGATCTCATCAGGACCCAAAACTAGGGCGATCCTGGCACCAATCCGTTCTGCATGCCGGAATTGTTTGCCAAGTTTATCTGGTACGGGATAGGAATAGACCTTCAACCCAGCTTTCCTCAATTCTGCGCTTAGCTGGTAGGATGCCAGCTGGGAATCCTGATCAAAAACTGTCATCATCACCCGGGCAGGTGAAGTGTCGCGATCTTCGGGCAGCAAGCCAAACTCTTCAAGGATGACAGATAACACCATATCACCCATAGCAAAACCAACTCCGGCAAGCGGATCGCCGCCAACATCAGCCAGTAAATTATCATAACGTCCTCCACCAGCAATGGAGCGCCTTATATCTGCTGAAATCGATTGGGCTTCAACTACAGTGCCGGTGTAATAATCCAGTCCACGAATTATCCGCGGCGAGTAGGCGACATAATCGGAAACACCCAATGCATCTACTGCTTTGAAGAACTGAGTCAGCTCTTCGGATTTCTTCCAAAGGTCTTCCTCAGAAAGTAATTTTTGAACGCTTTCAAATTGCGATTGATCAAGCCCCAGCTCAAGTGCGTAAGCGCCCCAGGCTTCCTCGGTCAATTTGTCGCGGCGGTCAATGATCTTGAACACAGTACCCTGGAGATCGGTAGGTATGCCAATTGCCAGGAGTTCCTGTTCCATTAATCGCCGGTTGTTCACAAATACTTTGACCTGATCGGATCTTAAGCCAACTTTCTGGAATAGACTTGCCATCAAGGCGGCCATTTCAGCATCAGCTTCCGAGCTTTCTACTCCGATCAAATCTGCATTCCACTGGAAGAACTCTCTGCCGCGTCCTTTTTGGGGGCTTTCGTAGCGCCAGAAAGGGCCAAATGACCACCAGCGCAGCGGGTAAAAAAGCTGCCGCTGTTTCTGAGCGATCATGCGGACCAATGATGGAGTTAACTCAGGCCGCAGGGCGATCAAGTTGTCATTTTTATCTGGGAAGACAAAGGACTGCTCTTTAACGAGTTCTTCTCCGGATTTGGCGGCATACAGGTCAATGGGTTCCAGGAAGGGGCCGTCATACTCCTGGTACCCGAAAGATTCAGAGACCTCCCGGATCATCTGATACAACCAGCTGTTGACCGCTTTTTCGGCGGGATAAAAATCGCGGGTTCCCTTGACGGAGTTAATGATATTTTTCATAATTTCAAATCCCTGCAATAATGTTCTTTTTTAGTGCCAGTCCGGACAGAATGGACAAAGTTCACCTTCTGGATAATCAACTCCTTCTTCATGTGGACAGGAAAGCACCCATTCACTAGTTAAAACCCTGGAAATATCATTCTCTTTAATAAAGAGAGCGATCTCCCGGGCGGATTCGACATCTTCCGCAATATTCTCACCGGCCCATTCCCGGATAATGGGTGCCTTATCTTTCGCGGATATGATCCCGACAATGATCTTACTGGCTTGATCAGGGCTGGGCCCGCGATAAGTGATCGTTGCCAGTGGATAAACAGTATTTTCTGAGACAAGTTTGCGGAACTTATTCTTTCTCTTATTAGACAGGTCTTGGATTGATTTTATTCCAGCCATCGGTGTACTCCAAAATATGTGATGAAGATCGAATGGATTGTAGCATTGATGAGTGAAACTAGTCAATCCTTGGGAGGAAATGAGCGGGGTTGGACATCAAGAAATGGCAAGGAACTTGCACTTATATAAGGAAGTTTACCTAATTGGATCAATTATGGATCCAAAAAGAGAGAGCTTGATGAGAAAAAGAACTTTGATCATTCTGATAGGTTTTGCCACGCTGGTGCTGACTTCTTGTGGGGCAATACCTACTTTGCCGCCCCTGGATTCTACTGTTTCTGTCTGGACTACCCAGGTAACTTTAGATCCTGGGTTAGTGACTGCAACCAGTGAGGGGGAGGTTAGGAACATTACTGGAACCCCGGCAGCAGCCATAACGGAGATCCCAAAGGATCCAACAGCCACATCAAAACCGAAAATGACCTCTACTGCGATCCCTGTGATCACAGCTACGCCATCCTTTACTC
>CAYORF010000145.1:0-2135 GCA_964406305.1 uncultured Anaerolineales bacterium | reverse complement strand
GATCCTTTATCAGACAAGGTTTATCTGACTACCTATGATGATTGTCAGAAGAATTTGATCTTGTTGAATTTTGTGGAAGAGTAAGGAACGGAGTCATTCTTAAAGATAAGGGATCAGATCCTACGTGAGGATCTGATCCCAGTTTTGTTTTAAGGAGTGCATTCCTTAAAGTGTCTCGTCCTTCTGGACTGGCAGCATAGCAAATCCAGTGACGATCTTGGGGTAAAAATCAGTCGATTTTGGGGGCATCTTTTCGCCATCATCGGTGCAGGCGGTGATCTGGTCAATGCGGGTCGAGTTAAGGATGAATAAGAAGGAAGTGTCTTTTTCCTTGACCTCGTCATAACCGAGATCTGGCTCTCTGAGGTACTTGATGTTTTCCAAGTTATCAATCTTCTTTGGGTCAATTTGCATGATCTTGCCTAGAAGAAGTTTATGTAGAATGCTTACATCAAGATCTCGCCAGGCTTTGGCCCGATCGGGTTCAAGCTCGGTCATAGCCTCTGGGGAATCCAGTGTTAAGAGGTAATATCCTTGGGAGCATACGAATCCAATTACTCCAACTTGATCTCTGGCACCTTCCATCTTGCTTTCTAAATCTTCGCGGCTGTCAAACTTTTCTATGTTAAATAAATCGTTGGACCTGGTCATGATCTCATCAAAGGTCTGATTCTTGTAATCGAATATCAGCCTGTGAGTGGGAAGGATTGTCAATCCGGGATTACTCATACTCACCATGGCAGTCATACGATAATTGAACCCGGCATTTGGAGCTGCATTGGGATATTTGGCCTTCATCTCTTCCTGATAATTGAGTGCGGTCTCGTATCGGTGGTGGCCATCAGCGATGATCAGATTGGTTTTGTCTGCCATTTCGGCATTAACCTGTGAGATTACCTCAGGATCAGTTACAACCCAAACTTGATGGAGCACATCCTTTTCATGCAATTCTTTGGCCTCGATATTGGCTGAGCATTGGATCGCCTGGTCAAAGATGGCATCGATCTTATTTTCCTGGTCTGGGTACAACATAAAAATGTTGCCAAAATAAGTTTCAATTGCCCGGGTGAGGTTAAGCCGGTCGATCTTTGGTCCAGCATGGGTTTTTTCGTGAGGAAGGACAATTCCTTCATCAAAGCCGGATAACTCAAAGGCGCAGATGAAAGCTTTGCGAGTTATAGTCTTACCGGATGGCAGGGGGAAGGTTTGGTGATAAACATAATAAGCGGGTTGGTCTTCCCGTTTTAATATGCCGTCCTTCAACCACTGATTAAGGAAATCATTGGCCCTTGTATACACGTTGTCAGTCTCAGAATCTGTGTCGAATTCCTTGCCCTTGATAATGCGAGTGACGTTATACCCGCTGAGGGCATAGTACTCATCTTGCAGCCCGTATCGAACCCGGTCATAAGGCTGGCTGATAACATCATTGATATGGCCGATCTTGTCCTGGTTATAGCGAATTGCGCGAAACGGTTTGATGATTGCCATAAGGGCTTATCCTTTAAGAGTTTCGATAACTTTTTGAGCAGCAACTTCACCGACCCTGGCTTTGGCCTCTTTAGTGCCAGCGCCTATATGAGGTGATCCGATCACCTGGTCGAGTGAAAAGAGTTTGGAATCGGCAAGTGGTTCTTCAGCAAAGACGTCCAGCGCGGCGCCGGCAACCTTTCCGTCTTGGATGGCCTGGTAAAGAGCATGCTCATCGATAGTGCCGCCTCTGCTGCAATTGATGATCCTAACACCGGGTTTTACCTTGTCAAATGCAGCTTCGTCCAGGATGTTGTGGGTCTCATCGGTGTGGGGGACATGCAAACTTATGTAATCTGCTTTTGCGAGGAGGTCGTCCAGTTCCATCAAGGTGATGTTGGGCAGTTCGTTGACATAGGGGTCAAACGCTATTACGGTCATACCGAGAGCAATTGCCCGGTCAGCAACAGCAGATCCGATGCGCCCAGAGCCGATCAATCCCAGGGTTTTGCCTGAAACCTCAGAGCCCAGGAAAGATTTCTTCTCCCATTTTCCAGCTTTCATAGAGGCTGTCATCAGGGGTATATTGCGGGCGAGCGCCATTAGATAGGCGACTGTCAGTTCGGCCACAGATTGAGTGGATGCAGATGGCGTATTGAGCACTT
>CAYORF010000144.1:0-5741 GCA_964406305.1 uncultured Anaerolineales bacterium | reverse complement strand
CTCCGGGCGGTTTGTATTTACCTTACTGCTTCAATTTCTTGATGCATCCAGGTGGGTTTCTTAAGTCTTAGAGAGGTTTCACGTCAACGGCCTGAAGACCTTTGTCGCCCTGCTCAACGGAGAACTCAACTTGCTGTTCTTCGCGTAAGGTTTTAAATCCTTCCATCTGGATTGCGGTGTGGTGGACAAATACATCATCGCCACTTTCGCGGGAAATAAAACCAAAACCTTTTGCATCGTTGAACCATTTCACGGTTCCTGTTTCTTTTTCGGACACTTTTGTTACTCCTTGGTACATTTGATAGAATTGAAGCAGAGCTGTTAGTACAAAAAAACTGCCCAGTTTCCGCAAGTTGGGGCAGTTTCTAAAGTGCAACCATCTCTTACTTCATCTTTAACGAGGTGAATCGTAGCATATGTCAACTAAATTGTCAATCCCTGACATTTTTAAGGGGTTTTACCCCTGGGAGCTGAAATGCCCCAATTTTCTCAGAGCAAATTTGCGGCCTGGCTTCAGAATATCGTTTCCCACTGCCGGGATGAAAGTGGTCTATATTCGGAAATTGCCGGGTATCTTCCCCTGGAGGGTGCGGAACGTGTTCTGGATATTGGAACGGGAACAGGGCTGCAGCTGCGGGTAATTCATCATCTTCAACCTTCGATTGGACTATTTGGAATTGACCATTCTGCTGCTGCCATTGATGCAGCCACTAAGGCTATCGGCGTTTTGAAGCCTGATCTTAGGGTTGGCAGTATTGAGAAAACCACCTATCCTGACGATTTATTTGATGTTGTTACCTGCAATTCCAGTATGTCTTACTGGGATAACCCTATAATCTGTTTTAATGAGATCTACCGAATATCGAAACCGGGGAGTGTGGTAAAGTTATTTGAACCCCGGCAGAATATTGACCTGGAAGGTGCCCTGGACCAGATTCGGAAGCTAATGGCTGATAAATCTCTTCTCCGGCGCTGGGGAGCAGTGCAGTTAAATAAATTTGTCCTTAAGCGCGGCAGTAAAGTAGGGCTAAATCTATATACCGGGGATGATCTCCTTGAACTCACTCGGGCATCGAATTTCGGCGAAAATAGTTCTGTTGATCATGTATCATTATTAGACATCCCAATCTTTGTTTGCATACATCTCTGGAAACCATAACCCTGACCCATGGCTTGAAAGGAGTCGACACGGTGAACGTACTTTATAGTGAGAAAGTTAGATCCAATAAAACGAGCCTACTATTTATGTTCCTGGCAATTATATTTTTTGCCCTGTTTGGCTGGCGATTTTCAGTTGTAGGATATAGGTTTGTTCCGGGATTGTATGCATTTTTTGGGTTGGTTTTCTGCTTTTATGTGATCAATTTTCGAGAGCTGGAAATATCAATCACAGATCAGACTTTGCAACTGAAATTTGGCGTGATTGGCTGGAGTTCGAATATTGAAAATATCAAGTCAAGTATCCTCTACGATCCACCTTTCTGGATCAAATTCGGTGGTGCTGGTGTGCATTTTTCCATGGTCGATGGAGTTTACAAGGCGTTTTACAATTTCCTGGAATTTCCTCGGATCATGATCGGATTTCATAAGAAACAAGGATGGGTCCAATCGCTGGTTTTCACCACCCGGCAGCCTGATAAGATACTGGAGATTCTAGAAACGAGGAGTCTTACAGCATGAAAACCAATACGGTCCTTACACCTTATTTCCTGGATAAGCACCTTCCTGGCCTTGAAGGATTAAAAGATTGGGATTGGATTCTCAACCGCGAACCACTTCCTGAATCCACAGTGATGGAAAGGATGTCAGTTTTACATGGGTCTCTGGCAAATGCTGTTGAAGAGATCTGTGTAGCGGGAGAAATCCCAGTTTCTATTGCGGGTGATTGTTGTGCTGCGATACCGATGCTGGCAGGACTCCGGCGAGCTGTTCTCAATCCACTATTGATCTGGTTTGATGCCCATGGCGATTTTAATACCCAGGAAACATCTCCGAGCGATTTCCTGGGAGGGATGCCTCTGGCTATGCTAGTGGGCAAGGGAGAACAAACCTTATTGGAAGCGTTGGACCTGGATCCAATCGAGGAAGAGCGGATAATCCTTACTGACGGCCGGGACCTGGATCCGAGCGAGAGCGAACTGGTCGCCAGATCAGCTCTCACTCATTTAAAGAATCCTCTGGATTTGATGGATTACACCTTTTCTGATCACCCTCTCTGGATTCACTTTGATACTGATATCCTCGATCCAGAAGACGTGCCGGCTCAGAATTACCCAGCCCCGGGCGGGATACACAAGGATGACTTGAGAGAGGTATTTCAATACCTGGCAAAAACAGGTTTGATTTGTGGGATCTCCCTTTCATCCTGGGCGCCGGATCTGCCGGGAGCGGAGCAGTCCAGGGATGTGTGCCTGGCGCTGCTGGAAGTTTTAAAACAGTAATAAGAGGAAGATATGAAACCATTCCGAAAGAATGTTGCCCTGGCGGTGGATGGAGGCGGGATCAAAGGGGTGGTCGCCTCGCGTGCGATTGCCATCCTTGAAGACCACTTACAGAAACCCTCCTATGAAGTATTTAAATTATTGGTCGGGACTTCGACTGGGTCGATCATCTCGGCTGGAATTGCCACCGGTTTATTTGGGGAAGAAATCCATAATTTATATTGCGAAATGGGACCAGCTATATTCCGAAAAACCTGGCGCTCAACCTTCTGGCCGCTCACTCGCTACCGCTATCCTCTAGAACCTCTTGAGGATGCCCTAGAAGCTCAAATGGGCGGCAAGGTCATGGGTGATTTTTGGTTTACCGGACAGCCTATTGACCTGGTTATAACCGCATTTGACCTGGTTGAAAATAAAACTCTTTTCATAAAACCTTTCAACCTATCTAGGGGTTATGATCAATGGCCGGTAGTAAAGGCGGTTCTGGCTTCTTCATCTGTTCCATCATTCTTTCCGCCGGTTGAAGATCGGTATGTCGATGGTGGGGTAGGGTCTTATCATAATCCTTGTTATGTGGCTGCTTATGAGGCTCAGTTTGTGCTGGGTTGGGATCCGGCCGAAACCACTTTGATTAGTCTCGGCACCGGACGAGAACCTCATGCCCTTCGACCAGAACAAATCCGGGATTTCTATCCCTGGCACTGGATCAGCCCTGTTCTGGGAGCTTTCCAAGAATCCTCAGATGATCAGCAAGTTCACCTGGTCGAAACCTTCTTTTCGGGGCTGGATTTCCGGCGATTCCAGGTTGATCTGGATGGATCCTATCCTATGGATGAACCTGAAAAGATCCCGGCATTAATAGCGTTTGGAGACCAGCTGGGTGAAATGATCCTGGCTGATCAGGTCGACAGTGCTCAGAATATACAAGCTAAAAAAGCTCCCTATTCCATATGAAGCAGATCAATTATCGAATTAACATTGTCATAAGCCTGTTGATCGTGCTGATCTTGATCTTACCCATTCAAGGTTCTGTAGTTGATCCAACAGAAGAGTTGGAGCAAATTCGCGCCCATTCGAGGGTATATGAGTTTGATTATGTAACCTGGACAGTCTCAGCCCTAGCCAGAAAATTGGTTCAATCGACCTTAAAAGTAAATCAATATCTTCCTCAACCGGAAAAACGTGAACTCATCCTTGAGTACCTGAATTTACGAAATGAGGTCTCTGTTTTGCAGGCAGAGCTTGCCAATCTCCTTTCAGATCCAAATCAGGAGAACCGCCAACAGAAAGAATCCAGCCTTCGGACTGAATTGAACCTTAAAGACAGCTTGCGGATAGAGCTGGCTCCTTTTATAGAGCAAGCCCTTCAGGATCAGCTAAACAGCGCCCTGGTGGATCTAGATCTGGCTTTTGGTGGGCAGCTGGTCCCGCCAGTCCTGTACAAATCCGAACCAGACTCCTATGCTCTGATTGTCTCTCCCCGGAACGAGATCCGTCAGGCCGCCAACCTGATGTTGGTCCGGGGTTTAACATTGGATGAGATCATCCACCTGGAAGAAGGCATTGAAAATGACTTGAATTTGTCAGCCCTGGTTGTGGGCATCGGGGGAGTGGGTTTATACCCCTCAATGATCATAGAAACCGGCAACATGGATTGGCTTATTCATGTGGTTAGCCATGAATGGACCCATAATTATCTGACTCTCCGTCCCCTTGGTATGTTTTATGGCACAAGCCCAGAATTGACCACCATAAACGAGACTATTGCTGATCTATCTGCAGATGATATCCAGAGAAGGACATTTGAATTGTATTATCCAGAACACTTACCTCCTGAGCCAGATTTGCATAATGAAGAAAATTCACCAACTCAGAATAGTGAGGAGGAACCTGAACCGGCTCCAGAAGAGATCTTTGATTTCCGGGCGGAAATGCATTTCACCCGTCTTGAGGTGGATCGCCTGCTCGCAGAGGGAAATATCGATGAAGCCGAAGGTTACATGGAATCAAGAAGGATCATATTTTGGGAGAATGGTTATCTGATCCGTAGGCTGAACCAGGCCTATTTTGCTTTTCATGGTTCCTATGCCGCCCAACCCGGCGGAGCGGCAGGAGAAGAGGGTGTAGACCTAGGAGAAGAACTCAGGCAGTTAAAACAGCGAACACCATCTTATCGGGACTTTATGAGATTAGTAGCTTGGAAATGGCGCTTGGACCAGTTTGAAGATCTTTTTAAGCCCTTACAGCTCGAGTGAACTGCCCTTAATACTTTTGTTAGAAATGAAAATTTGTAATATGGGCCAAGGATTATTGGTACAATTTGGTGACAAATAATCCGAGGAGGATTTGTGAAGAAACTTACCCTAATTTTATCCGTTGTGATCTTGAGTGCCATACTGGGGGCTTGTGCAACTGCTGGAGCAGTTCAGACTGAGGAAATTCAGCCGACCCAACAACCTGCTGCTTCCCTTGATGTATCTTCCGCTGAAGCGGAAGGTCCGCCTCCACCACCTACCTGTATCCCCAATCCACCACGGCCTACGCCCAATGATGAGGATTTGGCGGTTTTTTCAGCTGATCCAGAAACCGATTGGATCAAGGGGCCGGAGGATGCAGCGATCACTATCGTTGAGTATGCAGATTTCCAGTGTCCCTATTGTTCTGTCGCTTCCGAGAATCTCAAAATCTTGATGGAAATGTACCCGGATGATGTCCGTGTTGTATACCGGCACTTCCCTCTGGCTAGCATCCACGATAAAGCCATCCCAGCTGCCCAGGCTGTGGAAGCCGCAGGAGTTCAGAGCAAAGATGCCTTCTGGGCCCTGCATGACCTGCTTTATGCAACGCAAGGTGCCTGGTCTGGCTATTCGGTTGAGGATTTTGCTGCCTGGGTTGTGGAAGTTGCCGCAGAGCTTGGCTTGGACCCAGTCCAATTTGAAGCTGATTACAATAGTGAAGCCATCGTTACCAAGGCTGAAGCCTCATGGATCGATGGACAATCATTGGGCATCCCCGGCACACCATACATTAAGATCAACAGCTTGTATGACGCCGAGGCTGACCCTCAGATGTTGGCTTCCTATGTGGAACTGATCAAGATGGAAGAAATGCAGTTTACTGCCTGCCCACCTCTGACAATTGACCAGGAAGTAACCTACCAGGCGACGGTTGAGACCGAGCAGGGAAGTTTTGTGATGGAGCTCTTTGCTGACCAGGCTCCACTGGCAGTGAATAGTTTTATCTATCTGGCGGAAAATGGCTGGTTTGATGGCATCACATTCCATCGGGTACTTCCCGGTT
>CAYORF010000143.1:0-5767 GCA_964406305.1 uncultured Anaerolineales bacterium | reverse complement strand
TGGTACCTTTGGCTGAAATGCAGCGCTACACAACTGACTTGCGATCGATGACAGGGGGTCGAGGTATGTTCGTGATGGAATTCGCACATTACCAGGAACTGCCTACTCACCTGGCGCAAGAAATTATTGCGGCGAATACAAAAGAAGAAGAATAGAACTCATTCCACTAATGATAAAAAAGCCCCTGCATTTTATTTTGCAGGGGCTTTTTATTTTGATTATGATGATCCTTAAGATTACCCTTGGGTTAATTTCAACCAGGAGAAGACCCTGGGGCGCCATATGAGATCCATAAACCTACGAGGAAATAACGGAAGAATCGAAGTGCATAAGATACAAGCGAAATATCATCAGGAAATATGGAGCCCAAACCCATATACAGTAAAAGGACACCGATGATACCAACCAAGTAGCGCAGGACCAGCTGCCAGACTTTACCTTCATTGCTGAAATTTCCAGTCTTGTTCAGTAAGATCACACCTAAACCCAATCCCAGGAATGAGCCTGACGTGGTGAGCAGATCATCATAACTGTAGGGCTGGATGACCTCACCAGCCCCCTCTATCCATTCTGGATTTACAGGAGGTGGATTGAAGGGTGGTACAAGCAAAACAGCGGGTAGGATCAACAATGTGGTAATAACTACAAGCGCCAGGATCTGCATGGACAGGCTATTGCGTTTGAACCAATTAATGACAGGCTTTTCCAGCTTGAGGAACAACCACAATAACAATCCTCCGACTGACCAACCTACCAGTACATCGTGCGTGAAATGGACTCCGAGAACGATCCTGGATAGGCCGATCAACAGAATGGCAGCCAGGGCGCTCCAACAGATCCAGTTTTTCCGGACTGAAACAGCTATCAATCCCCAGATGCTTGCTGCATTCTGGGCATGACCGGATGGAAATCCAAAACCGGTACCCTCAGCCAGATTGGTCACCGCTGGGGTTACCCAGAAGGGACGCGGCCATTGAAAGGAGAACTTTAGAATACTATTTATGCCACCACCGACTAAGAGCATAACCCCGATCCTTATGCCGAGCGTTGTGTTTATGCACCAGAATAATGCCGGCATGATTAGGATATAGAACTCTGTATTCCCCAGGAAAGTAATCCCCTGGAAGATATTCACTAACCAGTCAGATGTTCCTTGAAACCAGATTGAGACTGGAAGAAAATATTCTATTAAGGTTTCCATGATAATTTCCTCCAAAGTAAGGTGAATAAAATAGCTGGAATAATTAATAATAGTGTGAAGCTGAATACAGAATTAGGATCCTTTGTATAGAGAGCACCCGCGATGGGGGGAGCAGCTATCAGGGCGATCCCGGTTATTGTTTCTATAACACCATATGCCAGGCCAAGGTTCGCGGGTTGAACCAGCTTTTCAATCTGGGCGATCAATAAGGAACGTGTAGCCCGATATCCTCCCAATAGGAAATAAGCCAATACAAGGATTGGCATCTGGGTAAATTGCCATACCAGGGCGGCAAATATTCCAACAAATAACTGTCCCAGGATCAGACCGAGCTGAGGTGGAAGCAATCCAAATAGCAAATTGATCAATACATTCCCTAGGTTTGTAATTGCCCCGAGGATGCCAATGGTTTGCAGCGATATCAATCGCTGGTTCTTCAGGAAATTGGGTGCCAGTGGTTGGGGGAAGAATAATGCGAAGGAGATCATTAATATCACGGGCAAGTAAGAGATAAACCTTTTGTTTTTGAGCAAATCTCCTGCGGGATTTTTCAGTTTTTCTTCTGTTGGCTGAGGTTTGATGAAAACGATTATTATTGAAGATATGATAAAACAGCCAAAAGCAAAAATGTAGATCGACCTCATTCCCAATCCTTCCGCTAATGATCCCCCAATTAGAGGCCCTGCAATTCCACCCAAAAAAAATGCTGCAGTGTTTGTGGTTAGTACTTGTTCCACACTTAATTTGCCCCGAGCTGCGGTAATATAACTGTTAAGAGGGGCGACCACAAATACTGTCGTTGAATAAAGGATGATCCCGATTGAGAATACAGCCAGAGACCTGGCTGCGGCCATGATCCCAGTAGTGATCACACCCACACCCCAGGCGGTCCACATTAATTGTCTGCGGCCTAAGCGGTCTGACAGGAAACCAGCAGGGATATGAAAAAGAGTCATTGCCAGCCCTACACCACCCAGGATGCTGCCGATTACCAGAGGGGATGCTCCCAACTCTTGTAAGTAAAGGGGTTGGAAGTACATGAACGTACCTTCACCCAATCCCCAAATGATCAGGCTTACCGTGACCAGGATAAAGTCTTTTGTCATGTTCTGGAGTTAATCGTGTTGGCGATAAACGCTTGGACGTTTTGGAAGACGGTATCTTTCTCCTGATCCCGGGTGATAACATGGCCGCTGTTTTCCAGAAGGACCTTCTTCTTCATATTTTCTGGGGTGCCCAGAGCGTTATAGATCAGGTCTTGATTTTCAGGTGGAACACCTATATCTTTTTTGGAATGCATTAATAGGGCAGGTGCGCTAACCTTGGGAAGAGCTGTCCGCATGGCTTTAAGTAAATCTGAGAGCTGCAGGATAGCTCTGGTAGGATATCGGTCATAGGAAAAATGGTTCTCTTTCGCGTTTGGATCCTGCCAATCGGAATCTCCTTTCTCTACATATGGGATTAGCCAGGAAATATATGGTAATAGTATTCGCCGCGGATCGGATCTGATCTCATATGGGGCAGATAAGCCTACAACACCAGCAACTGGAAGGAACGAAGAATGATATAAGGCCAGTGCGCCTCCCATGGACAATCCAATTAAGAAGATATTCTTTGTAGTTGACTCAAGTAAATGCCATCCATCCAAAACTGAGGCGGACCAATCTTGCCAGTGCATGCGGTTCATATCTTCGATCTTTGTTCCATGACCTGCCAGACGAATACCGAGAACGCTGTATCCAAACCCGGCCAGGTATTCACCCAGTGGGTGCATTTCAGTTGGCGCCCCGGTAAATCCATGGATCAATAGGCAGCCCGTATCATTTCCCGGATAGTAAAAAGGTTCTGTGTTCTTAACTAACATAATCTGCTCCTGCATTTGAGATCTATAGTTGATAAGATCATCCTTCGATCAACAGCTGGGTTAGATCTCGTGGTGATGATGTTAAGGATAATCCACCATCTTCAGTAACTACTATATCGTCTTCTATTCGTACTCCGCCGCGTTTGGGAAGATAAATTCCAGGTTCAATGGTGAAAGTCATACCTGGTTCGAGGATGGTTTGATCGAATTTACTGATATTGGGTTCTTCATGAGCTTCTAGCCCCAATCCATGACCGGTGCGGTGGAAAAAATATTCTCCATACCCGGCGTCTTCTATAACCTGGCGGGCCGCTTGATCGACAGCGCTGGCAGGGATTCCCGGCTTTACTGCAGCCCGGGCGGCTGCGTTGGCATCCTGTACAAATTTTGCGATCTGATCAATTTCGGGTCGTAAGTCTCCCATGGCAAAAACCCTGGTGATATCAGAAAAATATCCCTGATGACTTGCTCCCCAATCGATGAGGATAATATCCCCGGCATTAAGAGTGCGGTTTGTTGGGGTTGCGTGGGGATTGGCTGCGTTTTCACCAAAAGAAACAATCGGAAAAAATGGCAGCTCAGGATCAGAGCCCTCCTGCAGCAGACGCCCAATCAGCCGGCCGGCGATCTCTTTTTCTGTGACACCCGGTTTGATGGCCATGATCGTGCTGGACAGGGCGCACTCGGCTATCCGGACAGCTTCACCCATGAATTTAATCTCATCTTCACTCTTAATTCTTCTCATCTGGGTCAGGATCGGTTGGGCAGATTCTAATGACATTCCAGGAGCAGCATCTAGAAGATAACTTTGTTCAAGTAATCGAAGCCGGCGGGGAATGATTCCTAATTTACCAGTGACCAGATCTGCTTCAAGCAAGGCTGCCTGGAACACGTCCGTCCATGTTTCAGGATCCTCGTTAAAAAGGAAAGGCTTGATCGGGTAGGACAGTGAAGCAACCTTGGCTCCTTCCAATTCCGGGAGAATGAAAACCGGATCCCCAACTTCTGGAAAGATTCCAAATACCGGTCGTTCCATCAGATGAAAATCCAAGCCGGTCAGGTAGGTTAGATCTGGACCAGGATTTAATCCAATTGCTCGTAATTTGTCCTTTGCTAGAAAGGATTGAAGAGTCTTTTGTCGATCAAGGTATTTAAGGTCATTCATCAATACTCCAGGGTTAATGTTTGCAATTAAGAATTGTTACTGGCTAATTTCCAAGGGGCACTTATAATTATGATAACTTATTATAAAACCATTATCTTGTTAATTCCCATGTCCGGAAGACGACCTTCAGTACAATCCGGAAAAAGAGGCCAAAGGTGAAGTTTCGTTCCAAAATAAAAGAAGTTTTGAGAAGCGTTCTTGCGAAATACGGGTTTGATATCATTCCGAGTGTGTTTGTTTATGATTGGCAAAGTGGGGACCTGGCTCAAGAACCGAGGCAAGTTTACCTACCTGAAGACGCTCGGGAAACGCTTACCCCTACAAATCCCGTGTTATTGGACCTGCAGAAACGTTACCAGAACACAAACTATCCATGTTATGAAACATTAATCTGGACGGAAGACCGGGTCAAGGACGAGGATATTCTTTACTTCAGGGGGCATAATGCCTATGTCTTCCAGGAAGGGCGATTTAATCGGAATCTGTTCGGTTACCTTCTGGCCTATTATTACACCAAATCGATCGATCACCTGGGGCTACTCGACCGCCTGGAAGAGGATGGTGCTTTTGGAGCTGTCACTTATGAATTTGATAAAAAACTGGTCTCCCGTGATCTACTGGATTCCATTCTGGAGATCTATTTCCTAGAGCAGAATCTGGCGATCATGCAACAGGATCAACTTTCAGTCTTGGATATCGGTGCTGGTTATGGCCGTCTGGCACACCGCATGGCTGGAGCGTTGCCCAATCTTAAATCATACATCTGTACAGATGCGATTGCCTTGTCTTCTTTTATCGCAGATTATTACCTGGGCTACCGGGAGATCAAGGATAAAGCCAGAGTGCTTCATTTGGATAGGATCCGGGAAGAACTACCTCAAGGATCAATTGACCTGGCAGTGAATATCCACTGTTTTTCAGAGTGCAAACCGCTCGCGATAGAGTGGTGGCTGGATCTGCTGGCAGAAAAAAAGGTGCCGTATCTGATGATAGTGCCAAATTCCCATAATAAGCGACTATTGACCTATGACCGTCAGGATTTCCAACCCCTGGTTGAAAAGTACGGTTACCGCCTAATCGCTCATGAACCTAAATATCAAGACCCGGTCGTACAGAGATACGCCCTGAGCCCGGACCATTTTCACCTTTACCAGCATCAACCTTGATCAATCCCGGGATTCAATTTTTTGAAAGATCAATGATTCTCCGTTTGAGGATAGGATCTGCAGTACTTTCCCTTGGATGGAGAAAGTCTCTGCCTGGGAAAAGAGGCTCATCACTTGTTGTTCCTGCTGCATGATACCTTCCGGGTCCATGCAGGCCATCCCAGTCCAAGCTAGGCCATCGATCTGAATTTGATCACCTTTGGCTTTGAAGCTTCCAAAATAGTGGTTGCAGCTGGCGGACCCGTTCACTTCTCCAGATTCAAAGAACGCGGTCATTGTTGTATCAGAAAGCAGCGTTGTTCCGTTGTAACTGGTTAAAGTCCAGGCTGTTCCATTCAAGCCGCTATTCTTTGTGATCGGTAAGATCCCGC
>CAYORF010000142.1:0-5848 GCA_964406305.1 uncultured Anaerolineales bacterium | reverse complement strand
TCGGCTGTGCTTAACACCCCAGCGCCCATTTTCGCCAATCTTTCTCGCGGCCGTTCGGTTATTTCCAGGTCCTTGATCCCGTAATTTGAATTATTTCCTTCTTTCACAATTTAATTCCCACGATTACTCTATTTGTCATCCTGACTCCGAGACTTGGCGAGGAGAAAGGATCCATATTCAGATCTTTATTAACGCGTTGCCTTGGACGTGTTGATTGCATTACGGTTGAAGGCAATATGGATTCCTCGCTGTGCTCGGAATGACAGAGCAGGTAGTTGTTTTCTTTATAAACGACTGATATTTCTTGGACAAGAGGTGGGCATTATTATCTGTTGGGAAAAAGGGTATAATCGAACCGAGGAGACGGTTTATGAGTTTTGACCCTTCATCCCTGAATAATTTCTTGCTTATTGCAGCCGCTTTGGGCGGCGCTTTCCTGGCCGCATTATGGTTAAGTTTGATGGTCTGGACCTATCGGGACATCAAGAATCGGGTCAAGGATCCCCTGGTACGCATCCTGGCTGTGCTGGTGGTAGCAGTCTTATTTTTACCCGGCATAGTGGTGTACCTGATCCTGCGCCCACCCCGGACCCTGGAAGATGAATACCAGCATATGCTTGAGGAAGAAGCCCTCCTGCAGGCCATTGAGGAACGTTCTGCCTGCCCGGGCTGCGGCCGTCATACCAAGGAAGATTGGGTGGTTTGCCCCAACTGTTATACCAAGCTCATGAAACCCTGCCATTCCTGCAACCGTTTGATGAAGTTGCCCTGGAGTTTATGCCCGTACTGCGGCACACCTGAGCCGGGCAAACGCATTGAGGATCTGACTTTCACGGAAGCTACCAGGTCAGTGGATATCCAGGAAGTTGAACAGGATTGGGAAGAGGATCTGTCAGATGAACCGACCATCCCGTTGGAAGAGATGTCGGACGAGGATTTGATCGACCAGTTATAAAAACTAACCGTATCCTTTATTTAAATATGGGGATTGACCCTTACAGGGTGCTATGCAAAATCCCGAGAGGGGACATCCAGCAGTAGGAGTTACCTAGTCAGATATTTTGAGTGATATCAATGCTTAACTATCACTGTCATTGCGAGGAACCTGAACGTAGTGAAGGTGACGAAGCAATCTTTACTCTATATATCTGAAATCTTCTTTTACATACATACAGGGATACAGACCAATCCTGTTCGTTGATTAATCAGTTGAACATTCTTGATCGTTGTGTAGATTTAATTCAGATTGCTTCGTTTGGCCTGCGCTCCAACCTCGCAATGACAAGCTTCGGAGACGTTTGGTCTGACCCTGAGCGAAGACGAAGGAGAAGACCCCTCTCTGGACTTCAGTCCATTCTAATTGATAAAAATACGCCTCATTTAAATAAAAAAGGGATTAAATCCTTTCAAAGGATTCAGTCCCTTTATCTTGTTACTCAAATGAATTTATTTCTTAAACGGCTTCCATCCGGCATATTCTGCCATGTCGCCCAGGCTCTCTTCGATTCGAAGGAGCTGGTTGTACTTGGCTACCCGGTCGGAGCGGGCGGGAGCGCCGGTCTTGATCTGGCCGGTATTCAGCGCCACAGCCAGGTCGGCGATGGTGCTGTCTTCGGTCTCACCGGAGCGATGGGAGGTGACTGCGGTCCAGCCAGCTCGATGGCAGGCTTCCACGGACTCGATGGTTTCGGTCAGGCTGCCGATCTGGTTGACTTTCACCAGCAGGGAGTTGGCCGCTTTTTCCTTGATGCCTTTGCGGACCCGGTCGGGGTTGGTGACCAAAAGATCATCACCCACGATCTGGATCTTGTCGCCCATTTCTTCCACCATCATCTTCCAGCCGTCCCAATCGTCCTGGGCCAGTCCGTCTTCGATGGACACGATGGGGTATTTGTCTACCCACTCTTTCCAGAATGCCACCATTTCAGCGCTGGTCAGTTTTTTGCCTTCAGTGCGCAGGTTGTACAGTCCGGTTTCCTCTTCATAGAATTCAGAGGCTGCCGGGTCGAGAGCGATAGCGATATCTTCGCCGGGTTTATAGCCGGCTTTTTCAATTGCTTCCAGGATGATCTCAACTGCTTCAGCGTTGGATCCCAGAGCCGGGGCATATCCGCCCTCGTCGCCAACCAGGGTGGCGTAACCATGGGATTTCAAGACTGTCTTGAGGGTGTGGTAGATCTCTGTACCCCAGCGCAGGCCCTCGGAATAGGTTGGAGCGCCCAAAGGCATGACCATGAATTCCTGAGCATCAGTGGACTGCCAGTCGGTGTGCGCGCCGCCGTTGAGGATGTTCATCATCGGGGAGGGCAGTAAATGGGCGTAAATGCCGCCGATATACTGGTAGAGGGGCAGTTCCAGGGAAATGGCTGCTGCTTTGGCAACTGCCAGGCTGGTGCCCAAAATGGCATTGGCACCCAGTTTGGCTTTGTTGTGGGTTCCGTCCAGCTCCAGCATGATGCTGTCAATCGATATTTGGCGGGTGGCGTCTTCGCCGACCAGGGCGTCAAAGATCTTGCCGTTAATGTTGTTGACTGCGTCATAAACGCTTTTACCGAGGTATTTCTTCTTATCTCCGTCACGCAGTTCCAAAGCTTCATGGATGCCGGTGGAAGCGCCGGAAGGCACGATCGCCCGACCCAGGCTGCCATCCATAAGCTGCACATCCACTTCCACGGTGGGGTTCCCGCGGGAATCCAGGACCTGACGTCCGGTGATCTTTTCGATTCTAGTGTACATGTTTTCTCCAATTCTTAAATGTTAATACCGCGCTTATTGTAGCCTATCAGGTGCGTTTAATAAATACCAATGCTGGTACAGTTTTCAGTCTTTTGATTTTTTTAGAGAAGCTTTAATGAAAGCCGCAAAGAGTGGATGGGCCCGGTAGGGGCGAGACAGGAATTCCGGATGGAATTGTGTGCCCAGCATAAAGGGATGGTCTTTGAGCTCGGCGATCTCCACCAATCTCTCATCCGGGGACAGGCCTGAGAAGACCATTCCGGCTGTTGCCAGCTCTTCCCGATAGGCATTACTGAACTCAAAGCGGTGGCGGTGGCGTTCCTGGATCACTTTTTCCCCGTAGGCTTCTGCGGCCAAGGAACCGGGCTGCAAGTGGCAGGGGTACAGGCCAAGGCGCATGGTGCCGCCCTTGTCGGTTATATCGCGCTGGTTAGGCATCAGGTCTATGACCGGGTGGGGTGTGACCGGGTTGAATTCGGTTGAGTTGGGGCTGTCCTCCCCGAAGTGATGGCGGGCTAACTCGACCACCATTAGCTGCATTCCCAGGCAAAGGCCGAGGAAGGGGACTTTGTTTTCCCGGGCGAACTTGATGGCCTGGATCTTGCCTTCAATACCTCTCTTTCCAAAGCCGCCAGGTACCAGGATGCCGTCGAAACCTTCCAGGACCGTCAAGTCAGCGTCTCCTTCCAGGCTGGTGGAATGGATCCAGGTGATATCCACATTAACTTCGTTGGCCAGGCCGGCATGCCAGAGTGCCTCTCGGACGCTCATATATGCGTCTAATAGTTCGATATATTTCCCAACCACAGCGATTCGGATCTTTTCCTTCTCGCAGCGGATATTGGCCACCATCTGTTTCCAGGCAGTCCAATCCGGTTTCTGGCGTTCCTGGAGTTTGATCTTTTTATGAATATAGTCGCCCACACCGGCTTCTTCCAGCATAAGGGGGATGTTATACAATGTGTCGGTGGTCTCCATTGGCACCACGGCCTTTTTTTGGACATCACAGAAGAGGGCGATCTTTTCTCGCAGCTCTTCCGGAACCGGGTAATCCGAGCGGGCCATGATCATATCGGGGGAAATGCCGATAGAGCGTAGTTCGCGAACCGAGTGCTGAGTGGGTTTGGTTTTGAGTTCGCCGGTGGCGCCGATGTGCGGCAGCCAGGTGACATGGATATAAAAGCTGTTTTTTCGACCGATATCGCTTCGCATCTGGCGCAGAGCTTCCAGGAAGGGCAGGGACTCGATGTCACCGACCGTGCCGCCTACCTCACAGAGCACAATTTCTGCCCCCGTGGTTTCCGGCACCTGGAGAATGCGTTCTTTGATGACGTTGGTGATGTGGGGAATGACCTGGATGGTACCGCCCAGGTAGTCGCCCCGCCGTTCCCGGCTGATGACCTCTTCGTAAACCTGGCCAGTTGTGACGTTGCAAACGCGGCTAAGGCTGGTATCAATGAAACGTTCGTAATGGCCCAGGTCCAGATCAGTTTCGGAGCCATCATCCAGCACATAAACCTCGCCGTGCTGGTAAGGGCTCATGGTTCCGGGATCGACATTAATATAGGGATCCAGTTTCTGGATGGCAACGCTGTAACCCCTTTCCTTTAACAAACGACCCAGGGCGGCGGCAGTAACGCCTTTACCTACCGAACTGAGCACACCGCCGGTTAAGAAAATGTATTTGGTTTTCATGATTTGCCCCGTGTGTCGATAATTTCTCTTAATTAAGTGGAGAGGGGAGGACCTGGTTTTCCAGTCCTCCCCGCGAAGTTGCTAAGTGTATGGTGTTTTGTTCATTAGGCTATAAATTTACCGAGGTCGTCCGCGGCGCGGCGCATTTCCAAAAACACGAGGCCCAGTTTGGCTTTTTCCTTGGCCATTGCAGTGAGTACAGCTTCAGTTCCGATAGCGGAGAGGATCACATATCCGTTATCTCCGTGGATATAAACTTGGTCCAGCGCGCCCCGGTTGAGTTCGGTGGCGATGCGTTCTCCCAGGCTGAGCATAGCGGCCGACATGGCCGAGACCCGGTCCTCCTCGACATCAGTGGGCAGCGCTGACGCAATTGTCAACCCATCCACCGAGACGACGGCTGAAGCCTCGATCTCCGGTGTGGCGGCCTGCATTTCCCTGAGCCGCTTGACCATTTCTTCCGCTCGTGATGTAGCCATAAAAGGTTCTCCTTCGGAATCTCTCCCTTGAAGTTTACCATAATTTTAAGGTTCTCTTTCCTTACAAAACATGCCTTACACGGTCGTAAACTACCTCTTGAGTGAGGTGTAAGGCGTAAGGAGTAAGGCGGGTGGAGTAAAGTGTAAGGTGTGAGGAGTAAAGGGTATGGAGTAAGGAGTAAAGAGGAAGGGGTAAGGGGTAAAGCGTAAGGAGTGAAGCGTAACTAGACACAAATCTCTGAGCGGACCCCGAGCGCCGTCGAGGGGGTAGTCGAAGGATCCGTCGTGAAGCGCAGCTTCACCCCATCCGTCCTCGGTCTTCTGTATCTCATCGGCTGCGCAGCTCCCTCATATAAACGAAATCCCGTGATTGGACAATTCTATATATAATACAGAGTGCTGCAGTATTTTCTTTACAGGAAAGGCCATTAGTAAGTTCCAGGATTATCAGATGAGTTATCCGATCACGCGGACAAAAATCACCCTGCCCAGAAGGCAGCAAGACTTTCTGAGCCGTCAGCGCCTGTTAAGTATGATGGATGGCCTGTTGGAGTATCGGCTGATGCTGATCGCCGCGCCGGCAGGTTATGGGAAAACTTCTCTGCTAGTGGATCTGGCCGACAAGGTGGAATATCCCGTTTGCTGGCTGGCCATTGACCCGCTTGATCACGATCCTCTGCGTTTTATCAATTATTTCGTTGCTGCGATCAGCCAGCAATTTCCCGATTTCGGAGGGGCGAGCAGGTCTTTGATCAGCAATCTGGGGGGTATCGATCTGGATCAGGAGCAAGTCCTGCGGACGATCATCAACGATCTATACGATCATGTTCAGGAGCATTTTGCCCTGGTGCTGGATGACTTCCATTTGATCGACGACAGCCCAGAAATCAACTATTTCATTAACCACTTCATTCAGGAAATGGACGAAAACTGCCATC
>CAYORF010000141.1:0-5945 GCA_964406305.1 uncultured Anaerolineales bacterium | reverse complement strand
CGAGCAAGCTCCAATGTTTCTTCCGGATGGCAGCCCAATCGCCCCATACCGCTGTCAACCAACAGATGGACCCGGGCAGTTCTCTGGCAGTTGGCAGCAGCTTTTTCTACCAGGCTGATGTGTTCCTTGGTCCAGACTGTTAGGGAGACATCCAGGCAGATCATTTGTTCAATTCGTTCCGGGGCGATATATCCCAGAACGAGGATATTGCTTTTTATGCCTTCATCGCGCATTTTGAGTGCCATGCGTGGCCGGGCAACGCCGAACCAATCCACGCCGGCTTCTTCTGCGGCCCTGGTGATAGGCATGTACCCATGACCGTAGCCATTGGCTTTTACCACGGCCATTAACGGGACAGCAGTTTCTTTATGGATGATCTTTATATTGTTCTTAAGGGCTTTGAGATCCACTTCCACCCAGGTGGCAAAGGATTGTTCAGCTTTCATAGGATTCTAATTTCCTGAGGGAATGATTTCTGACATACAGGGCTATTCTACCAGAGAAAAGGGTAGGGGGAAGAAAGGGAAATCAAGCCTTGACAAAGTAGAACATATGTTCTATACTGTCTTCGTAAGTAAACTAATCATCATTTTTTCCCTCAATAAGGGAGGTACACATGTCCGCCAACAGCATTCCTTTTATACCCGAACGAGTTCAGGTCAAGCGCGGAGTAGTTTTTGGTCTTTTGATCATCACCGCTCTGGTCGCTTTTGAGATCTTCAACTTCAGCACCACTGATTTTGCGTTAGTTGATCTGCTTGGTGATCTGCGTTTCTGGGGCGTGCGCTGGGCCACTATTCTGGCGATCGCTTTCTGCGGTATCGATTTCGCCGGGATCGCCCGTTTATTCACCCCTGAAGGAAAAATCGGGGAACAGACTGAAAGCTGGTACCTATTTGCTGCCTGGCTGATCGCTGCCACTATGAACGCACTCTTGACCTGGTGGGGCGTTTCGATCGCTATTGCCAACCACGAGACCTTGGGCAACGCGGTGATCGCCCGTCAGACCCTGCTCAAGATCGTTCCGATTTTTGTAGCAGTAATGATCTGGCTCCTGCGGGTCTTGATCATTGGCCTCTTCTCTGTCGCCGGTGACCGTTATTTCGGCAAAGACCAGCTGCGAGTGGATTTTGCCCCTTCAACCCGCAAAGCACCGGTTTCCAGTCGTAAGAAACCCGCTCCTGGTTACCGCCCAACACCCAAACCGGCTGTGCGAACTCCTCAACGTGAGCCCTCTTATCAGCCACTCTCCGCTCAGGGAAGGGATGACTCCCAGTCTCAACTTTTATAAAAGAATAGGGACTGAGTCCTTTCAAGAGTACTCAGTCCCTATCTAGAAATAACAAAACCGCTGGATTTTACCAGCGGTTTTTTGTGTCGGGATGGAGGGATTCGAACCCACGGCCTCGCCGACCCGAACGGCGCGCGCTACCGGACTGCGCCACATCCCGATGCCGAGAGATTATAACTCAGCTTACCTTCTTCATCAAGCTTATTGACTGAGTCTACCAGTGATAAGCTGGATAATCCTTTTCTGGTTTCTTTAGCAGCTGCCCCATTACTACACCAGTGACAAATCCGCCGATATGAGCCCAGACTGCAACACCGCCAACATCCGGGCCGCCCAGGGTGAGTACTCCCTGGAAGAATTGCAGTGCGAACCAGACTAACAGAACAACGCTGGCAGGCAGCATGGTCATTCGCATCCAAAATCCCAGGGGAATTAATGTGAGAACTTTCTGTCTGGGGAACAAAACCAGGTAGGCACCCAGTACAGCTGCGATAGCGCCGCTTGCGCCTACAGTTGGGATGATTGAACTTGGGTTGGTCAGGATATGGGTGATGGAAGCAACCACACCGCCAATAATGTAGAAAATGAAATATTTTCCACTGCCCAATCTGTCTTCCACATTATCTCCAAAGATCCACAGATAAAGCATATTGCCGCCGATATGGGCTAAACCGGCATGCATGAACATGCTGGTAAAGATATTGAAGAGGCTACTTATGGACATCAATGAGGTCACATCAGCTGGTATGAGGGCGAACTGATATACAAATAGTTCGTTATTGGATCCCAGGAAGGCCTGGAAGATAAAAACCAGGATATTGACCAGGATCAATAAATAAGTGACGATCGGTACGATATGGGTGGGGTTTTCGTCGCGAATTGGGATCATAGGATTTCCGTATTTAGAGTTGGTAGGAAGGTTATTAGATGGAGTGATTTTACCATAGGGGAAATTTGGTTGTGGATCGGCGTTTTTAAGGGATAAGTTCGGATGTTTTTGGCTGGAGGAGGGTTTGAAGGGCTTTGCATATTTGTTGGGAAAACCATATTGCATAATAATTAGTTCTTCGTTATGATGTATGTTAGTTATTCAGTACGCTAGGCGTACACGAAAAAATCCATCTTTATAAAGGAGAAACACCATGTTATTCGCACCTAAAGAAAAAGGCCAAGGTCTCGTTGAGTATGCACTCATTCTTGTATTAGTCGCAGTTGTAGTGATTGTTATTCTCTCTCTTCTTGGCCCAGCCATTGGCAACATTTTCAGCAATATCGTTCAAAATATCTAAACGAACCTTATGGTTCTAGGCGAGTGACCGCCTTCTAAGTCACATATGCTAAACCCTACCTTCCGGTAGGGTTTTTCTTATTATATATATAGAGTTATTGAAGAGTGGTTTGATAAGTGGGTGGTAGTGAAATCAAATCGAACCAAATTTCTGGTCCCATGTTTATTGAGAACCCTTTGTGTTTTCCAAATAACCTTTGATGGCGTTTTCTAATTTCGCTGGTTTAAAATCATAAGGACCCAATCCGCCGCCGTAAACAATCCTTCCATCTGTTCCGATCAAGTATAAACGCGTTGACCAGGCTGCGTAGGTGTCATTCACAGAGTCATCCATCTCATCAACATAGATATGGATACCGTACTGAAGTGCGGTTTCACACTCTCCCGCCACTGCTCGCCTCTCCTCAATGGTCTTGGGATCATAATGCTCCATCGATACTTTAGGAGCGAATTTTAGCATATTATATTTTGTGAGACGCCGCCGCGAGCCACCAGCCATCAACGGGATGTGCCTCGCGAATGTATATGCTGAGGAATTGGACCTTTTCATGATACTTTTCATACAGCTGCTGGATACCCACGGTACCCTTGATATATGGCGGTCAGGTAAAGCTGCCGAAAAAAAGGGCAACTGGTTTCTTCCCCTGGAATTCTGAAAGGGTGACCGATCTTGTGCCAGAGACATCTGTTAGCGTGAAATCCGGCGCCTGGTCTCCTGCTTTAGGAGCATTCTTATTCAACCCCCATTTGTTTTTTCATCACCTTGCTGCGATATTTGAAGATAAATCTAAGGTCGTCATATAGTTCTGATAGAACTGCCATTATTAACTCCGATCAAGTGTAATTTTAGTAAATTATTAAGCAGTATTGTTCTTAATTCATGTAAATTATTGTATCTTGCAACTAGGGAGATCGCCTAACCATTTCTTACTTACCATGGGTTTGTCGTGACCCAAGGGAGTGTATCAAATTATTGTTCATGACTTTATTTACAGATTTATTAACTGTTAAGGAAGCAACCGCTAGCGGGATATAATGGAAAAATCAAATTTATTAATATCCATTTAACAAGCTATTAAATCTCGCCCTTTAGACAATAATTGCGAGAAGTATAGCAAGCCATGCAATCATGTGTAAACGCTATTCCGTGATACTTATCATCTTTGTTTTTTTGACATGGTCAACTGCTGCCTGTGATTCGAATACAAAGATGGTTAAAAGATTTGCAGGTGGGAACTCGACACTAACGCCCTTTGCTCTTAAAGCGACATATACGATTCCAAACACTCCTGTAAAAAATACCGGAGAGGAGCTAGATACAAACCTCACCCTCACCGCCACGATTAATCAAACAGATTCGGAAAAGACCAGTGAGGTGGTGATCACCAAAGAGCCATCCTATACACCGTCGTTAACTCTGACTCCAGAAATTAACTCCCCAACGGTTTCTGCCACTGTAAGTACTGCCGCGCCTTCAGCCACCACTAAACCAGCTGATCCATCTGATACAGCGAAACCATCAGCCACCACGGAACCGATTGAACCATCTCATACCCAGGATCATCCTGCTGATACAAATACGCCTGTACCACCTGCAGCGACATATACGCCTAAGCCGCCTACTATGACATCAGCACCACCTGCGACTCAAACCCCGGACGGATGCACTTTCTCGGGAAATACCACCTTTGAAAACCAGGTGGTCGCACTAATTAACCAGGAACGGACGGATCGCGGACTGCCAGCCCTGGGCAATAATTCCAGCTTGCAACTGGCTGCCAGGCGGCACAGCGAAGACATGGCCTGTAATGACTTTTTTAGCCATACAGGATCTGACGGTTCGACTCTAAGCTCCAGGCTGTTAGCTGCTGGTTATAGTTACTCCTGGGCTGCTGAGAACATCGCGGCCAGCTCCAGTAGTAATTTTTCGGCTTAGGCGGTGGTGTCGATGTGGATGAACAGTCCTGGGCATAAAGCTAACATCCTAAGTGAGAATGTTACCCAAATCGGAGTAGGTTTCCGTTATGCGGGAGATAGTGCAGCGCAAGATTTTGACGCATATTACACAGCAGATTTTGGGCGACCAAGATAGCTTTAGTAAAACCCTAGTTTAGATGAGCTGGCAGGTTATCTGGGATGGATCGCAACTAAAAGAAAAAACGAAACTAGGTGAATCGTCTGGGCGATGTTGATCCAAATCATAGGAGAATTTTTGGCTTGATTCTTCATGGCGATGTAGTAGGGAAGGCTAGTCTGGGATCGAGGTGTTGGGGGTTAGGGTTGATCTTTTGCTCATGGTAGCTCCATTATGGGACATCCTATTAAGAGGAAGAGCCGTAATTTCCCTTATCTTCAGGAGATTCTATTTCCCCGTCCAATTCGAAGTCAGATGCTCTATCCATTGAGCTACGGATGCGTGTGTGATACTATTATTCACCAGGGTTATTTATCGTCAATTTCAGGCACACTATAGAAAGGTTCCTCAAATTTCTTCGCTAGTTAGACGTATATGAAGGGATTTTTATTTTAACGTCGAATTTAGGAAAAATGCTCTTTTTTCTTCTGTCATTCTACAATGTTTTTTCAGCCAATTACGTGAGACCAGGATATCTATGGACCCAGTCATCCTTAATAAAATTGATTTTAATCCCCTATCTGCCCGGATAAGGACCAAAATGCACATTAAAGAGGGTAGCAGTCAGGAAGGGGTAATCAACTCCTTGGTCGAGAAAGCCCGCCAGCTTGCCCGGCCGAAGGCACTCTATACCATCGCTGGGATTGATGAGCATTTAGAAAGGGGTGTGATCCTGGGCGGCATCCGGATGGAAAGCCGGGTTATGACCGTAAATTTTAAAGAAGTCCACCGGGTATTCCCGTATATTGTGACCGCTGGAAGAGAATTGTTCAACTGGACCCAATCTAAAGATGACCTGCTGGATAAGTATTATGCTGACGAAATCAGCCAGATGGCTCTCAGGGCTGCTGAGGAATATTTACTTACCCACCTAAAAGAAACCTACCAGCTTGGGAAAACCTCCTCTATGAACCCGGGATCCATTCAGGATTGGCCCATCACTGCCCAGCCGGCGCTTTTTCAATTGCTGGGTAATCCCCAGGAAGCTATCGGGGTGGAATTACTGGACAGCATGCTGATGATCCCCAATCAATCTGTTTCCGGGATACGCTACAGCTCTGAGAGCGATTTCTATAATTGTGAGCTCTGCCCGAGAAAACAGTGTGATCACCGGCGGGCGCCGTATGACGAAAGCCTGCTCCGGGAAAAATACCAGTAGAGTACAAGATTACTGTCCGGTGAGTTTTTGTGCGGCCTGACAAGTCCCCAGGGTGGTGGAGATAACCACCAGC
>CAYORF010000140.1:0-6147 GCA_964406305.1 uncultured Anaerolineales bacterium | reverse complement strand
CACAATAAATTAAACCGGATTGTAAACCAGTTGAGGGAGATGATGGATTTAGTTCTAAAGTTGAAATACCGCAGCTATTGATATAAAATTAATATCAGCAGGTTTCCAACAACACGACATGGAGTTTAAATATGAAGCCAAATTCCGTATTATCTATCCTGATTAAATTATCTGCTCTAGTCATTCTTGCTGGCTTACTGACCGCATGCGGATCCTCGGCGGAAGATGCTCCAAGTGAGGGAGTCCCGCAAGAGGAAACCTCAGTGGAAGGCAGTACAGATGATTCTCAGACCGAGACGAACACCACCGGCGCCACAGTAGAGGAACAGGAATTGCCGGCGAACTTCCCGGAGGTTTTCCCTCTCCCGAAGTATGCCAAGATCGGCTCGACTGAGGATATGCCGGGTGAAAATAGCTTCCGGATACTCTTCGCGTTTCCTGAGGTCACCCTGGAAGAAGTCTTGACCTTTTACCAACACGAGCTGCAGGACGGAGGTTGGAGCGTGGATGCCGAAGGTTCCGAGGTTACTGGATACGGGATGTGGATCATCCACCCTGAATATGAAGCCAAATTGGATTTCATTGAAGATGAATATGGCATAGTGCTGGACCTGGCCATCGCGCCCCTGGGAGAGCTGGAAATGATTCCGGGCAGTGGTGTGACCTTTGGCGAAAGTGAAGGTTTGGGAGAAAGTGGAGGCGATTTCCCGGCTGACTTCCCGGTGCCTTCCCGCTTTAGTGCCATCGATCTTCTCTCCAAATTGGCCGAAGAAGGTTATCAGCTGGTCTTTAGCTTTCCGGATATAGCAGAACTGGCCATTATTGAGCTGTCCACGGCATTGATGACCGCCGAATGGGAGATTAGTGAACTTGAGGTGGGTACCAATGGAGGATATTACCTCCTGCCATATACATCATCATCCACAGGATTCCAGGGGTATGCCTTACTAACAAGTCGAGCGGACATTGCAGGCCTGGATTCGATCAGCGGCTCGGTGATTGCCATTCATACGGGGGCGATGGAATAATTCGAAAGTAAGTAGAAAACAGCCTGCTTTTATCATAAAGCAAGCTGTTTGAGTAAGTAGTAAATAGAGGGACGGAGTCCTTTCAAAGGACTTCGTCCCTTGTTTTATTCCTTTTTCATACCCCACCTTAAGAAGATTGCCGGCAGAATTGCCAGGGCTGTGACGGCACCGGCGATCCAGAAATTATCTGTGATCACCCGCTCAGCCACTTCGATGCCTACCCGGCCTATATCCGCCATGCTGGCATCCGGAGGCATGAGCTGTACACTGAGGATCTGCATCCGCTTTAAACCAATGGTGGTAATGCCGGAAACGCCGATGGTCATACCCACCAAGCGGAAAATGATCACCAGCGCTGAGCTGGTTCCGCGGTGCTGCTCCGGCGAGGCGTTGATCACTGCCGCCGCGATAGGCGCCATGGTCAATCCCAATCCGATCCCGGTGAAAGCCAGATGAATACCCATAGTGAGGTAGGTGACATCTTTGGTCCAGCCGGTCATCAGGATAAAACCAGCGATGGCCATAAACAAACCCAGGATGGATGGCCAACGGTAGCCTTTTTTATCCGAGATCCAACCGCCCGGCACAGCTGCCAAGGCCATGGGCACCGTCAAACCGCTTAACATCCAGCCGCTTTCCCAGGCGCCCTGTTCTGCGTTGGAGGCGATCAGGGAATTGATGAATAAGGGCACATTGGCGATGGCGATAAATAACGCCACCCCGATCAGGAAGTTGGCCAGACTGGCCGGTAAATAGTTCTGTTTCTTAAAGAGGGATAGCTCGATCAGGGGATCTTTAGCCCGGGATTGGCGCCAGATGAACAGAATCAGGAATAAAAGGGCCAGGCCCAGGGCAGGGATCACCGAAGGCGGCAGTCCCTGGAGTTCTTCCAGGGTGGCAGCGCTGGATGTTCCGCCACCTGCTCCCAAAGCTATATTGAGGATCGAAAGACTGATGGCGATCAGGACGGCGCCGCCCCAGTCCATCCGACCCCGGTCCTCGGCAGGTTTGCTTTCCTGGAGCAAAAATCGGATCATTAACCAGCCGATCAATACAATGGGCAGGTTGAGCCAGAAGATGGTCTGCCAGCTCCAGAACCTGACGATGATGCCCCCGTACAGGTGTCCTACTACCCAACCGGCAGTATCCACAGCGGCAATCACACCCAGGGGTCGGGCCCGCTTGCCAGCTGGATACAAGTCTCCCACCATGGCCATACCCACCGGCACCATCGTGCCAGCGCCGAAGGCCTGGATCATCCGGGCGCCGATCAATATATACAGGGAGAGGAAATTAATATCCGGACGTCCGCTGGCCACCATATAGTAAGCCCGCAGAGCCAGGCGGGTGGGCCAGGTGTGGGCTACGGCAGCCAGGTAAGAACCAAGACCGAAGATCACCAGGGCGGCCAGGTAGATTTTGCGCCGCCCATGGATGTCGGATAGACGTCCCATAAAGGTCATCGAAACGCTGTAGGCTAGCAGGTAGCCGATCACGATCCAGGCCGCATTATCCATTCCGGACTGGAAAGGTATCTGCAGGTCTATTAACACATGGGGAAGCACTGCCGAGACAACGGTCAGGTCCAAGGCGCCGATGAAGATAGGGATCGCAATTAACGCAACTTTAAATCCCGGGGATGAGGTCCATTTTTTCATGGGGGACCTTAAGGTGCTGTGATCTCGATTATTTCGCCAAAGCTCCAAAAGTCAAAGGTCCAAATTGACGCTTCACCTTCCTCAGCGGAGGTATCGGTCAGAACCACACGGTGGACCTCATTGGTGGCTGTGTCCATCCACAAGTCACCACCCATGGATTCAATATTGATCAGCCCTTTGCTGATCTCGCTGATCACCTCGCCGGGCACTGTTCCGCTCAAATGAGTCAGGGGCAGTCCGGGCATTTCTTCCAGTTCTTCTTCACCGACAATGATCAGGTCGGCCAGACCGCTTCCCAGGCTGGGGAAGAAACCGGAGGTCGGGTCAAGGTACTGGGTTGGTTTAAAGAGGTAAGTGTCTGGCAGTTCCTGGAATACGCCGGAAAGGGGATTGCTGGCCCACTGGATATCCGGCAGGCTGATTACTGTGATCTCAGTCAACATGCCCAGGGCGGTGATGGTGACCGTGGTCAAGGCCTTGTCTGGGGAGACATAGTGTCCCACCGCGGTACCAAATTGGACCATTTCGTCCGCATCTAGGAAGACAAAGGGCCCTTCCTGGGTGATACTGAATTCAAAACCCGGCAGACCGGCCATGTGGGTTACACCGTCAGCCAGGATTTTGGCCGGGGTGATCTCGGGTTCAGCTTCAACTGCGCAACCGGCAGCCAAAATTACTAAGAGGGATACGATGAGAACTAGAGGAAAAAACCGCTTCATGTTTGGCTCCTTTGGATGTGTTGTACTTATGTAGTATAGCAAATTTAATGACCCCCTGCCCAATATAATTAACACCAATTGGTCGGGGAGGTTATGCCTTAAATAGAAGGGACGAAGTCCTTTTGGAAGGACTTCGTCCCTGTTTTATCGTATGTTTTGATGAAAGGAAAATCTCAATCGCTTACTAGCAGCGCCTTGGCAAATTTACCGTGCACTTTGCCCACCCAGCGTGCGATGTGCATGGTGACGGTGGCGATCAAAAATCCCAGCCCGGCTATTAATAAGGTCAGTAAGAATCCGGCCGTATCGGACAGGGTCCAGACCATATCGCCGCTGCTGAATATTTCAAACGGGATGTCCTTGGCCATCATCACGATGGCGCCGATTGGGGTGGCCGTAAAACTGATTGAAACTGCTAGCAGGGTGACCATTACTGTGAAGTAAATGATGCCCAGAGGCAGCATCAGGACCATGTAGATCCAGGACAGCCAGGTGGCTTTTCCGGTCAGCAGGATCTTGAGCCGTTCTTTCCAGGACAGGCTGCTATCGGTGAAGCTGGCCCGGCGCGGCATGCGCTCACCCAGTAGGGCTTCCACCAATCTACCTTCCAGAAAAGCGATCCCGCGGAAGGACAGCAGAAAGATGATTGCGATCGGGATGCCGATGATCAGGACCATTACACCCAGGGAAACTGACAGGCCGGTCACAGCCCAGGTGAAGTACAGGATCCCGGTGACCAGGGAGATGAGCATAAAGACCAATCCTCCCCAGGCTTTAGGATCAGCAAAAACACCAAAAAATCCTGGGTAGCTTTTTCCATTGGCTACGGCGGTTACCCGTCGAGCAGCCGGGGTGGAGGCAAGGGCAGGGGGTAAGGAAACTTCCCAGTTTTTGTAAGCCTGGGCAATTTCCTCAGCTTCGCCATATTCCCCGATGATGGCTGTGATAGCTTCAGATTCAGCTGTTTCGTCAGCGTTTTCAGATTCCAAGGCAGTGCGCAGGTGCTCCTCGGCGTCCGCTAACGCGTCCTGGATGGTGGCTCGATCAGCGCCCCTGAGGGCCCCTTTCAGGTCGGATAAATAGGATTGGATTAGTTCGTTTGCGCTTCTCACTGGTAATCACCTCCCAGTACGTTGTCAACAAAGTTTTTAGTATCTACCCAGATCTCTGTCCAGGATTTGAGGGCATCTTGCCCGGTTTCGGTGGCCTGGTAGTAGCGCCGGGGCGGGCCGGAATCCGACATTTCCCGTTCGCTGCTGAGCAGGCCCTGGTTTTCCAGGGAGCGCAAGACTGGATAGATGGCGCCTTGCTTAACCATCACACCTGCCCCGTCGTCATCCCCGGTTCCCACCAATTTACCGATCTGGTAACCGTAGAGCGGCTCCTTGGCCTGGGCCAGGATGCTCAGCAGAGCCAGGCTGACTGTGCCTGAGCTGAGTTCTTTCTGGAATTTCTTATGGGTTTCCTGTAGTTCTACCAATTTGTTCCTCCTTCCCTGCTGGGTATTGGTATTCCCCCACCAGGTTGCAGTTATTAATACTCTTTAGTGGAATATACATAGTACTTAGTACTAGTATGAAGTGAATAATACAATAAAGTTGAGCATATGTCAAGGGGGAAATTTACTCATCAGCACTATGAACAATCACTCAGACAAGGGACCTGATTCATTTGCAATTGCTCTCTTATTCATATAAAATGAAATCTAATCAACTTCATACAACTTCTTGGGGGTGTTTTGTGAAACCGCCTGCCAGAATCCTCGCTCTCCTTAAAATGGCCTTGTGGATTATTTTGGTCATCTCTCTCACCGCCTGGAATATATCCGTATGGGGTTGTATGTCTGACTCCTAATAAAGCAGAAGATGAATTTCCAGGCTCTCGATCAATCCGATATCATAGATTGTGATACTTAAGATAAGAATATAGCCGGATTGGTTACCAGCCGTTATCCGCCACCTTTGGGCAGGATCGCCCCTCCGTCCCTAACGTTGGACAAATGATGTGGCTGAGATCAAATTTCTCTTCGCTGTACACAATAAGTCTTACGCCCTCCAATCATGAAAAGCTGTTTTTGGTATATGATAAAGATAGGTATCAAACCCTGGATATTGATAATCTTATTCGTTGACACTGCACAGGATAATTTTTTTTGTAGCTGTCCAAACCTGAAGTTGAAAGGAGAAAAGAGATGAGTAAAGAAAGCAAATGCCCGGTAACAGGCAATTCTAGCAAATCCACAGCCGGCAGCGGCGCGTCGAACAAGGACTGGTGGCCAAATCAGTTGAACCTCAAGATACTCCACCAGAACACTCCTCTGTGCAATCCAATGGATACGGCGTTCAACTACGCCGAGGAATTCAAGAAACTCGACCTGCCAGCCCTGAAGAAAGACCTCTATGCGTTTATGACAGACTCGCAGGACTGGTGGCCGGCAGATTACGGTCACTATGGGGGACTCTTCATTCGGATGGCCTGGCACAGTGCGGGTACCTACCGCATGGGCGACGGCCGCGGGGGGGCGGGGTCCGGCAATCAGCGCTTGGCACCCCTTAACAGCTGGCCCGACAATGTGAACCTCGACAAAGCGCGCAGGCTGTTGTGGCCGATCAAGCAGAAATACGGCAGGAAAATTTCCTGGGCCGACCTCATGATCCTGGCCGGCAACTGCGCGCTGGAGTCGATGGGATTCAATACCTTCGGCTTTGCCGGCGGGCGCGAGGACATTTGGGAGCCGGAAGA
>CAYORF010000139.1:0-6255 GCA_964406305.1 uncultured Anaerolineales bacterium | reverse complement strand
GGCGTGATTAAAATCCATCAAATTTGCCTCCGGAATGGATTGATCCTCACAATACTTCTTACCTTAAATACGGGGAGTAAGCTTCAAGAACTAGACTAATTCTGGAAAGCTTGGAAATCATCTGGTAGATTATTGCCGTTATCATTACTCCCATCTTCGGTAAGTGTATATTTGGGTGTTGATTACCATTCTTATCTTCTCTTAAATTCCTTTCCAGTTGCTAATTCAACACTTTTGTAGGCTCCATCATAAATACCTATGCTTTTATTCTTTACGATCATGTCACAGTACATTTCAAGCAAGTCTTCCTCATTAGTTAGCAGGTCGACTGCTTGTAGGGTCTCAGGGATTGTCCTTACTTCTATGGTTCCATCTCCGAGCTCAGCCCCACGGATTGCTCCCCACATCTCATGACCGCCTACACGTTCGTTGAAGATTTTGGGTATTGGATAAAAGGCCAATTCACTTGGTTTAGTAATCATCACATCTACGACGCGCATCAAATAATTGGTGGAATAGACAGCATGGAAAGTATTGTCGTGCAGGAAAACATGTATCCCTTGAGTAGTGTTTTCGCGAATGGAATCAATAAATTCTCGAGTCTCATCCCAGCTAAAGTAAGTGTTCAATAGATGGGAATGCTCAGCTAATTCAAACTTCAACCAGTCCCAGTTGTCTTTGTGATCGCCTATGTTTACGAATAAAGTGACTTTGTCATTCTTGATAAGTGGTATGCAGTGTTCAATAATCGCTTTGAATAGTTCACGCTGTGCTCCAGCACCACCCATGGTGATCAGCAGTCGACGCGGCTCATTATTCTTCATTCGTCGCAGGCGAGCTGCACAATCTACCTCGATATTTTCGACCAATTCATGGTCAACATGATGGCCGGTGTAATAAATCGCATCGGAGGGGATGGGTTTCATGATCCTGTTTTTGTCATCGAATCCACGCATCACTCGGAAACCGTAATATCCTGAGGGTGATTGCACTGCATGTTTTGCACCTTCTGTTAGTTGGAAGGCCATTGGCCAATTGTCGAACATCATATCTACCACATTGGTCATACCTGCGGATACAGCACCCATACAATTCCACATGTGAGATGTCAGCATCGGGATATCCTGGGGAAGGGCAGCGTACATATTACTAAAAAGCGAACTCATCATGTAGTCTTTGACGTTGGTTTTCAAGAATCGCCATGGCCAACCAACAATCCAGGCATTGAGAAAGGCATTCAACCCTGGCAACGTACGGTCACCGGTGGTTACTGATTCCCAAACATATTTATTAAATAACTCACTGCTCTGCGAGACGCGGGAAAAGCGACTGTACCAGGTATTGCACCAATTGATTACGTCAGTAGTAATGCCAGGGATGGCGAGTAAATCCAGCCACAAGGGAGTAAAACCCATAGCTCGCGCTGCCGAAGCGCCTGCCATTGCGATGCGGTAGTGACCAAAACCCATTCTGATGGTGCTGATTACAACGGATTTCTCTTTTTCAATAGGTTTTCCATGACCTTCTCGTAATAAATCCTTCACGCCGAATATGGAACCTAGGTATGGATTATCAAATACACTTAATGTGTACTCTTCCTCAGGATCATAATCGAATTTTCGAGCCAGCATATTTTTCCAATTGCGGGCTTTGCGAGATTGGGTTTTATTGAGCGAGTTGTTATAAACCACAAAACGGTCATTTTCCATTTTCATAAAGAAATCTCCTTATTCAATCAAACATTGTGAGCAATAACCCACTGTTTTTCGCCATTTATAGATATCTTCATTGGCCCAGCTCGGAAGCTTATTGCCAGCCAAGCACAGAAGTAAGTTTCTATTTCGGAAACTAATTGGGACCAGGTCCATTTACCTGAGCACTCGATGGAAATGTCGGTTTACAGGGTCTGCTGAGAATCTGTTTCCCAGGATTCAAGTGGCTAGCGATCCGGCCATTAACGGACTCCAAGATACATCAAAATTACATCGAAGGTGGCGTCAGTTTCAGGCATCCTATATCAGCCAATACACCAGTATATTCTAATATATCGAGTTTATTTTGTTGAGCCGAGTGTAAGCCCTTCAATAAAGTACCGCTGCAAGAAGAGGAACACTAACAACGTTGGCAATGTTCCGATTAATGCGCCGGCAACGATTACAGGCCAGTCTGTGACATATTGTCCTTGCAGTGTAGCCAACCCAGCTGTAATTGGTTTTAAAGAATCGCTACGAAGGAGAATGATTGCCCAGAGATAATCATTGAATATCCAGGTAAACTCAAGGGTCGCAGTTGCAGCGATAGCTGGTAATGTGAGGGGCAGCATTATCTGGGCCCAGATTCGGATTTCTCCACAGCCGTCGATCCGGGCAGCTTCAATGATTTCACTTGGAACAGTCCTCATGTAATTTCGGAGCATGAACGTACAGAATCCGAGTTGGAAGGCAGTATGGAAAAAAATTAATCCCCAATAGGTATCGTACAAGCCCAAGAAATCAGTTAATCGGAGAACGGGAAGCAATAACACCTGGAATGGAAGTAGCATTCCACCTACATATGTAAAAAAGATCCATCTGTTGCCCGGGAATTTGAATCTAGCCAGCGCATAAGCCGACAGAGATGAAAAAAACATCGTAAGGACGAGGGAGGGGATGGTAATTTTAAAGCTGTTGGGAAGATATTTATTCAAACCGCCCCGGTTCCAGGCGGTTAAGAAGTTCTCAAATGTGATGGTTTTTGGCCAGGAAATAAATCCATTGGTAAGAATGTCATCAAAAGATCGGACGGAAGTGATCAGTGCGGTCAGGATAGGAACAAACCACAGGAGGGCAGTAATGACCAGCACTATATAGATCAAGACCCGCCAGGGAGATTTGAAATATTCTCGAGCGTTTTCCATATCAATATTCCAATTCATCTTGCATAACCCGCCAAAGATAAAGGAAAATAAACCCCAGGCTGATTAGAAAGATGATCACAGCAATTGCTGAGCCATAACCCATTTTGTAATTATTGAATGATTCAATATACATAAAATTCGCGAGAACAGAAGAGGCATTGGCAGGACCCCCTCTGGTCATAATAGAGACCAGGTCAAATGCTCTCAGCGAGTCGATCACACTGATTACCAGTACAATAATCGTTACTGGGGTTAATAAGGGAAGCAGTATCCGCCAAAAGGTTTGCCAACCGGTTGCGCCATCTATATGAGCAGCTTCTAGTAATTGGGGATTTATGCTTTTTAATCCCGCTAAATACAGGACCATTACATAGCCGACCTGGCGCCAAATGGCCACAATGATAATTGAATATAGGACAATATCCCTGTCACTAAGCCAGCCGGGACCTTTTTTGAATAGACCTGTAGCAACAAGGAATGTATTTATTAACCCTCCTTTTGGATGGTACATCCAGCCCCAGATCAACCCGCTGACAACCATCGCCAGAACCATGGGCATATAAAAATTCATTTTAAAGATTTTTTCACCTGGAATGGATTTATTGAGAGCCATGGCCAGGAGCAAACCAAAAGCAACTGGGATTGTGACAAAAGCGAGCAACCATTTTAAGTTGTTCTTGAGTGATAGAAAAAAAACTTTGTCATGGAAAAGTCTTTCGTAATTTCGCAATCCAATAAATGTCGGTGAGGTAAGCCCATCCCAGTCTGTAAGACTGAGATAAAACGTATAGAACATGGGGCCAATAACCCAAACAAGGTAAATGATCACAGGAATTAAAAGGAAAAGGTAGGGGACTATATTCCGTCTGAATCTAGCCACAGCAACCTCCTGAAAAATGAAAGACAGGTTCGTGGCAAAACTTCTGCCACGAACCTGGAGTATTAGATTACTCGGTGACGAATATTTCTAATCGAGCAGCTTCGAGGTCAACAAGCAGTTCATCAATGCTGTCCGGATCATCCCAGAAGGCCATAAAGGCATTCATGCCCTCATCAGCCATTTCTGGTGTTGTATCCCGATCATAGAACTGGGCAACAAAATCAGCGCCTTCTATTAGGGCCAAACCTTTTTGTTGAGTTTCTGTGAAGAGGGATTTATCAACGTCAAAATTTGTTGGCAGGCGGCCAAGTTTTTCTGCAAAGAATGTCTGATATTCAACAGAGCCCAGGTAAGCCAGGAATTCCTTGGCTTCTTCGGGGTGCTGGGAGTTAACTGGAATGAAGAAACCATCTGTTGGTGCATCTTCACCGATGAGCACAGCGGGGTCGATAATCGGGAAGCGGAAGAAGTCAAGATCGGCTTCGGTCTCATCAGGCAGGTCGTCCCGGATAAAGTCACCCATCAGATACATAGCTGCATCACCGGCAATCATCGGTTCAAGAGCTTCTGACCAGGAGTAAGCTGCAGCGTCTTCGAGGAAATACCCCTCATCAAGCAAGACCCGCCAATATTCAAAAACATCTGCAACACGGGGATCGGCATAGCTTTCTGTGCCAAGCATCAGATTGATATGGAACTCAGGTCCATTGACTCGCATATTTAGATAATCAAACCAGGCAGCAGCGGTCCAGCGGTATTTGGTTCCAACTGCGATAGGGGTATATCCATTCTCCTGCAATGTCTCGCAAACAACCAGGAACTCGTCCCAGGTTTCTGGGGTTTCAAGTCCTAATTCTTCAAAGATGGAAACCCGATAGTAGACAGCCCACCAATACCAAGAGGTTGGTAGGAAGTATTGGGCATCGTCTACGGTGCTCACGGCCTTGAAACCTTTGGGATAGCTGGTGTTCCATCCTTCACTTTCCCAGACATCACTGATGTCCATGATCTGGTCGTTATCAATGAAAAAGCGAGCGCGATTTCCAGCAAACCAGGTTAACACATCTGGAGGTGTCGAAGCAGTCAGGTAGGCACGGATGGCCGTCTTAAAGTCCTCGTGGGCAACTGTACTGTGGATGATCTCGTAATCGGGGTGAGCTGCCTGGAATGTAGCAACAGCTTCTGCATCAGCTACACGGGGATCTGGATCGCTCATATAGGAGTTGTAGATCAACACAGGTTTATCAACGGGGACCTCAACTTCCTTGATAATCGTTTCCCCTTCTTTTTCTACGACGACGGTTTCGATTATGGTCTCCGTTGTTGGCTGGCAAGCTGATAGCAGAATTGCCAATACTATAACAAACCCTATCAAAGATGAAAATTTATGCTTCATGCTTTTTCCTCCTTAAATTATTTTATTACTTTGTGTTAATAAGTTCCGTAAAATTTTTGAGAGATTCACCTCCTTATAAGGATCCTGTTGATTTTCGGTTTAATAATGTTGCTTTGATAGTTGGATGCATTACTTCAGTAATCTTGTTGGAAATGATGTCAATTAACATCTCTGCTGCAATTTGGCCAAGTTTTGCCATATCCTGCCGCATTGTAGTCAATGGAGGATCAAAATACGATGAAAGAGGCATATCATCCACTCCAATCACTGAAAGCTGGTCAGGAACTGATATATTGGATTCTCTGGCCTTTCTTAGTACACCAATTGCCATCCGGTCATTCTGGGCAAATATTGCTGTTGGCGTTTCATGACCAGAAAGCAAATTCCCTAGACCCTGGTAACCAGATGAGGCAGTCCAATCACCTGAAATGATGAAGTGTTCTCTGAGATTTACTCCATAATCATTTAAAGCAGAACGAAACCCCTCGATCCTTTCTCGCGTTGGTTTCTCATTTAATGGACCAGTCACCATGGCAATTTTTTTATGATGAAGTGTTAATAAATGTTCAGCTGCACGGTAGCCGACGTCAAAATCATCAAGAGTAACCGAGCTGATTTTTTTGCTCTCAGGACTGCAACCAATAAAGACAATTGGAACATCTGTGGGCAGTACACGATTTCGAAATTCCACAAAAGGATTACACAATAATAATCCTTCGGTTCTGCGGCTTTTTACGAGTTGATTGATTGTGATTTCGAATGATTCTTCGTCTGGAATGGAAGCAGAAATGACAAAATAATCCTTTTTACGGGCTGCTGCTTCTGCACCCTCGATATATTTCGCAAAGGTATAGTCTGTCAAATTAGGGGAGAGACATGCCAGGGTATAGGTACGTCCCCGCGCCATAGAGCGGGCAATGGCATTTGGCATATAGCCTAAATCACGGATGGCTGCTTCCACTTTCTTTCGGGTATCTGGCCGAACCTGATCACTTCCGTTGATAACGCGGGAAACTGTCTGATGAGATACACCAGCTTGGTGAGCAACATCGCGGATCGTAATATTGGAGCGGGGCATAGGTT
>CAYORF010000138.1:0-6290 GCA_964406305.1 uncultured Anaerolineales bacterium | reverse complement strand
TCCCCTTGCAGAGGGGAGGAGGCTAAATTGTGTGCTAATTGCACTAAAACCTCACCGGGGATTTTCCACTAAATTATCTAGTTTGGCGTCTCAATCATAAAAAAAAGAGCCTGTTTTTGAAAATCAAAAATGGGCTCTTTTTTATTCTCAGTTTAGATCAAATCTAATTAACAATCAAAAATTATTAAGCAAATTACCGTTTACGTAAGTATTATACATTAAACAAAAAACAGCGCGAGAACGGTTAAGTATTGATGTGGCGGCTTCGCGCCACATCAATACTTAACCGTTAGCTTCCAGGAAAATCCTTCTCAATAATTACTCCGTAGTAACGCTTGACGTTATTAACGCATTGCGTTATTATACATCTAATGATTAAGAGCTTTGCAGATGCTGAAACTAAAAAGGTATTTAACCGGGAGTTCTCTCGTAAGCTACCACCTGATATCCAACGTAGTGCCCGCCGCAAACTCGAACTCCTAAACGTAGCAAAAGTTCTTAATGATTTGCTAATTCCTCCGGGAAATCGTCTGGAAAAATTGGTTGGTGATCGTGATGGTCAGCATAGTATCCGGGTTAACCAACGCTGGCGCATTTGTTTTGTTTGGAGAAATGGTGCTGCTCATCATGTTGAAATTGTTGATTACCACAGGGAGTAATTATGGCTAGCAAAAAACTTGATCCGATTCATCCTGGAGAAATCCTTTTGGAAGAGTTCTTAATCCCGATGGATATTAGCCAGTATCGTCTTGCCAAAGACATTAGTGTTCCACCCCGCCGGATTAATGAGATAGTCCATGGAAAACGTGGTGTGTCTGCCAATACTGCATTGCGCCTGGAAAGGTATTTTGGTTTGTCTGAGGGATTTTGGCTTCGTTTACAGGCCAGGTATGATTTAGAGGTCGAAAAAGACCGTCTCGAAGATCGACTTGAAAATGAAGTTCGGATCTATTCTCCTGTAAGCTACCGATGAATAACAGTGTCAAGGGTAAACAACAAATTTAGCTGAAAAGATCAGGAAAACAAAAAAACAAGAGCTCTCTCCAGCAGTATCCATGTTGGTTTGGGCTCTTTTTTATGGTGTAGTTAAAACTATCATCGCCTGCCAGCACCATCGGCTAGCAAGCAGACTCGTTCGATATTAGCGAGGGAGAATCTAGCGCGGCGGGGCCAGTTCAGGTTTCAAAGCCAGGATTTCCTCGGTGGGAGCAATTCTTCTAGGGGCTCCGCCCTTCACAATCCGCTCCAGATCCTGGCCAATCCCCAACCGCAGCAAACCATACTTGGCAAACTGCTGGGGAGTCATGCCTCCCCGTGATTTCTCATCCATCGCCCAGGACCAGATCAACATCTTGTAGGCAATAGTCTCCTCATCGAAATGCCGATAAGGCTCCCGCTTGGTGAGAATATGCCAGATTGAAACCAGCATCCTTCTCGCGATGGCAACAATAGCTTTGTTGCGGTGCATCCTCTTCTCCAATCGTTTGAGTTCAGCCTTCCAGTACGGATCGCTTCCCACTGCTCTCCAGGCAGCCTCCACCAGCGCCCAGACCGGCATAGCCAACCAACTTCTTGGGATGTGAAAAGCGCTTGATGTCGCCGATAGCAGAAAGTATCACCATGGAGAAGATCAGCCCAAGTCCCGGGATCTGCATCAGGTAGACCATATCCGAGGACCAGGGCTCGGTGTTGCTCAGCTCAGCCAACTTCTGGTCAATGGCTGCTTTCTGTGACTCCAGGTTTTCCACGATCTCCAGGTCACGCTCCACCTCACCCATAGGCAACTTCGGCTGACCCAGACGCTCGAGCCCCCAGGTATGCGTCCCCAGCTCGGTTGTCAACCACAGGGTACCATGCCTGCCACGCCCTCATCACTTTTACATTCTAGTAACCCACGCTCCACCCGACAGCCTGCCACGTGGGGCGATCTGACCTTTCGTTTCCCTTTAATGGTAATTAATCTATAATCATTAAAAGCCCACTCGGCTGCGGGTGATCTCATCCGTTAGGTATTATTCATATTATTGACAAAACGAGTTCTTTGATGTATAAAATAAGTCATACGACCTAATAAGTAGGTCATATGACTTATTTATTAGGTCAATAAGGATGTTGTTTTAATGTTACTTGAACCAATTGTTGGATCATCTAATCGTGAACGTGTCCTCATCTTTCTTCAGGCTCGAGATGAAGGATATGCACGTGAAATTTCCCGGTTTTTTGATACGGATCTCTTCCCTATTCAAGATCAATTAGAAAAACTTGAAGTGGGTGGTGTAATTGTAAGTAAAAAAGTTGGTAGAACAATTCTATATAAATTTAATCCCAGGTATGCCTTATTGGATGAATTAAAATCATTGTTGAACAAAGCGATTTCATTTTACCCAGAAGATCTACAAGAGAAACTACTAATGAATAGACGGCGTCCACGTCGTCATGGAAAACCCGAATGAAATCAATTGACAAAATGAGTCAAGCTGAATTGGCTGCATATGTGGATCAACATCTCAAAGATTCAGGTTTGTATGTTGTTCTTTCCGGTGGTGCAGCCGTTGGGATTTATACCGACGGAGAATATGTATCGGGTGATATTGATTTAGTAAATGCTCATTTTGCTATTCGAGATAAAATCGAAAAAGCAATGAAGGAGTTAGGCTTTTCCCCTATTGGCCGGCATTTTGAGCATCCTGCCACGGATCACATTATCGAATTCCCACCCGGACCACTTCAATTTGGTGACGGCAAAGTTAATTCAGTTGATGAGATGGAATTTGATACTGGTATATTACGAATTATTTCTCCAACAGATTGTATAAAAGATCGGCTTGCTCACTATTATCATTGGGGTGACCGGCAATGCCTCAAACAAGCCATACTAGTTGCCTCAAAACATAAAGTAAACCTCGTTGAACTTCGCGAATGGTCAAAATCTGAAGGAAAATTAGACGAATTTGAGAATATTGAGCACGATTTGATAAATGATTGATAATACCTAACCCGCGCTCCACCCGACAGCCGGTTAAGGTGGATGGCCTGGGATCTAGGACCGCAAAAACAAAGCCCGGCTGCGGGTGAGCTATTCCGTTAGGTAGCTGATAGAGCAAGCAATACTATAACTCCAACTTCTTTCGAGTTCCGCTTTCATCTAAATTTATTTTGCCCGCTGGTCCGTCAATATAGATGATCAGATTCTTTTCTCCCTCCAGCGCAGCTGAAGGAGCAATGATTCCTGCAAAACCCTGATCTCTGATCGTGTCGGCCAGCACGCGGCAATTTTCCAGATCCTCGGATTCGTTCCCTGTTAGAAAAGGTGAGCCTGGTGATATCAGGGATTTCTTTATATTTGTTAGATCCATTACAGGATCAATGTCGACCTTGATCTTGACCAAGTCTTTCGGCTTAGCCCTATCAACGTTTATATTGGCTTTTTCAAGATACTTACTGTATTCAGCTTTTGCGCCTTCTTCTGATAGGGAGGTGTAAAGACAGCCGTACACCCCTGCTCTATTCCATCGTCCTGCTGCACGCAGAATATAACCAACATGAAGCGGATGCGCCCCTTTTGGGATGTACCGCCAAACCTCCCTGCGAACTCTCATGCAAACGCACCCGAGTATTGACCTGCCAGGACTGACATAACTGCATCAAAATCGCCTTTTTTGATCAAGTCTATCGGACGCCGATTCCTGAGGAGTGGAACGGGCCCGTATAGCCACTCGAGCTGTGCGTCCCTGTCTATAAAGACCTCAGAAAGAAGATAAAGAAGTTCCCTTATCTGAGCCATGCTCTCCTGGACCTCTGGGGAAGGAACAGATTTAAGCTTGCGGTAGCGGAACACCGTTTGCCGGTGAACACCCAGCGCCTCGGCGATACCGGTATAGGTCAAGCCCAAATACTCATTTGCCTGTTCGATTGCATTTGCAGCAGACCGCTTTTCGAGAACGGTTATTTCGGCCGTGGTCATGCCTGCCTCCTTGCGTCTAGTTACTAATAACGTGACACTATGTGTTACATTATATAGAACACTTAATGTTACGTCAATGGTTACGCGCTATGTTGTCCTTGGAGAGAATATACTACCGAGGGTAAAGCTGCGCCATTATCAGAATTGAAAACATACCTTTTTTTGGGATATGCAAAAATACCCATTTACAGCAGGGATATTCCTGATCCACACTATAATAAAAGAATATTCTCTCATTCCAAGGATACCCGACCATGAAATTCACCTTCAATCACCCCACCCACATAACCACCAGCAAGAGACAGACCGGGGTTGTCGCCGGGGAGACCTATGGAAGCCACCACGCGGTAGTGCTGATGCTGATCATCCTGGTAATTGCATTGGCGTCCTGCAGCCCTCCCCAGAAAAAATCCTTATCTGGTGCACAGGCCGATAACAACGCTTTCGGAATTACCGACACGCCAACTAATCAGGCTGATGCCGGTGGGGCCACCCTCAACCTGTTACGACACGCAAGCTTTGATTACCCCGCCGGGAGCGACGTTCAAAGTGAAGAGGGAGCGATCCAGCTCGTATTTTCCAAATCCACAGAAGAAGGAGATTTGATCGTGGAAGGAAAAGGAAAGACGGAATGGACTGAGGTTACGAACTTTAAAGGTTGCAGCTACACCGCAAAAGCGGAGGGAAAAATAACTGTCACAGGTATATTTTCTGAAAAGGACTGTTTGTTTCATTTAACAATTGCCACCAAATTTTCGCAGCCTACCACTACTTACCAAGATCAGTCATCAGATACTTGCCTCGGTGGTATCCATTTTAACCAAACAGAGTTCTCCAGCCTGATTGAACTTGACCCGGACTCCGACCGAGTCAAGGAGACAGGGGATGGAAGCTGGTGGCAGTTATCAACTGTAAGTCTCTCCGACCTCAAAAGCGAAGTGGTTAAAATGTGTTTCAAGCCGGTGGAGATCATCCTTCCGAAATAACGGGAAGATCTTCGATCATTCCTGTGCAGTCCGGGCTGCCCGGCGGCGCGTACCCCCCCGCGCACAGGCTGATGGCATCCCTTACCGCCCATAACCATAAAAGGGTCTGTTTTATTTTGGTCACAACTGTTCGGTAAAACTGGTTAATATATAAAGCAAAACCAACCAGCTTGCCATTACAGGCAGGTTAGGCAGGACTCCCCCATTGGTTCTATGCAAAGCATCCAATTTTAACTTTTTGTTTCAAGGTTTTAATTATTTTTTATTTGTGTATTGGAATTTATTCTTAGCCTAAGCACTATATTGCCTATACGCAATTCAATAATTTTGACTAGTTTCTCAGGTGATATCAGTATGTATTTCCCTCAGGAAAACGCTCTCCGCCCGTCTACGGGGCTCACTTGCCGTTCAGCAGGTAGCCCTTCCCCCGAACAGTGAGTAAATAGCGAGGAGTGGAAGGATCTTGCTCTATTGCCCTTCTCAGATAGGCCATATGTGTGTACAGGGTATTCATATCCTCAACGTAAGACGTTTTCCAGATCCTGGTAAAGAGTTCTTCCTTGGAAACCAGAGTGCCCTTCTTGTTGATCAGGTATTTCAAGACCTGCATTCCTTTGGTGCTCAGGTGAGTAACTCCCTTAGGTGTGAACACACGTTGTTTCTCTTCATCCAGAAAGATGTCTCCGTACAGGATGCAGCTCTTCCTATCCAGTGGAGAATACAACTCAATGCTGTTGACTAACCTTCTGATAGATAGCCCTGGGCGGATTAGCATATCCGCCTTAGCAGGCTTCTTCTGATCAGAGTAGATTAATATAGGAAGGCCAGGAGCTGCTCTCTTCAGAGAGGTACAAACCCTGGCTCCGCTTATCCGCATGGAGATAGCGTTAAGAACAACCACGTGGGTAATCTTATGTTTCTTTAGCACTTCCAGTCCAGCACCAGCTGTTTCTGCCGGGCAAATAGAGTACCCTTCTTCTGTTAGAAGGCTGGTCAGTGCGTTTCTTGTATTCTTTTCAATAACCAATAGGTCTTTTTTCATTTCTTCTTGGGATATTATCAACAATAAGTTTGTTCGAAAAAGATAATAAGCTTTACAGCCTCAGGCAGGAAGGCTCTGACGACAATTGCGGTATGTACATTGGATTATCCCATAACTGAAATCCTTGCTGGCGGTTGGAAATCCGAGGAGTTCAGTTATTCCCGGAAAGCAAAGTTTGGCTACCGGTGAACGGGCATTTTTTGATCTGGGAATGAAAATATCTATAGTTCGCTAGCTACCCATTTCATTTGAACCCTTGTGCTGCCATCACCCATACTAATAATTTTCACCTCGATTG
>CAYORF010000137.1:0-6325 GCA_964406305.1 uncultured Anaerolineales bacterium | reverse complement strand
CGTCTATCAAGGGAGCCCAGGCCCGGGGATATTCCATTACCAGGCGGACAACTGCATCTTCCATGACGTCTGGCTCCGGCAAAGCGCTGATAACCTGAGCAGTGATATCTTTCTGGGAATCCAGCTTCAAATGGCGATCGTGAAAAGGTCTGATATCCTCCAGTTTGCGCCAGTCCGTTTCCGTCTTGCCTTTTTCCACATCCGCCACCACAAAGAACTTGTCATCCTTCACTTCCCCAAAATCTACCCGCTCTATGGATCCGGAATAGATCACCGGGGGGTGATTTCCCTCGTTCAGGTTTTGAGCTTTATGGATGTGACCCAGGGCAACATAGTCCAGCCGGGGATCGACCACCATGGATTTTGGAAGGACAAAGTCCTTGCCAAGTAAGACCGTCCGCTCTCCCCCATAGACTGCTCCTTCTATAGAAGCATGGGCAGTCAGGATAGTGGGAAGTTTGGGATCCGCCTGGTCAAGCCATTTTTCTAGCACGTTAGATAAACGTTTTTCCATTTCTTCATAGAGCTGGCCAAGATCTCTCGTCTGAAAATTCAGGTAGGACATCAGGCCAGAGCGGGATACCCAGGGCACGGCCAGGAGCTGCATATCAAGCTGTTTCCCTGGCGGGCAAAGTTTTTTCAAATCATCTGGACCCAGGAATAAGGGTTTATCTACAACCTGGACATGAGGAACGCTTAAGGTACTAAATTCTTCCAGTGCATGGGCTCTGGCCACAGAGGGGGAAACATCATGATTTCCCACCAGCAGGATGGTTGGGATCTGCGCTTTTGAAAGGCGCATGATCCTTTTCCCCCACTCTCTCTGAAAGGTAGGAGCAGGATCTCGGTTTTTGTAAGCATCGCCGGCAAAGATGACGCAGTCTACTGGCTCAGCTATCGCAGTATCCACGATCTGGTCGAGTGATTTCAGAAAGTCCATCACCCTGAGGGGCAGCCCGGTTTCCGGATCCTGCCGGCCATAGTTGGCCATATCTATATGTGAGTCTGCAAAGTGTAGTATTTTTGGCATATCTATTCTCCTGTAAAGGTTATGTGGTTGTTTTCTCTTTTTCCGTCAGGGAACCAGCGCTCGAGGTCCATATGGGCAAATTCTTGTGTGAATTCCACAACAGGCAAATCTCCCAACGGCACCGCTGCTTCAGCCAGTTCTAAAAGTTGATAGGACCTCATGTGCGCATTACTGTAGTGCGTGCTGATGACGATCCTGTTTCTCTTTTGTGTAACTGCGACCCGCACGCTCCCGCATCTGCCGGCCTGTGAGAAAATCTGACCGCCAAAACATTCCAGCGGTGGTTCTTTTGATAATCCAGTTTTTTTGGCATATTTTCGAACCACCCCTTCCTTGAGCGGTGAGGGGAAATCCAAAGCAATATCCATTTCATCTCCTTTACATAGGAATACCCCCTCCCTTGATAATAGAGAGGGGGTATTTTAGGGTTGATTTTTCCTGGCAGCTGGCTAGAACGGAATATCGTCCTCGTTCGGATCTGCGCCACCATTACGGCTGCTACCCAGCATGATCAAGTCTTCGACAACAACCTTGGTGAAATACTTGGTTTCACCGTCTTTTTCATAGGATTCGGTCTTCAAACGGCCCTCGATGTAGACCCTGTCCCCCTTTTTTAGATGATCCTCGACTACATTGGCCAGTCCGGTCCAGGTTTCGAGATTGAACCACTGCGTATCATCAATATTTTCACCATCCTTGTTTCTGAAAGAGCGGTTGACCGCCAGCGAAAACGAGGCAACCTTTTTGGCGTCCTGGGGAGTAAATCTGATTTCCGGATCCTTCCCAAGATTACCTATTAGCTGTACTTTATTCAGTCCTTTCATGGTTATTCCTCCATATCTTAGAGTTAATAAATAAGAGCCCCGGGGACAATCAGGGGACTCAGATACACTTCATGTAAAGTTATATTTGGTTCTACTAAATGAGCAAACTGGTTTATATCTGTTCCGCCCTCCTTTTGGTTAGCCTGTTTTCAATTTTCCGGGATGCTTTTTCAGCCCAAACAATTGTGTTGATGAAATTGATACCAAGACGTGATATGACTGCTGCACCACCTCCAAACGCATCAGTTCTTGGCTTGCTGCAGCTGTTGGACCACTGGAGGATAACTACATCGTCCCGATCAAATTTGATCAAGAATCGCCTCAGAAGTTCACACAAAGCATTTAGCGAGGATTGTTGATAACCGAATGAGTGAAACCAGGCCTCGAGGTCAGCATCAGATCTTGAATCTCCGTATTTTACAGCGATAGTTTCGTAGCTCGATTCGTCTACCAGTGTTTTGCTGAGATCCAGAAACTGGTCGATCCAATGTTTTTCGGATTTGCTCACATCCATAACAAGGCTAAATTCAGTGAAATAATCTGCCATAGATCACACCTCCTTTTTTATAGTTGCTACATTGAATAAAGGGAGTCCCTGGGTTTGAAGGCAGGGTTCCTTGTTGATTGTTGGTACATCGAGTAAAGGAAGTCCAGGAGTTTGACTGGAGAGCGCATTGTTAGCCTTTATCAACTTAGACCCGGTTGTGGATGAACTCCAGCTGACCATACCGTGCAGAACAAAATTGATTTTTGCCATTTGCACACAGCGCTCATCAATATCCTGGCCGGAGAACTCAATCAGACCGTTCTCAACAGCCCACCGATCGCATTCAGCAGCCATAGCGATCAGCATTCGCCCACTGCCCAGTGCTGGATCGCATACTGTAACCGGCTCATAGTAAGGAAGCGCCGCCGGCAGCACCTTTTGTAGGAAGTAATCCTGAACGATCGCGGAGTCTTCTTCACCCTGCAGGCATATACTCGCCATCAAGAGCGCCTGTCCTGCTACATTATCCGGGTGTGTCAATGCTTCTTTGAGACGCTGGTGGACCGTCGGCATGGGATCGTTCATCTTGGCCATCATGGCACATATGGGGAGAGGTGTAAAATACTGCCCCGCCCACTTGTTGGCCACACTCATCAGCTCATAGGTTGCACCAAGCACATCCCCATACCCTTCTGCAGACGAGTTCAGCAAGATCGCAAACCCTTCAGAGAAACGCTCCATCCCCTTCTTTTTATACTTTTCTGTCCAGTCGGCGAATTTCTGCTGAACTTCCGGACTGTCGTCGGCCAGTCGTCCATGTTCCATGGCGGACTTCACATGATCCGGCAACGATTTCAATGCAATCGTGACCATTTCAAGAAAATCGTCCCACACACGCCAGGCTGTCCCGGAGTAATACATAGGCTGCAGGACTTTATCCAATTGTCCGGCATAGCGGTTTTGATCTGTATATTTACTCGCCGTCATTTTTCACCATTCCTTGATAACGGGCATGCATCAATTTTCCCGATGCAGTTCGCCCTTGGGTGGCAACAAACACCTTGAAGTTACCCTGGGGAACCTTCTCCATGATTTCCTTCTGGGAAGTAAAATCAAACCCAGAGCCTACTTTCCCAACAGGCACCAATTTGCCGTTGATCTCTTCTGAAACTTCTATGGATCCAAACAGTCGGTTTTCTGCCGTGGTAGGCGTGACACCAGTGCAGAGTAGTGTCAGGATAGAGATGTATTTCGTTCGTACCATTGGATAGGCAGAAGCATCTTTCCCCCCGGTGTAATTGCAGCTGCTTTTGATCCAGACTTCCCCCTCTCGCCCTTCGGTAAGCTGTTTTTCTACCAAAGCTTTCTTTTCTTCGGTCGTTTTTGCTGTCGGGCAGATCTCAAAGTGTTTGTTTCCGTCAGGCATATCTTGGTCAGACACCCAGACCGTTTTTTCAAGAAGCTGAATACGCATGTGTTCGGGCTCATCGACCAGGCTGAGGCCGGCAAAGTAGAGGACTTTGAACGCCGTATAGACTGTTGTTACCTCTGCCGTCGGTTGCCCTTTACGAACATTCCATTCCGCTGCCTGAGCTGCTGTCCGATGCTCTTTCCCATCAAAGGAGCGGTGCCACAGTTCCCCGTCTAAAACGAACGGGCTGAGCCTCTTGGCCGCGCTTTTGAAAAGTGTGACCAGTTTGTTTTCGGAGATGTCGATCAGGTTCAAATTACGGGTCTGAAACCATACCTTGTCCGGTGTGGCAATTACCACAGTACGGTGCCCATCACGTTTAGGTTGGCCGATGTAATCCTGGGATTTGATGTAGTATTCCCGGTCCTCAGGGGCATCTACGGCCTGCATGGTATGAATTTTCCCAGGCTGCAGGCATTGTGGCAGATCAGGAACTACCGACGGTTCCTCTCCCACAGACTGACCGGCACTTGATACAGACTGTAGCGAGGTATCTCCAGCTCCACTTGGCGAGGATCCAAAGGTGAGTTCGTAGGCTTTGGTCCAAAAGGCCTTTGCCATCTCTTCTGCATCCTTGGCCTGGGCACATAGAGCCAGATCGATCACCTTGGGCGCAGCGATATTATTGCCGTAGCGAGCCAGGTAGGCTCGAGCACCATCTGCCCCCTGCACGTCAAGGCCTTGGGTCACAATCCGTGTTTCCCAGCGCTTATTAATCGCACTGGTTACTTTGATTATCCCGTCTTTGGACTTTTTGCTTACGTGTTCATCGATAAATTCTTGAAGGTTCATTTGTTGCCTCCTGGTTTAGGGTTTGTTTGGACCTTTCAGATTCTGGATGCGCAGCTGTTCGATAACCTGGGGCGCCATTTTCTTGTTATTTTTGAAGATCACGAGGAGCTCTTCAGCTTCATCTTCTGGGATCCCGCAAAAACGCGAAAGCACACGAGCATTGAAGCGCGCGTGCAGGGGATTTATACCGGAATCATTGAAGTCGTCTGGCCACAGCTGGCGCCCCAGCCGGAGCTCTACACAGTTGAGACACAACATGCCTTCCCGGTCTGGGACAGCCTCTAACCACACCTCATTGGTCAGCATGTAGTATTCTTCAGTGAACATTGTGTTCATCTCACAATCCATACACACGAATGCTTCAAAATCTTCATCATCGATATATTCGTCCTCATACATTTTGAGTTAACCTCCTTCTTTTTGTCTAAGAATTATTGAAGAGAAACTACAGAACCAGCTGGTGTTTTTTCAACAACCAACTGGGATGAGAAGATATCCTTGAGCGCGTCAATGTGGGTGATCACCAGGATCTTTTTATAGTCATCCTGAACCAGAGTGATTGCTTCTGTCAGGCGTTGCCGACCAATTTCATCCTGGCTGCCAAATCCTTCATCAATGACCAGCGTTTGCAGACGGGCACCAGCTCGCTGAGCCAGCATATGGGATAAGGCTAAGCGGATAGCGAAATTGATCCGGAAGGACTCTCCCCCGGAAAACATTTCGTAGTCCCTTACCCCTGCCCTGTCCTGGATCTGGATATCAAGGGTCTCTTTGAGATCTGCCCGTTTCTTGTCCTTGTATTCCCGCTGCGTAATGAAGCGGACCGACATGGCGCCACCGCTGAGGCGGTCGAGGATCTCGTTAGCTTTCAGCTCGATCATGGGCAAGGCCTGTTCGATCAGAAGTGCCGGCACACCGTTCTTGCCAAAAGCTTCCTCAAGCTGTTTGTGAAGTCGCACCTTGTCCCGATTGGCACTGAGTTTGGTATCCAGTTCCGAAAGTCTGGTTTTCTGGGTTTCAAGGACAGCTACTTTCTGCTGAGCCGCACCTACCTGGCGCTGCAGAATGTTTTCCTGCTCTTTGAGATCCAGGAGTTCTTTCTCGGCTTTTGCGAGATCCAGGGCATCCTTGAGCATGTCGTCCAATTCCTGGCTGCAGTGTTTTTGTTCTTTGGCCAATTTATCCAGTTGGGTTCGTTCGGACTCTATGGCATCGGTGATATCGGCGATATCCCGTTCCAGTGGCACCAGAGCAGCCCGGGCTTTTTCGATCTCCTGCAGTTTTTCCTGGAGTTCGTCTCCGGCTTCTACAACCTTTCGAATCTGGTCATGCTCTCCAGGGTCATAACCAATAACCTTCAACTCCTGGTCTATCTTTTCAAGTTTTTGATGAGCTTTCTGTGCGTAGTCATTGTTTGCAAGCTGGTCTTGCAGCTCTTTCAAACGGGGGCCATCTTCGCTTTCCCATTTTTCCTGTTTGGACTCCACCTGGGACAGGTCAAGGGAGAGCCGATCGATCTCCTGGGTTTGGCTGCGCAGGGCTTTTTCTGACTGACCGAGATCCGCAATCAGTTTTTGGAGCTTTTTGACCTTTTGGTCGGATTCTTCCAGGAGTGATTTGTTTTCACGGTAGCGGTCACCCAATTCTTTGCCCTGAGCCTTCAAGGCCTTGATCAGGTTCTCCCGTTCCTCTTCAGGCATGGGTTGTCCACAGAGCGGACA
>CAYORF010000136.1:0-6405 GCA_964406305.1 uncultured Anaerolineales bacterium | reverse complement strand
TGTACTCCATCTATATTCACTTAAGGGAGTGTCCAGTTTTTGGGGCGCACTTCTGTTAGGTATTTTCCCACTCATCGAAAACGACCATTTAACTGTGTTGTTATTGGTTGTTTTTTTATCAAAAACCTAAACTTACGAGTTTGGATATTTTATAGAGCACTATAGGATAGGATCTGACGCAATAACAAATAAAGGAGGTCACTGGAAAAAAACCTCGGAAAGCAACACAGGAACCTGAAGACAAGAGGATCACAAAATGATCCAAGAACTAAAAAGAAAGAAATTTATGAACGATCAAGGCAATCCTATTAAAAGGAGAAATATTGTGAATCAGGCGAAGAAAGTTGAAAAGGTATGGGGGTTAGCTTGGAAAGTTTTGCTCATTACCATCATTTTGGCAGGGCTGGTGGGTTTTGTGGTAGTACCGAAAGTATTTGCCGCCACAGGCTGTTTTCCAGATACGAATGGGCACTGGGCGGAGACTTTCATCTGTTGGTTGAAAGACAACGGCATCACCGGTGGTTACCCGGACGGCACCTATAAACCTGATTGGGGTGTCACTCGGGGGGAGATGGCTGTGTTCGTTAAGAAAGCGTATGATCTGGGACAAAGCAACGATGACGACACCCTGGATTCGCTTTCTTGTTCATTGAATCAAGATGCCAAGTGGAACGGGAGTGCCTGGACCTGCCATTCGGATTATGACACCGACGTTCTGGCTGACCTTTCCTGCGGCACGAATCAGATCGCCAAATGGAACGGCAGTGCTTGGGCGTGCGCTTCGGATGTGGACACTAGTGGAAATTCCGGTTGGATCTTTATCAATTCTGGCCCTCAAAATTGGATTCCGTTTTATTCCAATGACAACCTCATCTTTACTTACGCCGCCAACACAACCTTAGTGGAAAAACAAACGACCGGACAAAGTTACATATCCATAGCTCCGGATCTCCCTTCAGTGTTCTATGGAAAGCGCCTATATCTCAATGGCCTTAGGTTCTGTTATAATGCCTCAACGTCTGTCTATATTAACGCTTTGTATATTCGCAGACAGTACGAATATTCCCAATCGACTACCCTCGCATCTGATTTAACCAACCGAACGGATGAAGGTTGTAGAACGTACATGTTAAGCACACCATTTTTGCTGGGGCTTGATGATTCCGTTAACCTACTCTTGAACTTACAGTGGAACACAGCTAATGCTAATCTTGCGATGGGTAAAACAACCTTTTTCCTTACACCATCAAGTACAAATGCTGGAGTTCCTGAAGGCACGATACTGGAGCCGGGCGGAAAAGGTGGTGAGGGAACTATCCCGGATTAATAAATAGAATATTGTGGTTATAACAAATGATAGCCGAGTCTTCTCGGCTATCATTTTATTAAGAGGTGTTTGATAGAGGAGAAATTCACCTCCAGGGTTGATACCTAAGTTTTGAGCTGTGAGAATTATGATCTAATCCCCTTTGCTGTTTTGTAAGGAAACAGGGGTATTATTTTACCAAGAAATAATTGTGGGAAGGAAATTCCTGGGTTATGATCAGGGTGGGATTTGTATTTTTTGGGAGATGAAAAAGACTGGTGGTGCTGAATGGGTTTATCAAATTAGATTTTCCACTTGTGATCTTTTGGCAGTTCTATCATTCCGACTGAGGTGAGAGATGAAATCTACAATGGTCCACAAGCTGCTTCTTACCTTGACACTTTTAGCCTTGGTGCTTGCTGTTCAAGGAAGCGATGAGGTTCAAACATATAGCAATGATGCATTCACTGGCATGGGGAACCCCGCTGCGGTCTACTGTCAGGATTTGGGATATGTGTTTAAGTCCGAAAGTACAAGCCAAGGTGATTATGGGATATGCAGTTTGCCTGAAGGGATGGAATGTAATGCCTGGGAATTTCTTCAAGGGAAATGTGGAAGGGAATATTCATACTGCGCTCAAAGTGGTTTGGATACTATTATCAAGAGTGATGGGAAGCACGGACTGACTCGTTCCTATGCTGTTTGTGTTGATCAAAACCAGATTGAGGTCGGAAACGCAACAGATCTGATGGATTTGGATCAAAAAAGCCTTGGATGCGGGACCAGTCTGGATGAAACCCGTTCCCTTCAAAAATCTAGTACAGAGTCTGTTAAACCATTGGATATTTCGCCACCACCAGCGTTTGATTGGAGGAATTACAATGGGGAAGATTGGCTGACACCTATTAAAAATCAAGGAGTTTGCGGCAGCTGTTGGTCATTTTCTGCAGTGGGTGTGGCGGAATCGGCCATCAATATCGGCTTAGGGGATCCCACAATTGACCTTAATCTATCTGAACAGTACTTGGTATCAGATTGCCAGGTTATTGACAGTTATCAGAATTGTTGTGGGGGATATAAGGGCGAGGCCCTTATTTATATCAGAGATACCGGTATACCCGATGAAGGATGTATGACCTATGTAGATGGAGGGGGTTGTTCTTGTGGGGATTCAACGTGTGATAGTAATTGTACCTACACCAGTCCTGAATGCAGTGATCGTCGATGTGAGGATCGATGTGTGGACTGGGCTTCCAGGTTAGTGAATATTCGAGAAACTGGATGGTTGGGTTACAATTCGCCGGATAACGTGATCAAACAGTACCTTGTAGAGTATGGTCCACTGGCTGTTTCTGTGGGGATTGGTTCCTCTGTGGGGGGTGGTTTTGGTGGGGATGAAATTTATGAATGTGATTCCAGCTCAACCAATCATGCTGTTGCAATTGTTGGATATGATGATCCTGGGGGTTACTGGATCATCCGCAACAGCTGGGGCTCAACCTGGAATAACGATGGATATTATAAATTAGCCTATGGAGAATGCGGTGTCAATACATATGTGTATTACGCAAATGACATGATTCCAGCGCCGGAAATCGATGTCCAGGGGCAGGAGATTTCGATCGCGGACGGGGATAGCACCCCCTCACTTACTGATGATACAGATTTTGGGGAAGTGGAAGTTCCAGCAGGACCTGTCATCCATACCTTTACCATCGAGAATTCTGGGGGCGTGGAATTAAATCTGACCGGCACACCTAAGGTGGAGATCTCAGGAGCGCATGTCGGCGATTTTGTTGTCACCACCCAACCTGCCTCCCCGGTAACCAGCGGAGGCGGGACAACCACCTTTGCGATCGCGTTCGATCCCAGCGGGGCAGGTTTGCGAACTGCGGAGATCAGCATTGCCAACACAGACAGCGATGAAAACCCTTATAATTTTTCCCTGGAGGGCTTGGGTGTGGCACCGGAAATAAACATCTTTGGATTGGGAAACTCCATTGTGGATGGAGATGCATCACCATCCCCCTCTGACGGTACGGATTTTGGTCATGTTATGTTTACCACTGGAACCGCTGTGCGGGTCTTCACGGTGGAAAACGCCGGGGAGATAGCGCTGGTATTAACCGGCAATCCTAAAGTAGAAGTCAGCGGTGCGAATGCGAGAGACTTCAACGTGACCGATCTGCCCGATTCTCCTGTGGGCAGCGAGGGGGGCATGACTAGCTTTGAGATCACGTTCTATCCTACCGCGCTTGGATTAAGAACCGCGGAGATCAGCGTTCAGAACACAGACAGTGATGAAAATCCCTACAATTTCGCTGTCCAGGGGACGGGTTACGTTGAAATCCCTGATGTTCCCTTAAGCCATTGGGCTTACAACTATATCGAAGCGATCTATCAATCAGGGCTCACGGGGGGCTGCAGCGTGGACCCATTGATGTACTGTCCGGAAGCCACCGTTACAAGAGCGCAGATGGCGGTTTTCCTGGAGAAAGGTATCCATGGCGCTGAATTTACTCCGCTTGATGTCGACCCCACCTTTGGGGACACCGTAGGTCACTGGGCCGAAGACTGGATCGAAGCTTTATACAGCGATGGGATCACTGTGGGTTGTGGAAGCGGCAACTACTGCCCGGATCATGGTACCACGAGAGCGCAGATGGCGATCTTCCTGCTGAAAAGCAAATACGGGGCAGGGTACACCCCCCCGGATGTCGCGCCAACCTTTGGGGACACGATCGGTCATTGGGCGGAGGACTGGATCGAACAACTGGCAACAGAGGGCATCACAGCCGGTTGTGGGGGAGGGAACTACTGCCCTGATAATTCAGTGACGAGGGCGCAAATGGCAGTGTTTTTGACCAAAACCTTCAACCTACCGATGCCGTAATTACGTTGAGCAACCTATAATTCACAAGACCCTAGTGTGTACTTCCGCCGGGGTCTTTCCCTTTTTAGGGTGCAACTGTCTTTTACTGAATTTCTCATGTGCCCAATATCTATTTCTTTTTTTTTCTACCAGACTAGCCATATTTTAAACCTTACCATGCACCCTTTACCTTAAACCGCTAGATTCAACTAATAAGTGTAACTTTGGCTCTACTGAAAAAAGGGGGTAAAAAGAGGCAAATCTTAAGAATTTAACTTATACTTTCAATGTTGAATCAAATCTCACGATAATCCTGCGGAGCAGGCATGTTTCAAGAAAACAAGGACCAAAAACAGGAAAGTTTCTACAGCCTGAAAAACTTTCTCACTCCCAAACTATGGGAACAGTTATCGAATTCATGGGCTGCGACATTCTATCAGGAAGTATTTTACCGCATCGATGAAAAACTATTTGCCGATTTGTACAGCGATAAAGATTCCAGACCCAATGTCCCGATCAATGTCCTTGTGGCCCTGGAAATCCTAAAGAGTGGATTTGGTTGGAGCGATGAAGAGCTGTACGAACAGGCGATGTACAATCTCCAGATACGACTTGCCTTGGGACTCCACAACCTGACCGAAGATATCTTCACGGAACGGACGATCTACAATTTTCGCAGAAGGATTCGGGAATACGCCAAAGATACGGGTATTAACCTGATGTAGAAAGTATTTGAACAGATCATAGATGCCCAACTGGAAGAGTTGGCCCTGGAGACAGGATGGCAGCGGATGGACAGCACCCAGGTGCTGAGCAATCTGGCCCGGATGCCCCGCCTGGAATTGATGGTCTCGGTTCTGCAGGCTGTGCACAAGCAGCTGGGAGAATCTGATCAGAAGCGAGTTGAAAAACGGTGGGAACCTTACCTGGAAGGAAGACCTCACCTGGTTTGCTTCAAGATACCAACCAGGGAAACCAAAGATCATTTGCTCACCATCAGCCAAGAACTTGACAGATTGGAAACGGAACTGGCTGAAGCTGCACCAGAAAGTTTACCACTGTCCACCTAACCGGGTCAACTCCAAACAATACAAACGGGAAGAAGAAGGGGTATTGCACTTGCGCCCAGGAAAAGAGATTGAAACAAACAGCCTGCAGTCGCCCCACGACCTTGAGGCTACCTACCGGGTCAAGGGAGGAAGGGAATTTCGCGGCGGATATGTGGTCAACGTGAGCGAGACCTCGGATGATGAAAACCCCGTGCAGTTGATCACCGATGTGCAGATGGAACCCAACCAGACCGACGATGCGGAGCTGATGGAGCAGTCGCTGGATGATCAAGCTGAGCGAAATATCAAAGTGGATAAAGTGACCACCGATGGAAGATACACCGGCCCCAAAGGAGAACAGGCTTGTGGAAAACACAACGTGGAACTTCGGGCCACCCGCGTGCGCGGGGGATACAGCTCACCCCATAAATGGGGCTGGGATCAATATATTTGGGAAATGGACGAAGAGCAGAAACCAATTGGCGTTATCTGTCCCGAAGGATGTCGCGGCCAAATGACCCAGGGGCAGGCTGAAGAAAGATTTATCATCCGCTTTGAGGCGGAACAGTGCAGAGCTTGTCCCTTTTTCAAGGGCAAATACCGCGTCTTAGATCGAGCGCGGTCCGGGCCCACCATTTACTTGAATCAGCGGGTTGTGGAACTGGCCGGTAAGCGAAAGCAGCTCCACCCCGAAGACACTCCTTTGCGAGTGGTGGTTGAGAGTACCATTCGCTCGGTCAATAGAGCCTTCCCGGGAAGCAAACTGCCTGTTCGGGGGTTAATCCGGAGCCGCATGATGCTCTATTCGGCAGCTTTGATGGTCAATTTGCGGAGATTACATGAGTATTTGAATAAGGAAGATAGGAAAAACGCCAAAATCAAGGAGTTTTCTTTGTCCTTTTTCAAAATTGACCTTATTCGCTGTTGGAAACATGTTTTTAGCCACTTTTGGGTTGCTTTTCCAACTTTTCGGCTTCAACCTGCCACCATACCGCTCTGTTAGGTTTTTTCAGCGGAGCCAACTTTGAAGGTTGAAAGAGGTAAGCTGGTGTAATATAAGCCTCTAGAGACCTACCAAGTCAAAGGAGCGCTTATGAGCTACACACAGCTCGCTTTGCGTGCCTGCGGCAACCCAATGTCAACGATATCAGATACAGGCACTTTTGAAAAGTGAGCAT
>CAYORF010000135.1:0-6616 GCA_964406305.1 uncultured Anaerolineales bacterium | reverse complement strand
ATAACATTATTCGATAAGTTTTGTGGATCTTTTGAAAAGGCGGATCGAGTAGTGGTGCTGGATGTTTACCCGGCCAGAGAGAGCAAACCGGAAGGATTCCGAATTTCAGACCTGGTTTCGTCCATTAAGCATGACCGAGTACAACACGTTCCGGGGATTGAACAGGCAGTTGAATTATTAAAAGTTGAATTGCAGCCCGCAGATTTGCTGCTGGTATTTACAGCGGGTGACGCAATTGAAATTAACCAACAGATCGAGAAACACTTGTCTACCCAGACAGGATTCTAGAGAGGAGATAAACTATGACCGCAAGAATTCTTCCAGATGAATTAGATCAAGCAGTTGATTTTGTTTTTGATACAAAAAAACGCCTCGAATGGGTTGTGAGGGAGGATCCCAAGCTGCAGGCGGAACTGAATAAACTGCCTAATGACGGTGAGGAATTGTCCTCTAAAGTTGTCAAAAAAGTTTTGGCCAGGATCAAGGACCTTTAAGGATTACTAGATGAAAAAACCGGTTTTAACTTCTTCCCAAATACAATCGCTGCAAGCCTTCTTTGGCAGTAAGTTAAAGAAGAACGAATCTCTGAGCCGCTATTCAGTGATGAATGTGGGAGGGCCGGCAGATTACCTGGTAACTGCAGAGAATGTACAGGACCTGGAAGCATATGTGTGCTTTTTATGGGAAGAAAAAATCCCGTTCATGCTGTTGGGTGGAGGTGCGAACACTTTAATTAGTGATTCGGGAATCCGAGAACTGGTCCTGATCAATGAAGCAAAGGAGATCAAGTTTCTCGACACAGATAGTGATTATCCGCTTTTGTGGGCAGAATCCGGGGCGAGATTTGGCAGTTTAGCCCGCCGGGCAGTATCCAAAGGTTGGAGCGGTCTGGAATGGGCTTCCGGGATTCCAGGCACTGTAGGTGGGGCAGTGGTCAATAATGCTGGAGCTTTTGGCTCAAATGTGGCTAAAAACCTGGAAATGGCAGATATCTTGCACCCTTCAGGGGACAGCATTCAACGATCGGAGTGGTCGGTGGATCAATTTGCATATGACTACCGGTCAAGTGTCATCAAAACTGGTGAAAAACAGGCGGTTGTCCTGAGTGCGACTTTTAAGATGGAAATTAGCACTCCTTCTGTTGTAAAAGGGAAGATTTCGGCTATAGCGGAAAAACGCCAGTCCTCCCAGCCCTCAGGCGCAAGTTTGGGGAGTATGTTTAAGAATCCGCCTGGAGATTTTGCGGGCCGATTAATTGAAGAAACAGGACTGAAGGGTACCCGGGTAGGCGATGTGGAGATCAGCCCTTTACATGGAAATTTCTTCATCAATAAAGGGAAGGCCACTGCTTCTGATATCGCTTTGATGATTGCCCAGGTTCGGGACCAGGTTTATGAGAAATTTGGTGTCGAGCTGGAATTGGAAATCCAGTTTATTGGAGATTGGAATTAAGGATTAGTATGGCAAAACCAATTCGGTTAGGAGTTTTATTTGGAGGACGGTCCGGGGAACATGAAGTTTCCCTGAGTTCGGCCAGCTCTGTGCTAAATACTCTGGATCCTGATAAATACCTGGTAACCCAGATCGGGATCACATTGGAAGGAGATTGGCTAGTAGGTGAGGACGTGCTAACTGCTTTGAAGAACCACACTGAAGAAAATCTGATTGCCGCGGTAATGCTTCCAACACCGTCCCGATCACAGGTTTATTCAGTGGAGAAAGGGCAAGGGGATGAGATCCTGAGGGTCTTTGCGGATCTTGATGTTATTTTTCCGGTGCTGCACGGATCCTATGGGGAAGACGGCACTATGCAGGGGTTGTTTGAACTCAATAATCTGGCCTATGTTGGCGCTGGGGTTCTAGGTTCCTCTGTTGGGATGGATAAAGCCCTCTTTAAGGACGTGATGATTGCAAATCATATTCCGGTTGCGCCATCCATCCTGGTTCATCAATCAGAATTGACAGCAATGGATCGCGTTCTAGAGCGAGTGGAAAAGTTTGGCAATTATCCATTATTTGTAAAACCGGCCAATATGGGCTCCTCTGTTGGAATTACTAAATGCCGGGATATTGAAGAAATTGCTGCCGGTATCCAGGAAGCAGCCCGTTTTGATCGTAGGGTATTAATTGAAAAAGGGATCAATGCACGGGAAATCGAGTTGAGTGTGCTGGGTAACCAGATTCCTCGAGTTTCAATCCCGGGAGAAATCAGGCCAACGGCGGAATTCTATTCTTATGAGGCCAAGTACCATGATGACAGCTCGGAATTACTGATCCCTGCTCCCATCAGCCAGGAACAGGCTGAATTATTGCAGGATTATGCTCTGAGGGCGTATCAGGCAATAGACTGTGAAGGAATGGCCCGGGTGGATTTTTTGATGGACAAGGAAACGGATGAGATATTCCTCAATGAGGTCAATACCATTCCTGGTTTTACGCCCATTAGTATGTATCCAAAGCTGTGGGAAGCCAGCGGGTTGACATATGCGGAATTGATTGATGAATTAATCCGGTTAGCTTTGAAAAGGAAAGAGGAAAAGGATCAGTTGGTTAGAAAATATGAGTTTGAGGCTTAAGACAAGATATGGCTAAACAAATTAACACCAGAACAGAGAGAAGAGGTCAGTCCAGGAATTCCCGGGTAGATCGGCAGGGATCCTCCGCTGTAACTTCGCGCAGGACACCTCCAGTTCTATCTCGCAGTGAGATTGGTGTTAATACTGCTGCAGTTGATAACAGGCCAATACCCCGTCGTCGAGTGGATGTAGCTGTCGCCTCCGGAGCGGAAATCCGCCTTCCTGCTATGCCTTCTGTTCACAATAAATGGCGGGTGCTTTCGGGTGTGATAACGATCAGTTTATTAATGGGTTTGATCCTGTTTACTCAATCAGGGCTTTTCACGGTATCAAATATCGAAATGCAGGGATTGGAACGTTTTACAGAAGGAGAGATCGCCCAGGCCATCAATATTACTGGCTCATCGATCTTCTTCATCAACCCCGAACGTGTAAAGAGGGATTTGCAGATTACGTATCCCGCTCTCTCTGATATTGACATTCAAGTAGGCTGGCCGGCTTCTGTCTCAATTTCTCTTGTAGAGCGTTATCCTATCTTGGCCTGGAACTGGGATGGTCATGTCCGATGGGTAGATATAAATGGGGTTGCTTTTGAACCCCTGGATGAGGGATTAGATGTCGTTCAAGTGAACTCGGCCATGCTGCCGCCAACAATAAAGGATCGTTTTGTGGATCCCCGCTTAGTTGACAGTGTAGCAGCCCTGGCAGGGTACATCCCAGAGAATGTGGACTTGATCTATGATACGGATCACGGCTTGGGATGGAAAGATGCCCGGGGATGGATCGTATATTTTGGATTTAATGATGATGATGCAGAGAAAAAGATGAATGTATATCTATCATTGGTGGAATACCTGGAGGGTAAAAGGATCACCCCCGGGATGATTAATGTTGAGTTTATCGATTCGCCTTATTTCAGGATGGAACAATGAGTACGCAGGACGCACCGATCATCGTTGGTATTGACGTAGGCACAACAAAAATCTGCACCTTGGTAGCCCGGGTGGAAGCAGAGAATAAATTCCGTATTCTGGGTGTTGGTATTGAGCCTTCCCGAGGTTTACGGAAGGGAGTTGTGGTTGATATTGCCTCTACCTGCAAAGCAATCAAACGTTCCATTGATAAGGCGGAGAGAACTTCGGGACTGGAAATCACTTCTGCCCAAGTAAGTCTGGCAGGTTCGCATGTATCATCAATAAATAGCCATGGAGCCAGCGGAGTCACCGGGGGAGTGATCGATCAACATGATGTCTTCCGGGCTCTGGATGCAGCCAAAGCTGTTTCTATCCCTCATAACAGAGATATTGTCCATGTCATTCAGCGAGGTTTCAGCGTGGACGGGCAGGACGGCATCCATAAACCGATTGGGATGCACGGTTATAGATTGGAAGTGGAAGCGCATATTATCACTGCGGCCTCAACCTCGCTTGATAATCTGGAGCAGTGTGTTAACACAGCTGGCGCAGAGGTGGAAGCTTTTGTGCTGAATCCCCTCGCATCCGCTGAAGCTGTATTGACAGAAACGGAAAGAGAAATGGGTGTAGTGGTCTGTGATATTGGTGGTGGAACAACTGATATAGCCATATATATCAATGGTGACGTTTGGCATACCATGGTGATGGGAATTGGCGGTAACCTAATCACTTCTGATATAACCCACGGGTTGAGTCTGTCCATGGAACAGGCAGAAAAAGTCAAAATCGAGTATGGGCATGCCATCCGGTCAGAGATTAGTGAGGATGATGTTTTCCAAATACGTCCGTTTGGGGATGAAACTTTGAAAGAATATCGCAGACGAGATTTGGCTTTGATCATTGAAGCCAGGGTGGAGGAGTTATTCAGTTATGTGATCCAGGAGATAAAACGCTCCGGTTATGATGGATTATTACCTGCAGGGGTGGTGCTTACAGGGGGGTCAAGTGCCTTACCTGGAATTAGTAAGTTCGCCAGGAAGATGTTCAATCTGCCGGTACGAGTCGCCCAGCCAGAGAATTTGTTGGGCATGACCGATCAGCTTTATGATCCAGCGTTCGCTACGAGCGTTGGTTTATTGGAATGGACGGTGTTAATGAATACGATATCTTATGAAAAGGACAGCTACCGTAAACAAATTCACCAGGACAATATCAGCTGGAGTAAAGTTTCTAATTTCCTAAGGCGCTTACTGCCTTAACAATGACCTTGCAACAGGAAGAATTTTAGTACAGAGGAGAATACTATGGACCCCATCAAAGAAACAGAATCATTTGCACGAATAAAAGTAGTTGGAGTTGGCGGAGGTGGATGCAACGCCGTGGACCGGATGATCGATGCCGGTTTGACCGGGGTTGAATTTATTGCTGTCAATACCGACGCGCAGGCTTTATTGCGTTCAAAAGCACCCATTCAGGTCCGGGTAGGGGATAAACTGACCCGCGGACTGGGTTCGGGCGGCAATCCTGAAGTCGGACGTGAATCAGCCGAGGAATCTGCTGATGATATCTACAGCGTCCTGAAGGGTGCCGATATGGTCTTTATCACTGCCGGAATCGGTGGTGGAACTGGAACCGGAGCTTCCCCGATCGTGGCCCAGGCGGCTCGAGAAATGGGCGCGCTGACCATCGGTGTGGTCACCCGGCCGTTTACGTTTGAAGGAAACACACGGGTGTCAACTGCGGATCAAGGTATCTCCCTCCTGAAGGAACAGGTGGATACACTGATTGTGATCCCTAACGACCGCCTCCTTCAGATCGCAGATAAACGAGCTAGTTTGCAAGAAGCCTTTATGATGGCCGATGATGTTCTGCGACAAGGTATCCAGGGTATTTCCGAGCTGATCACCGTGCCTGGTTTGATTAACCTGGACTTCGCAGATGTCCGCTCGATTATGTCTGAGGGTGGTGCGGCTCTGATGGCTGTTGGTGAAGCCTCCGGGGAAGACCGTGCTGTCAAAGCTGCCGAACAGGCAATGTCCAGCGATCTGCTGGATATCACAATTGATGGCGCCCGGGGTATCCTCTTTAATGTTACTGGCGGCACTGACCTGTCCTTGTTCGAGGTCAATGAAGCTGCAGCCATCATTAAGGAAACAGCCCATCCCGAAGTGAACTTGATCTTCGGTGCCGTGATCGATCCTTCCATGCAGGATAAATTCCGAATGACAGTGATTGCTACAGGTTTTGAAACAACCGGCATGCCCACAAATATCATGCAGATGGCGGGACGTCGCTCCCGAGTGGAAGCCCCTGTCGGAAATGGAAAAGAAGATGAGCGGGAACTGGAATTTGTACCACGTTCCTTAAATACCGAGAACCTGGATATTCCGACTTTCTTAAGGAATCGAAATCGCAATCGGTAAATAAGTGGGTGCCTTGAATATTGAAATAGTTGGATTAGGTCCAAGAATTCTCTTGGGTTTGTCTTTACGGGGATATCCATCCTGAACTGGCCTCCTCCTGGTAGGGTTGGATGTTGTCTGGTCATGTTCTCCTGCTGATAATTCAGCAGGAGAACGGTTTTAAGAGAGTCGCTCATATTGGATGGTTTTCCCTAGTGAGGGATGCCGATGTATGCTAAAATCACATTGATTGCCATCCAAACAGATCAGGATAATACAAATGAAATGTCCTTATTGCAAAGATGATGATTCAAAGGTGCTTGATACTTCCCATGATAAACGTGGTGGGACTCGCCGCCGCAGATTATGTCTCAGCTGTGAGCAACGGTTCAGCACCTATGAAAGGGCCATCCTGGATACACCATTGATTGTGAAACAGGACGGTACTCGAGAGGAATTTAATCGAACAAAGCTAATTAGGGGAATCCAGATCAGCTGTGATAAACGTCCGGTTTCTGCTGCTGATATTGAGCGCCTGGTTGGTGATGTAGAATCTGACCTACAGGCGATGGGTGAAATAGAAGTTTCATCCAGAGTTGTGGGGGATATGGTGATCGATGGGTTGAAGGAAATGGACCTGGTGGCTTATGTCCGATATGCGATCGTATACCTGGGGTTGGAAGATCTCAACGCCATCAGGGGAGAAATTGACGCACTGCTGGAA
>CAYORF010000134.1:0-6640 GCA_964406305.1 uncultured Anaerolineales bacterium | reverse complement strand
ATTACCCAAGAGAGGGTTTTTATTTATTTGTCCACCGTATGGGGTGCACTCCAATTTTGAGGGATTTTTCTCTGTGAGATGGGGAGGTACTTGAATAGCTTACTCTTTCGAGTCCCAGCAAGGTGGACCCAGGGCTTAGAAGGCCACTGTTATTTGATGCATCCAGCGAAAGACAGCTGGTTTTGGAGGGAAATAAGTGTCTATAGTGTCCATCCTGTATTATGGGGGTAAATTGTGTCTAAAGGGTTGCAAAGGTGGGAGAAAAAGTGTCTACTATGTACATCTTGTACATAGTTTCTAGGCTATTTGCAACAGCAAACTAGTTTGGAAAGGCGACTAGGTACAAAAACAATCCTTGCCAATATTCGACTCGCATCTGGGGTATCCCCCACACTCGAACCGCTCGAGGATCTCGAACGGTTTTTATCTGTATTGAGATTTGATAAGCGAGAAATAGCTGAGGAGTTTATTGCTCCCCCAAATTTGAGGGACCGTTAAGCATTCGATTCATTATCATGTTCCCCATTACCAAGGTACAAAACCGCTAACAACGGTATGCCCAGTGAATAAAGATAACGAAGAAAACCCTGCAAAGCGGATTGGTCAAAAATCCCCATCAATATCGAGACCGGCATTTTATTCTGATCCATATCAACTGTAATCATCATTTCCTGTATAAAACCAAGCCTCTCGGTTTCGAGTTCCCCTGGCACTTTGATCTGATACCTCGCGGGGCGGTCTAAAGTAAGTTGAGTTGTATTCGTATCGATCATACAATCCTCTCAAATTTGAATGAGGCTAATGCGCCTCATTCAAGTTCTTGACAGCATCCTTATTGAAACCTGCAATCAACAGCCAGAGTCCCATCACAATTTCCTGCGGCGCTAACACCATTTGTAAATAGAACCCAATACCATTATCTAGGTGGAAGAAATGCAACAGGGCGTACGCCATATACGGAACCACACCGATCAAGCCCCAGATGGTCAACCAACGAGGGATCAGTTTGGTGCGATAGAAAGATACGTATAATAACGTCGCCCCAATAACAAACGTAATGCTGTGAACAGGGCCAATGAAGTCAACATATTGGTAAAAGACGTTGCCCATGGACTGCAACACGACCGAATTTGCCCCGGTAGCAACATACTCGCTGGCGAGTGCGATAAGCGTTAAAAAATTGAGGGTTATAAATAAATAACCGGCCCCCTCGATCGCTCCACGGAATACCAGTATGCCCATCGCCAGTTCTTCGCTATCCTTTTTGAGGATCGGGTACAGGAAAATCGTCATCGCTGTCAGCGACAGCCCCATCAGCAGGATGAGAAATGTACCCGCATTAAGCTGGGATGCATTTGCACTAATAAGACCTAGAATATCCACACCTTCAAGCGGTTTACCCGAAATGATCGAGGAAACCACTTCACCGCCGACAAATGCACTCATGACCCCAAAGACCGTTCCCAGGACGTAGAGACCTCCTGCCATCATTGCATTCATTCTGTAAGTTTTCATAACTTCTCCTTTTTTGGTTTGAGATTAATACTTATAGAATATCTGCTTGGTGTACGATTGTCATACCCAAAAAGTGTTAATCCAGGGGTTAAATTTGTAACAAAAAAGCAGGTTGGTAACCAACCTGCTCTTTAGAACCTTTGAGAAGAAGATTTTCTTATGTTTTTATAAAATCCCTAATGCCTTTGCTTTTACGATTGCCTGCGTACGGCTGTTCACATCCAATTTTCTGTAAATATTACGCGTATGCGCCTTAACGGTATTGAGTGAAAGGTGGGCTTTCTCAGCGATCTCCTTATTGGAGCTGCCTTCAGCGATCAACATCAGTATCTCGATCTCTCTTTTGCTGAGTTGCTCTACCCAACTTTCATTTTCCAGTTTTGGCGCGTCCATTTCTTGCTTCGGAGCTGGGTAGGCAGCCAGCAGGCGTTGGGGAAATTGCGGAGCAACACCCCGCGCAAGCGCTTCGTAAAGGAGTGCAGCCATCTCTGGGCCTTCGTCCACAAAGATCTGGACGAAGCCTCCTGGTTCCGCCAGAAGCAATGCTTGCTCCAAATGCTCAATGGCGGAGGACACGAGCCCTTGTTCCTTTTCCAACAATGCCTGCAAGATCATGATTTCGATGGCGCTCCTGACCCAGTTTTTATCTCTAGCGGCTGCTAAAAGGTGGTCTAGAAATTGATCTGCTTGTTCAGAAATCTCTGGCGTTTTCCCCCTTTTATATTGTGTGATTAACAGGCGTGCCAAGGTAATGTGCTCATACAGTCGCATAAAACTGACTGCGTCATCGGTGGTCAGTTCATGATCAGTTGACCAATCATGCGCTTCGTTAAGACGCCCTTGCCTGATCCGGATGCGAGCTTGCGTGGCAGCAATCGGGCGCACCACTGGTACCGGTGTTCTCACAAAAAGACGGGAAGCTTCGTCTAGTAAATCAAAAGAGCTGTCCAGGTTGCTACGTGAAGCTTCGACCTGGGCCTGGGCAATCAGCCAATATTGCTTCCAATCTAGCAAGTCTACTTCCTCGCCCAGGGATTGGGCAGCAAATAAGGTTTGTGAAGCTTGATCTAATTCCCCTTGCTCCCAATAAAGCTCGCCAAAATAAGAATAGGTGATTTCCGTACCTGACGGCATTGGCGGGTCGTGCACTTCTGCCAGCTTGATGGCCTGCTCACAAATTTGTGTTGCTTCGCGCAACTGGCCTAATTCTCTTTTCATGTCTGCCAATACAAAAGCGCCGGTAATCCTATCGATGTCATTCTTGAAAACAGCTTGTGAAAAGACCTGATATGCTTTCTCAATGTCGCCATCGGCCCAGTATGTAAGCCCTAGCAAGCCATGCAAACCAGCTCGGTTGGAGAAATCATCTTCAGGGAAAAGGCTCAATGCTTGTTCAACATATTGGATCGTGTTTTGCGTATCCCCAAGCGCACGCGCATGGTAGGCTCGCCAGCGCGCTACACAGGCGGGAAGTATTTCAAGCTGAGTTATGTCCTCTACAATCATTTTGCCATCAGGACGAGAGATAAGGTCCTCTATATCCTTCAGCCTGCGATCTGCTTCTTCCAATTGACCCGAATTCAGTAATACCTGGACGTAAGCAATACCAAGCAAGGGCCGGTCGTATACAATTTCATCGGGCAAGCTGCTGACCCACTTCATCCAGATGACCTGGCTAGAGGGCGAATACCAATCAGGCCATGATTCTTCCAACAAAGCGGCGGTGCGCTCATGATCTCCTGCGGCGATAGCATGCTGGATGGCATCTTGGATGAAACCGGCTTGCTGGTACCATTTACTGGCCTCTTGGTGAAGATAGGCTAAATCACCCACCTGAGATTGAATCAGTTTCTGGCGCAGCAGGTCTGAAAATAGATGATGGTAGCGATACCAAATACGCTTGTTGTCTAACGGGATCAAAAAAAGGTTGGCCTGTTCAAGCCGCTCTAATTGCTGCTGGCTATCCTCACGACCGGTGAGGGTATCGCAAAGAGAGCCATTTAATTTGTCCAGAATTGATGTCTTCAAGAGGAATTCCTGATCATTCTCAGACTGCTGCTCAAGCACTTCTTCGATCAGGTAATCTAATACCAGACGATGGCTACCAGTAAAAGTGTCAATAAATGCTGTTACATCGTCCTGGCCCTGTATTGAGATGGCAGCCAATTGAAGGCTGGCAATCCAACCCTCGGTGCGTTTTTCCAACGCTTTGATATTCTCTTCTGATAAATGCAATTCCATGATCTCGTTCAAAAAGCTAGTCGCTTCTGCTTCGGTAAAACGAAGATCGGCTGCCCGCAATTCAGTGATTTGATCTTGAACCCGGTAGCGGGCCAAAGGTAATGGGGGGTCCTCACGGGTCACGATGGCCAGATGCAGGGTGAGCGGTAGTTGGTTTAGTAAAAAGGTAAGGGCGTTGTGAATTGATGGCTCTTCAACCAGGTGATAGTCGTCAAGAACCAGGATAACTTTGAAGGGGATTGTAGCCATCTCGTTTATCAGAGATGTCAGAATCGTCTCAGTTGGGGGCGACTGGGAAGTTTGGATCATCCTCAGGGCTGTTTTACCTAACTCAGCCCCTAACTCCTCGACCTGGTTGAGCGCGGCGATTATGTATGTCAGGAAACGGACGAGATTGTTATCACCCTTATCGAGTGAGAGCCAGGCAATTCGATATTGACCTGGTTTCCCATTAGTGGCTTCCGATTGCAGCTTGCTTAACCATTCAGTTACCAGTGTGGTCTTACCATATCCAGCTGGAGTAGAGATGAACGTCAGCTTTCGGTGCAGTCCTTCGTTTAATTGGTCAATTAACCGTTTACGAGAGACGAGTTTTGGCCGAGTTGTAGGGATATAGAATTTTGTTTTGAGTAAGATATCAGTCACATTTTCCTAAAGGGAATATCGGGAATCATCAAAGACCTTGGTATATTTTACATGATAATTTACAAAAGAATGAATATAAAGAGCATAAATATTAAGAAGGTTAACACCAGCATTCCTTGACGTTAACAGAATCTCAGATTAAGTTTCTGAGCAAGTAACGCGATTGCACCTTATTTTCCCCTATACATTGGGAGGTGTAGTGTTCGGAATCTATCCACTCAGGGGTACCTGGTGAGATCCATCCCGACCGACACCAGATAGGTGTTGAGCAGTTTCTAGAAATGCTTCGTTTTGACCAAAGAAGTAATCTTGAGGAATTACCCTACATCAGAAAGTGAGATCGGGGGTTCGAATCCTCTCGCCCTGGCTGAACATTAAACTCCAATATTCATTGCACACTCTGAGACTAGATATGTCCCGTTTTTACAAAATAAATGTGGAATTATGTGGTTTCTATAAATGTACTCGAACCCCCAACCCACTAATTCGAAGTTAGATGCGAAAAAGAATGATTTGGATTTCCTTTCTTGATTTCAAGATATCCTTATAATAAAATGGTGTACCATATGATTGTTAAAGTCCCATTCAAGGGTTGCGGATTACCTCAACATTAAGTGAGCGGAAATAAAATCATGTCTCATCAAGTTACTATCATTGGTGGTGGTCCAGCTGGTTTGATGGCAGCGGAGGTTTTGCTAAAGAGCGGTGTGCAAGTCGCTCTTTACGAAGCAATGCCTTCTCCGGGACGAAAATTCCTCGTCGCCGGAAAGGGCGGACTCAACCTGACTCACTCCGAACCACGCGAAGATTTTCTTTCCCATTATGGTGTGCGCCGTCCCCAAATCGAGCCACTACTGGATGCCTTTGGTCCAAACGAACTCCGTGAATGGGCGCGCGAGCTCGGTGTTGAGACCTATATAGGCTCATCGGGGCGCGTCTTCCCCAAAGAGATGAAAGCTGAACCCCTCCTAAATGCATGGCTGAAAAAATTGCAAGCAAGTGGCTTACAAATCTATACGCGCCACAAGTGGTTGGGGTGGGGCAAAGATAATTCTCTCCTGTTGGAAACCCCTGATGGAGAAAAAAACGTAAATACTGATGCAGTCATCCTTGCATTAGGAGGTGGTAGTAGACCAGAGTTGGGGAGTGATGGCGGATGGATTCCGCTATTGAAAGAACGCAATGTCAACATCGCTCCGCTAAAACCCTCTAATTGCGGATTCGACGTTAATTGGACGCCCTATTTCCGAGATAAGTTTCAAGGGAAACCTTTGAAATCGGTTGCCATAACCTTCAAAGGGCAAAGAAAAAAAGGCGAATTTATCATCACGGAAAAGGGAGTAGAAGGCAGCTTGATCTACGCAATCTCAGCGCAATTACGAGATGAAATAGAATTAGATGGCAGTGCGATAATAGAACTCGATCTGACACCGGATTGGACGGAGGAAGAAGTAACCGAAAAACTATCCCGACCGCGCGGCTCGCACTCGACATCGAAACATCTTAAAAGGACTGTAAAGATCATCGGTGTGAAATCTGGTTTGCTGTGGGAGTTTGTACCAAGAAAAAATTTCTCTGATCCAAAACGGTTAGCATCCGCAATTAAGTCTCTACCTATTCCGCTAATAGCGCCTCGTCCACTGGAAGAAGCGATTAGCAGTGCAGGCGGCGTCACCTTCGAAGCGCTTGATGAACACCTAATGCTGCGCGCTATACCGGGCGTCTTCTGCGCAGGAGAAATGCTGGACTGGGAGGCCCCAACCGGAGGATACCTCCTGACAGCCAGTTTCGCGAGCGGATACACATCTGGCCTGGGGGCACTGGATTGGCTTGAACACATTCCTGAATCGTCATAGACTCCATTGGATCAGCGAAGAATGCATCAAGACTTAAAAAAGTGCTTAGAAAACAGGCTCCACGATCTAAGGCATACATCAGCGTCTTTGATGTTGAATAATGGGGTGGATGTGTTAGTGGCTTCTAGAAGATTAGGGCATGCAAAACCAAGTATTACATTGGATGTGTATGGACATTTATTGAATACTGCGCAGAATGAAGTTGCTAACAAGATTGAAGAGATAATCTCCTGTGAATTATCCCATTTGTTAATCTATAATAGATATAAGCAGATAATAGACAATATTGCGCGTTTATCTACGTTAAATAGGCAAATTTGCGCATTATCAATAGGTTGAACTAAGCGCTTCGCGCAGGGGGAAAAGCAGGCGAAGACTCACAC